>DASYYD010000364.1:0-6226 GCA_035934195.1 Allostellaceae bacterium | reverse complement strand
GGTGCTGCTGCTGGCCGCGGCGGGGCTCGCGATCACCTTCGGCGTCATGGGCGTCATCAACATGGCGCACGGCGAGATGGTGATGATCGGCGCCTACACGACCTTCGTCGTGCAGCATCTGGTCGCCGCCCTCGCCCCGGCGCTCGAGCAGTTCGGCCTCCTGATCGCCGTGCCGGCCGCCTTTCTCGTCGCCGGGGCGCTCGGCGTCCTGATCGAGCGCTGCCTGATCCGCTTCCTCTACGGCCGGCCGCTCGAGACCCTGCTCGCCACCTGGGGCCTCTCCCTCATCCTGCAGCAGGCGGTGCGCAGCATCTTCGGGCCGACCAATCAAGATGTCGGCTCGCCCGCCT
Organism: Allostellaceae bacterium; assembly: GCA_035934195.1. Classification (GTDB taxonomy): domain Bacteria; phylum Pseudomonadota; class Alphaproteobacteria; order ATCC43930; family CGMCC-115725; genus AP-15. The sequence goes on along the minus strand of DASYYD010000364.1, from coordinate 5,876 downwards.
GGATGAGCGGCTCGATCGCGCTCGGCGGCCTGACGCTGACCGTCAACCGTCTGTGGATCATGCTGTTCGCCGCCCTCGTCCTCGGCGCCCTGATGGCGGCGCTCAGATGGGGCGGCCTCGGGCGCAACATCCGCGCGGTCATGCAAAACCGCCGCATGGCGGCGGCGATGGGCATCCGGACGCCGCGGATCGACGCCTTGACCTTCGGCCTCGGCTCGGGGATCGCCGGCATGGCCGGCGTCGCGCTCTCGCAGATCGACAACGTCAGCCCGAACCTCGGGCAGAACTACATCATCGACAGCTTTATCGTCGTCGTGGTCGGCGGCGTCGGCAATCTGTGGGGAACCTTGCTCGGCGCGATGATTCTCGGCGTCGTCGACAAGCTCGTCGAGCCGTTCGCCGGCGCGGTCCTCGGCAAGATCCTCGTGCTCGGGCTCTTGATCCTCTTCATCCAGCGCCGGCCCCGCGGTCTATTCCCGGTCAAGGGGCGGGCGGTGGAGGCGTGATGCGCCTCGATCGAATGACGGCGGCGACGCTGGGCGCGGTGCTCGGGGGCACGCTGCTGCTCGCCGCTCTGAACCTCCTCACGCCGGCGGCGAGCGCGGTGCACGTCTCGGACTTCGTGGTCTCGCTCGTCGGCAAGTATCTCAGCTACGCGATCCTCGCGCTCGCGGTCGATCTGGTGTGGGGCTATGCCGGCATCCTGACGCTCGGGCATGCCGCGTTCTTCGCGCTCGGCGGCTACGCAATGGGCATGTATCTGATGCGTGAGATCGGGGCGCGCGGCGTCTATGCCGACCCGAGCTTGCCCGATTTCATGGTGTTCATCGGCTGGAAGCATCTGCCCTGGTACTGGTACGGTTTCGGCCATTTCGGCGTCGCGCTGGCGATGGCGATGCTGGTGCCGGCCGTCCTTGCCGCCGTCTTCGGCTGGTTCGCCTTTCGCTCGCGCGTCTCCGGCGTCTATCTGTCGATCATCACGCAGGCGCTGACCTATGCGCTGATGCTCGCCTTTTTCCGCAACGATATGGGTTTCGGCGGCAACAACGGGATGACCGACTTCAAGGACATCCTCGGCCTGCCGCTGCACCGCGATAGCACCTCGGTCGGGCTTCTCCTCGTCACTGCGCTCGTGTTGTCGGCGGCCTTCCTTCTGGCGCGGGCGATGACCCGCTCGCGTTTCGGCAAGGTGCTCGTCGCCGTGCGCGACGCCGAGGCGCGCACGCGCTTTCTCGGCTATCGCCCGGAATCCTATAAGCTCGTCGTCTGGGTCGTCTCGGCGGTCATCGCCGGGATCGGCGGCGCCCTCTACGTGCCGCAGGTCGGCATCATCAACCCGTCCGAATTCGCCCCGGCCAACTCGATCGAAGCGGTGATCTGGGTGGCGGTCGGCGGCCGCGGGACGCTTTCGGGCGCGATTCTCGGGGCCGTGCTCGTCAATCTCGGCAAGACCTGGCTGACGAGCGCGCTTCCGGAGGTCTGGCTGTTCGCGATCGGCGGGCTCTTCATCCTGGTGACGATCTTCCTGCCGCGGGGGATCATCGGCATCTTCGCCGCGCGCCGCCGCCCCGCCGCCCCCGAGCACAAGCTAGCCGCCGACAGGGCGGCGCGCGAGGTGACGCCGTGAACGCCGACACGCTCCTCTACCTCGACGGCGTCACCGTCTCCTTCGACGGCTTCAAGGCATTGGACGGCCTGTCGCTGGTGCTGGAGCCGGGCGAGATGCGCGCCGTCATCGGCCCCAACGGCGCCGGCAAGACGACGATGATGGACGTCGTCACCGGCAAGACGAAGCCGCAATCGGGGCGCGTCGTCTTCGGCGCCGACACCGACCTCACAAAGCTCGACGAGCCGGCGATCGCCCGGCTCGGCATCGGCCGCAAGTTCCAGCGGCCGACGGTGTTCGAGCCCTTGTCGGTGCGCGACAATCTGCTCCTCGCGCTCGCCGGCGACCGCAGCCCGCGCTTTGCCCTCCGGGCGCGCGAGACGAGGGAGGAGCGCGCCCGGCTCGACGCGCTGCTCGCCACGGTGCGCCTCGGCGCCGAACGCGACCGGCGCGCCGCCGATCTGTCGCACGGCCAGAAGCAATGGCTCGAGATCGGCATGCTGCTCGCCCAGGAGCCGAAGCTGCTGCTCGTCGACGAGCCGGTCGCCGGGATGACCGACGGCGAGACCGCCGAGACCGCCGAGCTGCTGCGCGAGATCAACAGGAGCCGCAGCGTCGTCGTCGTCGAGCACGACATGGGGTTCGTGCGCGCGCTCGGGGTCAAGGTCACGGTGTTGCACGAAGGCGCCGTCATCTCGGAGGGATCGATCGACCATGTCAGCGCCGACCCGCGCGTCGTCGAAGTCTATCTGGGCCGCTGAATGCTCGAAGTCGGCAACCTCGATCTGCATTACGGCGCGGCGATCGCGCTGCGGGGGGTGTCGATCAGCGCCGAGCCCGGCGCCGTCACCTGTCTGCTCGGCCGCAACGGCGTCGGCAAGACGAGCCTCCTGCGGGCGATCGTCGGGGCGCACCCGGTGAGCGCCGGCACGATCCGCTGGAACGGCGCCGACATCACCCGGCTGCCGAGCTATGAGCGCGCCCGCCGCGGCATCGCCTGGGTGCCGCAGGGGCGCGACATCTTTCCGCTGCTGAGCGTGCGCGAGAATTTGGAGACCGGCTTCGCCGTGCTGCCGCGCGGCAAGCGCCGCATCCCGGAGGATGTGTTCGACCTCTTTCCGATGCTTCCCGCCATGCTGCGCCGGCGCGGCGGCGATCTGTCGGGCGGCCAGCAGCAGCAGCTGGCGATCGCCCGCGCGCTCGTCATGCGCCCGAGCCTGCTCGTCCTCGACGAGCCGACCGAGGGCATCCAGCCGAGCATCATCAAGGATATCGGCCGGGTGATCGCCCTCCTGCGCGACCGCGGCGACATCGCCATCCTGCTCGTCGAGCAGTATTACGATTTCGCCCGCGACCTCGCGCAGACGATCGCCGTCATGGACCGCGGCGACATCGTGCTCTCCGGCCGCCGCGGCGAGCTCGACGAAGGGGCGGTGCGGCGGCGCCTGTCCGTCTGAGGCGGCCGGTCCTCCGCAGGCCATGCCTAAAAAGTAAGCGTATGTGGCGGTGTTTTCAGCAATCCGGGCGGCCTTGGTAACAATTTGATACAAACCAGATAAAATTCGTTGCATTAATCGCTCGAAACGGCTAGTCGTGATGTTCCTGCCGAAGGGCTCCGCGGATTGAACTCCGATTTGGAGCAGGTTGCGTTTGAGCACGCCCACGAGCGAGGCGACCTTCCTGTTGCGAGACCCGTCCCTCTTGCGGTCGCCCCAACTCGAACGGGGGACGGTTCTGCGTCTCGGCAACGATCGGGTGATCTCGACTGCGCGGATCATTGTCGCCGTCTTGTCCCTGGTTGCGCTGTGGATCGACCCGGCGCGGCCTGCCCCGCGCGACCGGCTCGCCCTCATCGTTTTTGCCGCGTATCTCGCCGGCTCGCTCGTCGTCTTGGCGCTCGGCGCCCGCGATCGGTTGCGGATGACCGAGCGGACGCGGGTGCTCCTGCACATTGTCGATCTCGTCTTTGTATCTCTCATCGTTTATTTTACTGAGGCGACGGTAAGGGCGTTCTTTCCATTCTTTATCTACCTGATGCTGGCGGCGCATTTGCGCTGGCAGTGGCGCGGGACCTTGTGGACCGCGCTCGCCGCGGCGGTGGCGTTTGTCGCGATCCAGTCTTCCGTCAGCGTCCCGATGCTCGGCCGCACCAACCTCGACGATTTTCTGGTGCGCCTGAGCTATATCGGCGTCGTCGGCGCGGTCCTGGCCTATATCGGTTGGGCGCAACAGGCGGTGCGCGGCAGGATGAGCCTTGCGACCGAGTGGCCGGTATTGTCGGCGCCCGATCGCGCGTTGCCCGCCTATCTTGAGCATGCGGCCGCGGTTCTCGAAAGCCGCCGGTTGCTGCTGATCTGGCTTCCGGGCGCCGCACCCGCCGCCGAGCTGGCGTCCTGGTTCGAGGGCAGGGTGCGGGTCAGGCGGCGCGACCGCGACCGCGTCGAGGGCTGGTTCGAGCCCGCGGCCGGTGAGGCGCGCGCCTTTCATTGGGATGCGCGGTCCGGCCGGACGACGATCGTTGCCGCGCAGGGCCGCCGCATCCTCGATCGCCCGCCCCTCCCGGCGCGCCTGCTGCGCGCGCCCGGCGTCCGCGGCGTGCTGGGCGTTCCCTTCACGGTCCGCAACGGGCGTGGCTGCCTCCTCGCGGCGCAAGACGGGTTCGGCGCCGACGAAGTGGTCCTCGCCGAAATTGTCGCTTCGCGGTTTGTCGCCTGGGCCAACGAGATGGAGCTGGTGCGCGAGCGCGACGAGGCGCGGGAGCGCCAGCGGCGCTTCGAGCTTGCGAGCGATCTGCACGACGGCGTGCTGCAGACGCTCGCCGGAACCTCGCTGCAATTGCAGAGCCTGCGCCGGCTGATCCCGGCCTCGGCGCCGGGGGCAACCGAGCGGATCGACGAACTGGTCGAGGCGCTGGCGGCCGAGCAGCGGGAATTGCGCGGGCGGCTCGAGCGGCTCGCGCCCGATCGCGGCGCCGCGGCTTCGGTGGGGCTCGGGCAGCGGTTCGACATGCTCGCGCGGACGATCGAGCGCCGCTGGCAGCTGGCGACCGAATGGCAACTCGAACCGCCGCATGCGACGGTCAGCGCCCATATCGGCCATCAGCTCTCGCGCCTCATCCTCGAGGCCGCCGCCAATGCCGCGAAGCACTCGCGCGCCTCGCGCCTGTCGGTCCGGACGTTGATCGAGGCCGGCGATATTATGCTGAGCATCTGCAACGACCGGCCCGGCGCGCCCGGATCCGCCGCGGCCGCCTTCGAGCCGAGGATGCTGCGCGCCCGGCTCGATCGTCTCGGCGGCACGCTGCGCGTGCGGCCGGAGCCCGAACGAGTCGTCGTCGAGATGACGGTCCCCTTGTCGGAGGTGGCGCATGCCTGACCTCGGCGTCGTGCTGGCGGACGACCATCCGATCGTGCTGTCGGGGCTGACGCAGCTCTTCGCCGGCGAGCCGGGTTTCTCGGTCCTCGCCACCTGCCGCAGCGGGCGGGAGATGCTGGCGGCGGTCGAGCGTCACCGCCCGGGCGTGCTGCTGCTCGACGTGTGTCTGCCGGACGGCGACGGGGTCGAGCTGTTGCCCCGGGTCGCGGTCTGCAGCCCGCTGACGAGCACGGTGATCTTTGCCGCGAGCCTTGACGAGGAGCGGATCGTCACGGCCCTGTATCGCGGGGCGAAGGCGGTCCTCTTCAAGGAGACGCCGGCCGCCGAGCTGATTTCGTCGGTCCGCCGCGCCGCGGCCGGGGTGGGCTGGATCGCACCCGAAGAGATTGCCTCGGATGCGACGCAGCTTGCGGATCGGGCGCCGTCGCATCGAACGCGGCCGTTGTCGCCGCGCGAGCGCGAGGTTGCCGAGTTGGTGGCGCGGGGCGAGCGCAACAAGGAGATCGCCTGGCAGCTCGGTCTCGCCGAAGGTACCGTCAAGCTCTACATCTTCCGGGCCTACCGCAAACTCGGGGTCAGCAACCGCGTCGGGTTGTCGCGTGTCATCGCCGGCACAAACGCGGCCGGAACGCAGCGCGCGCAGCTATAGGCGCCGTGACTCTATGTTGCGGTATCGACTCGATCGCGCCTTTCCGCCCAGATCTTTAGAAGAATCAATATTTTAGGTTAAAATGTAAACTTTCGTCTAGCTGTCGCTGTCGCGACGAAATCCGCTATGTGCGTGAATTTCCGGGACCGTGTCGGTCGCCGCATCGATTGTTGTCGCCCCGAACATGGCCGATGCCGCCGGGCCCGGCCCGCCGGCCGCGAAATCCTTTGTCCATCCCGGAAACGT
>DASYYD010000358.1:0-8949 GCA_035934195.1 Allostellaceae bacterium | reverse complement strand
CCGCTGCCGGCGCGGGCGCCGGCTCGGCCTTGGACGGCGCCGGCGGGGACGGCGCCGCCGTGCTTTCCGATGGCGCTGCCGGGGTTGCCGTGCTTTCCGGCGCCGCCGCCGATTTCGGCCGGCCGTACTGGCGCAGATAGGTGATGCGCGCCTCGCTCGCCCGCTTGAAGCAGGTGATCGTCGCCTTGGGAATCGGGTTCGGCAGCGAGCCCTTGGCCGCAACGCCGCAGGATTTCGGGTAATCCCTGACCCAATCGCGCTCATCGGCGATGAGCGAGGCCAATTCCTTGCCCTCGAGGCGCGCGCGGGCCTGCGCGAAGGCGCGGTCGCGCGCGTCGAGGATCTTCAGCAGCTCGGGGCTGCTGCAGGCGACCTGCTGCGCCGGCAGCCGCGCATGCTTGCAGTCGATCGCCCAGGCGCTTCCGCACCAGGCAAGAAGCGCGATCGAAGAAATAATCGTCCTCGCCAGCCGATACATTCTCAGCCCCTCTTCCCCCGAAAGCCCGGTGGCCCGCCACTCCTCAGGTGCTCGCCGCGGCGCCGAGGCAGTCGGCATAGGCGGCAGGCAGAACGCGCGCGAGCCGCTCGGCCCATTCCGCTTGGCCCCCGGGCTCGCCGATCAGATCCTGCCGCAACTCGACCTCGACATGCACGAGGCCGCGCCGCTCCCCGTGCACCGGCACGGTATAGTCGGTCTGATCGGTGACGCGATAGGGCTCGTTTTCGCCGACCACGAGCCCCGCCTCGCGCTCGAGAGCGGCGATCAGCGGCCGCGCCAGGCGATCGTCGCGGTTGTAGAGGATCCCGGCGTGCCAAGGTCGCGCCAACCCCTTGAAGACCGGGGTGAAACTGTGCAGGGCGACCAGCACCGTCGGGCGCCCGGCCGCTGCGCGCCGGTCGAGCGCGGCGGCGAGCGTGTCGTGATAGGGGCGAAAAATCGCCGCGCGGCGCGCCGCGCGTTCATTCTCGCCGAGGCCGCGATTGCCGGGAATCTCGGTCGTCTCGCTGATCTCGGGGATCGAGCTGGCTACCGAGGGGTCGCGGTTGCAGTCGATGACGAGCCGCGAATAGGCCTGCAGGATCAGCGCCGCGTCGAGCGCCTTCGACAACAGCCGGCCGACCCCGGCGATGCCGATATCCCAGGCGATGTGGCGCCATGTCTCGGGCTCCGGCAGGCCGAGCCGGCCGAGCCGGCGCGGGATCGCCCGCCCGCCGTGGTCGCAGGCCAGGAAAAACGCCGAGCCGCCGCCCTCGTGGAGGAGCGTCACCGGTTCCGGCTCGTCCGGAGCGATCAGCGCCGCGGCGGCCAATTTCCGGCCTTTCTCAATAGATTTCCGCGTAATGGGCGCACAGTTCGGCAGGCGACAGCGGCGCAACCTTTGCCGCTTCGACCCGCTTGAAGCGCAGATAGGCGTCGAGATGGGTGGCGCCGAACCATTGCCGCGCCATCGGGCTGGCGGCGAGCCGGTCGAGCGCCTCGCCGAGCGAGCGCGGCAGCAGCGGCCGCGCGCCGCCGGGCGCCGCCAGCGCCAGTTCGCGGCGGATGCCGTCGACGCCGGCGAAGATCACCGCGCCGAGCGCGAGATAGGGGCTCGCCGCCGCATCGCACACGCGAAACTCGACATTGAACTGGCGGGCCCGCGCCTCGGGGCTCGCCGCGGCGAAGAGCGGACAGATGCGCAGGCTGGCGCCGCGGTCCTGCTGGACGATGTCGATCGTCGTCGGCGCCCAGGCGTTCGGCACCAAGCGCAGATAGGAGACCGGCGAGGGCACGGTGACCGCGGCGATCGCCGGCAGATGATCGAGCACGCCGGCGAAGAATTGCTGCGCCGGCTTGGCGAGCCCGAGCAAGCCCTCGGGGTCATGCGTCGCCGGCCGGCCGGCCCGATCGGTGAAGCTCATGTGAATGTGGACGCCGTTGCCGACCGCTTCCGGATCGGGCTTCGGCGAGAAGCTGACGCTATGCCCGAGACGCCAGGCCGCCGCCCGCGCCATCTCGCGCGTGACGACGGCGTGGTCGGCCGCAACGAGGGCCGGCTGCGGCGCCACCGTCACCTCGAACTGGCGCGGCCCGTACTCGGCGAGAAAGCTGTCGGGGAGAACGCCGGCGGCGCGCAGGGCGGCGGTGAAGACCTCGCCGAAACTGCCCTGCCGGCGGAAGGCGCCGAGCGCGTACGCATCGCCCGGGCGATCGTCGGTGCCGGTGTAGAAGAACTCCTGCTCGAAGGCGGCGACGAGGTCGAGGCCGGCGGCCGCGTCGAGCTCGGCCACCGCCCGGCGCAGAAACTCGCGCGGACAGCATTCCCAGGCGGCGCCGTCGGTCGAGCGGATGTCGCCGAGAAAGAAGTGCTCGATCGCCGAGCCGTCGGCGAAATCGACGCGCACCTCGGCCGCGCGGTCGGGAACGATCATCAGGTCGCCGGCGGTGCCGAAGGGCGTATCCCAGATCGGCCCCTGCGGCGACATCATCAGGTTGCTGCCGGTCCAGCCGATACCCTTGTCGAGGCGCGAGGGAAGCTCGCGCGCCGGAAACCCCTTGCCCCGCACATGCCCCGATATGTCGCAGGTCGCGACGAAGATCAGCTCCTCGCGGATCATTCTTTCTTCCCCTGCCGTTCCTCCGAGTGTAGCGCGCGGGCGCAGCCGTTCAAACACCTGCCGCTTGCGGCAACGGGCCGTTATTCGGGACTCTATTTATCGCCTGTTAATTGTATCATGCGACTGTAGACCAGCGTTACGGGCCACCGCGACGAACGTCACACGATCGGGCAACGCCACCCGCATGAATTTCGTCAAAGCCCTCTCGCCGTCGAACCTACCGAGCCGCGGCCTCCATCGCGCCGGCGTCTTCCTGATCGTCGCCACGATCGTCGCGGCGATCCTGGCGAGCTGGAGCCTGCGCCGGCACGAGCTCAAGCGGACCCGGAGCGAACTCGCCAATCTCGGTTTGGTGCTGGCGCAGGACATGACGCGCACGCTGCAGACCGTCGATCTGGTCCTGAAGAAGACGCGGATGGATCTGCTCGCCTCGGCGGCCGCCGATCCGCAGCTCTTCGAGCGGCAGATGGGCAGCGCCGCGACGCACGGCAATCTCGTGGCCGAGATGAAGAACCTGCCCGAGACGCAGGCCATCGCGCTGATCGGCGCCGACGGCAGGCTCGTCAACAGCTCCCGCTTCTGGCCGGTCCCGGACGTCGATTTCTCGCAGATCCGGATCTATCGCTATCTGCGCGCCAACGACGACGGCGGCGTCGCGGTCGCCGGGCCTGCCATTGCGCGGCTGACCGGGGTTCCTTCCTTCTATCTCGCGCGCCGCATCGACGGCCCCGGCGGGGTGTTCCGGGGCATGGTCGTCGCCGTCTTCGAGATCCCGTATTTCGAGAGATTCTTCGGGCGGATCACGGTAAGCCCCGGCGGCTCGGTCGCGCTCTTCCGCCGCGACGGCAGGCTGCTCGGCCGCTACCCGCAGCGCCCGGAACTGCGCGGCCGCAAGCTGGCTGCGCAGTCGCCGTGGTACGCGGCCGTCAAGGCGGGCGGCGGAACCTTCTACGCGCCGGGGACCCTCACCGGGATCAGGCGCATCGTCTCGGTGCAGCCGCTCGAGGGCTTTCCGCTCGTCGTCTCGACTTCCGTCACCGAGGACGCCGCGCTTGCTCCTTGGCGGCGGCAGAGCGTGCCGATCGCGCTCGGCGCGCTGTGCGCGGTGATCGGCTTCGCCGTCCTGTTTCACGCGCTCGCCCGGCAATCGAAGAGGCTCGAAGAGCAGGCCGCCGAATTGGCGCAGACCGCCGACGCGCTGCGCGACAGCGAGGAGTACTTTCGTGATTTCGCGCTCGTTTCGTCGGATTGGTTCTGGGAGACCGACGAGAGCCACCGCTTTTCGTTCACCTCGGATCATGTCCGCAAATTCGGCCAGAACCCGGAGTATCGCGTCGGCCGCACCCGCCGCCAGCTCGCCGCCGACGCCGACGCCGACCCGGAAAAATGGGAGGCGCATTTCAAGACCCTCGAGCGGCACGAGCCGTTTCGCGATTTCGTCTACACGCGCCGGGTCGGCAACGACGAGGAACGCGTCATCGCGGTCAGCGGCAAGCCGGTCTTCGACCGCTCGGGCCGGTTCGTCGGCTATCGCGGGACGGGCCGCGACATCACCCGCGAGGTGACGGCCGAGCGCGCGCTGCGCGAGGCGAAGACCGCGGCGGAGACCGCCAATCGCGCGAAATCGCAATTTCTCGCGAATATCAGTCACGAGCTGAGAACCCCGCTCAACGCCATCCTCGGCTTCGCCGAGATGCTCGGCAAAGGCCTTGCCGGACCGGTGAGCCCGCGACAGCGGGAATATGCCGACTTCATCTATCAGGGCGGCGCGCATCTCTTGCACGTCATCAACGACATCCTCGATCTGGTGCGGGTCGATGCCGGGCGGCTCGAGCTGCGCGAGGAAGATGGGGTCGATCCGCGCCGCATTGCCGAGGCCTCGCTCGCGCTGGTGCGCGAACGCGCCGAGAGCGGCGCGGTTTCCCTGTCCTGCGAGATCGAGGACGAGGCGCCGCTGGTCGTCGCCGACCCGACGCGGTTGACGCAGATCCTCATCAACCTCCTGTCGAACGCCGTCAAGTTCACCGACTCGGGCGGTTCCGTCGTGCTGATGGTGCGCCGGTCGGAAGAAGGCGGCCTCGACTTCGCGGTGCGCGACACCGGTTCGGGGATGACGCCGGCCGAGATCGAGATCGCGCTCGAACCGTTCGGCCAGGTCGATTCGAGCCTCGCCCGCCGGCACGAAGGCGCCGGCTTGGGGCTGCCGCTGGCGCGCCGGCTCGCCGAGCTGCACGGCGCGGAGCTGCGCATCGAGAGCGAGAAGGGCCGCGGCACGACCGTCACGCTGAGATTGCCGAACTCCCGAGTGATTGCGGTCCCGAAGCCTGAAGTGGCGGGCGAAAAGCCTCCCGCCCTCGCGCGGGGTTGGGCCCGCTACGGCAAGGAAAGCATTGGGTACCGCGGCCGCGAGTAGCGCGCTCCCCCATTGCGCTCGGTTACTCTCGCGTGATCTCGAGACTCTCTTGGTTTGCAGAGCCTAGACCGCGCGCTGCCGCACTGTCTCGCCGCGGCGGCGCATTGGCAATGATGGCAAACATCGCCAGCGCCTCGAGGATGAGTTCCTGCGTATCCGCGAGGTGTTCGGCGCCATTGGTCGAGGCCGCGAGCCAACTCGAGGACGGGGTCGCGGTCGCCGGCGCCCGCGCCGCGGCGAGCCGCTCGGCCGGCAACGGCTGCAGCCGCGCAGCGGCCGGCGCAGTGTGCTCCTGGCAACCGGCAGCGAAAATTCCGCAACAGGCAACCGCGAGCCTCAACCGTCTCATTGTCGGACCCCGGCCAATGTCGATTTCCAGGTTCGGCGGAGAATGCATTTATTCGGCTATGCGGGCGCGGTCAGCCCACCCGGCGATAGAACAGGGTGGGAAGGTACTTCTCCGCCCAAAGGCGAGAAATCTCTCGTACGTAGAGCGTGTCTCTCGCACAATTGTCACCGCAACTCGCCCAGCTGCGCAGCGATTGCACTTCAATGAAGGTTTCGCTCCGCGTGGCGAGCCGAACCGTCGCGGTCTGGTTGCTGTCGACGCCCTCGCTGGGAACCGAGAACGTATACGTCCCCGGCGGAAAGTCTCGGATGAAAACGGTGCCCGGCACGCTCTGACCGATCGGTGCGCCATTTGCCGAGATCGATGGCATGGCGAGCGACTCGCTTGGTATGAATTGCTCCAGGAACCAGACTCGCGCCAGCCCCGGCCGGACCGGCGGGGCCTGCGCTTGCAGTGCCATAAAGGTCGGGTCGGCGTTTGCGGCACCGGTCATCGCCAGCAGTGAAATGGCCGCCAATATCGGCTTCACTCTCGAGATCATGCGGATCATTTTGCAGCTTTCTAACGATTTGATTGGCGTACATGCCAGACTCTGAAGCGAGACGGCCTATTCCGGAATCCCGGTCACCGAGCCACGCCGAAAATCGATGGGTGCATTGACTTATTCGGCACAATGGCGTCGACGCCGTTGTCAGGTCTCGTGACCGGTGATCAGCCGCGCGCCCCGTTCGAAAGTCAGGTAGGCCCACAACCACCCCATCGTCACGGCGGCGCGGTTGCGGAAACCGACCAGGAAGCAGACGTGAACGAGGCCCCAGAGAAGCCATGCGGCAAACCCGGTGAGACGCACCCCGCCGAAATCCACGACTGCCGATTTGCGCCCTATCGTCGCCATCGTGCCCAAGTGACGATAGCGGAACGGAGCGGGTGCCGGTCCGCCGCGTCGGCGCGCCGCGATGACCCGCGCGACGTAAGCGCCCTGCTGCTTTGCGACCAGTGCGATCCCGGGCAGCGGCTTGCCGTCCGCTCCATCGACGGAAGCGGTGTCCCCGATCACGAAAATCTCCGGATGGCCCTTGAGCGTCAAATCGGGTCCGACGAGCACGCGTCCGGCGGCGTCCCTTTCGGCATCGAGCCATTTTGCCGCCGGCGAGGCCATGACGCCGGCGGCCCAGACGATCGTATGCGCCTCGAGCCGCTGATTGGCCAGGACGACGCCCTCCGGATCACACCGGCTGACGCGGGTTCCAACGCGAATCTCGACGCCGAGGCGCGCCAGCGAGCGCTCGGCGAATGCCGACAGCGGCTCGGGAAAGTGCGAAAGGAGCCGCGGCCCGCTTTCCACCAGAACGATGCGCGCCGAGCCCGGATCGATGTTGCGGAAGTCGGTGGCGAGCGCCCTGCGCGCGAGTTCGGCGATCGCCCCGGCCATCTCGACGCCCGTGGGGCCGCCGCCGACGATGACGAAGGAGAGGAGCCGCCGGCGCTCGCGTTCATCGCTGCTGCTCTCGGCGCGCTCGAAAGCAATGAGGATGCGGCCGCGGATGTCGACCGCATCGTCGATCTTCTTGAGGCCGGGAGCGAACCGCTCCCATTCCTCGTGACTGAAGTAGGCGTGCCGGGCGCCGGTTGCGACGACGAGCTGGTCATAAGCCAAGCGGCCCGTATCCGTCAGCACCGCCTTACCTGCGACATCGATCCCAGTGACCTTGCCGAGCAGGACTGTGGTGTTGCGGTGACGCCGTAGAATGGAGCGGATCGGCGAGGCGATGTCGGCGGGCGACAACCCTGCGGTCGCGACCTGGTAAAGCAGCGGTTGGAACAGGTGATAATTGCGCCGATCGATGATGGTTACACGCACCGGCGCGCGCCGCAGCGCAACAGCCGCAGCGAGTCCGCCAAAGCCGCCGCCGACGATGACGATATGCTCTCCGGCGTCACGCGGCGCGGCGCAGCGATCCTTCGGCCCACACCGCGGCCAGCGCCTCGAGCAGGCCATCGCCGGCTCGAAGAGTTGATCGAAATTCATGACTTCTCCGGCAGGTGCGAGAGCCGCTCGGGGGGCATCGAATGCGATCCTCCGACCTCTTTCTCAGCGACGCCCCGCGGAATGAGGCGCGTGTAGAAGGTGTCTGCCCGGTACGACAGGTCGCTCAGCCAGAGCTTCGACGATTCGATCTTGACGAAGCCGGTCTGGCCGGGCGCGAGAGTGATCGTTGCAAATTGGTGGACATCGCGGCCGACCGTATCGACCGTCACCCGGTAGGCTCCCGGCGGCAGGTCACGGTGGAACGCGCCGCCCGGTTCCGACACTCCGGCGATTCGGCCGTTGATCCGGACATAAGGGCGCGCCAATGTCTCGTAGGGCTCGTAATCGCGATAGATCCACAGGCGAGCCGCGCCCGCCGGCACGCCGGCAATCGCTCCGACACCGGCGCGGGGCACCGGAGCAGCGCAGCCGAACAGCGCGGCGAATAGCGTGGCGAGCCCGGAAACCCGCACCAGCGAAAGCGTGCGGCGCCACCTTGTCGGCCGGGAGCGGACTAGAGGCATCTGATCGTCCAATCGGTGAACATTCCGAGTTCGTCCCGGATGCCGTCGGGCGTGTTGCGCCGCACGATGCGATCGAGAACACGGTAGCCGTTCGGGCACAGGCGCTCGGCGACCCGCCGGTTGGGAGTTGCCGATTCCGACGGCAGACCAGGGCCGTCGACGCGAAAGGTGCGATCGCCGATGCGGCTCACCGCAGCCTCGGTGCAGCCGCCGACCGCCAACAGCGCGACAAGCAAAAGCGGTCGCGCGGGAATGGCGACACCGCCGCCTGGGCGGGCCGCAGTCATGGCGCGAGATGCAAGAACTGCCGCGCCGACACGAAAGCGCGGGCATCGCGGTCGGAGCGGGCCGCAAGTTCCGGCAAAGGCCGTCGCGCGCGCCGCCGGCTGCCGGCGATCCAATCGAGCCCCTCCGGCGTTTGCAATGTCGTAAACACGCGAACCTCGCCGGGGATCAAGAGGCGCAGCGCCTGTACCATGTGCTTGACCCAGGCGACGTCGGTGACGATTGCGATGCGCTCCCAAAGCGGGCCGTGCGCACCCGCGAGGCTCATTTCCTCCCAGGCGGCGCCCGGATATCGCGACCTGATCTCGTAATAGAGGCGCAGCCTGTGATGCCATTCGCGCGCCCTTTCGAAAGCGGGGATCAGAACTTCCGAACAGTCGTGCCTCGTCACCCGGCCCTTGACGACGATGCCGAGCACGTTGTCGGGAAGCCCTTCGATGACTTCGATCATGGCGGCACCCATTCCTTGTGTCAGAACCGCATACGCACGCGGGTCAGCACCGCGCTGATGTTGCCGGTCAAGTTGGCGACCACCTGACGCTGGCCCCAGAAATATTCGATGCCGACATCGGCGAACGGGACCGGCGCGTAGATCAGGTTCACGTGTGCGGTCAGCAATTGCTTGTCGGCGACGATGTCCTGCGCCGGCCCGATCAGGGTCGAGTGGTAGTCCGAGTGGCGGATGCCGAAGGTGAAGTTGGAGTGCAGGTTCGGCAGCCAATAATGCGAGTAGCCGGCCCATCCGCCCCAC
>DASYYD010000355.1:0-4022 GCA_035934195.1 Allostellaceae bacterium | reverse complement strand
ACCGCCTGGCTCGGCGAGAAGAGCGCACGGCCGGCGCGGCGGATCCTCGATGCCGCGCGCATCGCGACCTACGAGACGCCGGACAGCTCGGTGCGCGGCTTCATGCACCGCGTGCGCCACTATCGCGCCCAGGAGCTGCTGCTCGAAACCCCGGCGGCGCGGCCCGACGAATTTGCCCCGGACGCGGCGCGGGCGCGGCGGGTGATCGCGGCGGCGCTCGGACAGGGGCGCGAGTGGCTGGATGCCGAGGAAGTCGCGCAGGTGCTCTCGGTTTACGGCATTCCGCTGCCGAAGAGCCGGCTCGCCGGCGACTCCGAGGGCGCGGCCGAGGCCGCGGCGGCGATCGGCACGCGCGTCGCGCTGAAAATCCGTTCGCCCGACCTCGTTCACAAGAGCGATCTGGGCGGCGTCGTCCTTGATCTCGACGGCTCGGAGGCGGTGCGCATCGAGGCCGTTGCGATGCTTGAACGCCTGGCGGCGGCGCGGCCGGGAATCCACATCGACGGCTTTCTCGTGCAGGAGATGGTGCGTTTTCCCGGCGCCCTCGAATTGATCCTCGGCATCGTCGGCGACGCCGTCTTCGGCCCCGTCATATTGTTCGGGCAGGGCGGCACGGCGGTCGAGGTGGTGCGCGACACGACGCTCGAATTGCCGCCCTTGAACGAGGCGCTGGCGCGCGCCCAGATGGCGCGCACCCGCGTCTGGCGCCTCTTGCAAGGCTATCGCGGCCAGCCGCAGGCGGCGCTCGACATGCTGGCGCTGATGCTGGTGCGGGTCGGGCAGCTCGCCGCCGAGCAGCCCGAGATCCGCGAGCTCGACATCAACCCGCTCCTCGCCGGCGCCAGGGGTGTCGTCGCGCTCGACGCTCGGCTGCGCGTCGGATCTGGCGAGGCGGGCGCCGAACGGCTCGCGATCCGGCCCTACCCGAAGGAGCTGGAAAAGAGCTTCGTATTGCGCGACGGAACGCGGCTGTTTCTGCGGCCGATCCGCCCCGAGGACGAGCCGTTGCTGCAGGAGCTCGCCGGCAACATGAGCCCCGAGGATCTGCGCATGCGGTTCTTCACGCCGATCCGCGGCCTCTCGCACCGGCTCGCGGCGCGCCTCTCGCAGATCGATTACGACCGGGAGATGGCGCTCGTCGCCTTTCCCGAATGCGGTGGGCCCGCCCTCGGGGTCGCCCGCTTTTCGGCCGACCCCGACAACGCCCGCGCCGAATACGCGATCGGCGTGCGCACGGATTGGCACGGCCGCGGCCTCGGTTATCTGTTGATGAACCGCCTCATCGAGGTGGCGCGCGGTCGCGGCATCGGCGAACTCGTCGGCGAGGTATTGCGCGAGAACACCGCAATGCTGCGCATGGCCCGCGAGCTCGGCTTTTCGGTTGCGGGCGACCCCGCCGACCCGAGCCTCGTCGAGGTCAGAAAACCGCTCCGCGAGGCGGCGGGCCGCCGGGGTCCGGACGGCTGAGCGCTTGCGTCATGCCCCGCTCGGGCGGCATTTTGCATCTGCGCACACCTCGGAGGACCCCGCATGCGTCTCGGCATCCATCTCCCGCACATCGGTCGGAAGGCCGGGCCGGAGGCGATCCGCCGCGCCGCCGTGCAGGCCGAGGCATTGGGCTTCGCCGATGTGTGGACGAGCGAGCACATCATCGTGCCGAAAGGGGCGCCCTATCCGCCCTCGCCCGCCTTCTACGATCCCGTCCTGACGCTCTGCTGGGCCGCCGCCTTCACCCGCCGCGTAGGTCTCGGCACCAGCGTCCTCGTCCTGCCGATGCGCCATCCGCTGCCGCTCGCCAAGGAATTGGCGACATTGCAATGCCTCTCCGAGGGGCGCCTCATCCTCGGCGCCGGAGCCGGCTGGATGGAAGCGGAATTCGCCGCCCTCGGCGCCCCCTTCCGCGAGCGCGGCAGGCGCATGGACGAAGGGATCCGGATGATGCGCGCGGTGTGGAGCGAGGACCCGGTCAGCTTCACGGCGCGCCACATCCCGGCGCGGATCGAGGCGATGCGGATGCTGCCGCAGCCGGCGCGGCCGATCCCGATCTGGATCGGCGGCGGCTCGGAGGCGGCGCTGCGCCGGGCGCTCAAACTCGGCGACGGCTGGCACGGCTCGCGGCTTTCGCCCGAAGAGGCGCAGCCCGTCGTCGCGCGGCTTGTCGCCGAGCGGCCAAACCCCGATTTCGTCATCTCGCTGCGCAGTGGTTGGGACGGCAAGGATGCCGGCGCCCTCAAGGCGCGGCTTATCGGCTACGCCGAGGCCGGGGTCGAGCACGTTCTCCTCGAGCCCGTCGAGCGCGGGATTGAGGATTGGCTCGCCGCGGTCGAACGCGCCGCGCGCGCCGGCGAGGAGGTGACCCGGTCATGAAGCTCGCGATCACTCTCCGGCTCGGCGACACCGCGATCGACATCAATTACATCCGCGAAGCCGAGCGCCTCGGCTACGATTGCGTGTGGTGCGGCGAAGCCTACGGCACCGACGCGGTGAGCCCGGTCGCCTGGATCCTGGCGCAGACGAGCCGCATCAAGGCCGGCACCGGCATCATGCAGATCCCGGCGAGGACGCCGGCGATGGCGGCGATGACCGCGATGACCTTGCAGGCGCTCTCGGGTAACCGCTTCCTCCTCGGCGTCGGCCCTTCGGGGCCGCAGGTCGTCGAGGGCTGGCACGGCGTGCCGTTCGGCAAGCCGCTGCAACGCACCCGCGAATACGTCGCGGTCATCCGCCGGATCCTGGCGCGCGACGCCCCGCTCGAATACCAGGGCGAATATTACCGCATCCCCTATGACGGGCCGGGCGCGACGGGCTTGGCCAAGCCGCTCAAAAGCATCGTTCACGGCGACCCGTCGCTGAAGATCTACACCGCCTCGATCGCGCCGGCCGGCTTGCGGCTGGCGGGCGAGATCGCCGACGGCGTGCTCCTCTATTTCATGTCGCCGGAAAAAGCGGGTGTCCTCGCCGGGCCGGTCGAGGAGGGGGTCGCGAAAGCGGGCGGCGGCAAGCGCCTTGCCGATTGCGACATCGCCCCCTATGTGCGCGTCAGCCTCGGCGAGGATCTCGCCGCCTGCCGCGATGCGCTCAGGCCGGGCCTTGCGCTCTATATCGGCGGCATGGGGGCGCGCTCGAAGAATTACTACAACGACCTCGCCAAAAGGCTCGGCTACGAGGCCGCGGCGGCCGAGATCCAGGAGCTTTATCTGTCGGGAAAGAAAAAGCAGGCTGCGGCCGGGGTGCCGGACGCGCTGATCGAGGAAACCTCGCTCGTCGGCCCGAAGGAGCGCGTCCGCGAACGGCTTGCTGCCTGGCGCGAGGCGGCGCACGCGAACCGCGTCGGCACGCTGGTGCTGGCGGGCGCGAGCCGCGAGGCGTTGCGGTTCGTCGCCGAGGAGGTGTTGTGAGATGAACGATGCGATCCTGTCTCTCGCCGACCCGCTCTCGCATTCGGGCTTTGTCCTGGTGCGGGCGCCGCGGATGGCGGCGATCCTCGACAAGGCCGGGCTCGCCGATTGGGGCTCCTTCGCGGCGAGCTGGGAGGAGCTCGGCGTCGATGCCTACATGGCCGATGGCGGGCGCTACCGGCGGCGCCGCTTCGCCGCCTTTCGCGCCTCGTCCGACGGGATCGCGCGCAAGCCGCGCCAGCCGCACTACCAGAGCCGCGACTACAATCCCTTGAACGGCGGCATCGCGCGTTGGTTCGAGCCGGTGACGGACAGGGTCGCCCGCCACCCGGCGATGACCGCGATCCTCGCCACGTGCCACCGCCTCTTCGACGAGCTGACCCCGGCGGCGGTCCGGCCGAACGCCTGGCATGTCGAGGTCCATCAGTTCCGCATCGAGGCCCGGCCGGGCGAGGAAGGCCGCCCGACCCCGGAAGGGATGCACCGCGACGGCGTCGACTGGGCGCTGGTGCTGATGGTCCGCCGCGAGAACGTCGCGAGCGGCGCGACGACGATCTACGATCTCCGCAAGCGCCCGCTCGGCAGCTTCACGCTGACGGCGCCGCTCGACGCGGCGTGGGTCGA
>DASYYD010000325.1:0-9761 GCA_035934195.1 Allostellaceae bacterium | reverse complement strand
GCCGCCTTCGTCTCGGCGGAGGTATAGCCGCAATCGACCATCGTCCAGCCGGGGCCGTCCTCGAGCAGCCACAGATTGATGTGGTCGAGGGCGAAGGGGAGCGGCATCCGCAGCCACCATATGCCGGGCGCGATCGCGATCGTCTCGCCCGGCCGCGGCGGGCTCGCGACCGGAAACTCCAAGCTGCCGTCCATGATCCCTTGGCCCAACCTCGCCTGACGAATTGACCCCGAAACTGGGGCGGTGCATGACTAGCGGGTAAGCGGGACGGCCCCAAGCAATTTCTTCAGAGGATAGGTATGCGCGATTTCAATGTTCCGGGCCGCTCGGCGGCGATGGCGGCGAACGGCATGGCGGCGACCTCGCATCCGCTCGCGACGCTGACCGCGCTCGACATCCTGCGCGCCGGCGGCAACGCGGTCGACGCCGGCATCGCGGCGGTCGCCATGCAATGCGTCGTCGAGCCGCAATCGACCGGGATCGGCGGCGATTGTTTCGTGCTCTATTCGAAGAAGGGGGCGCTGCCGATCGCGCTCTCCGGCGCCGGCCGCGCCCCGGCGAGGGCGCAGGTCGAGTGGTATGCCGAGCGCCAGATACGCGAGATCGCGGTCCAGACGCCGCACGCCGTGACGGTGCCGGGGGCGATCGACGCCTGGTGCCTCCTCAACCGCGAGCACGGCGTGAAGCCGCTGGCGGAACTCCTCGAGCCGGCGGCGAAGGCGGCCGAGGAGGGCTATGTCGTCACCCCGCGCGTCGCCTGGGACTGGGCGCGCAACGAGGGTAAGTTGCGCGACCCCTATGCCGCCCGGCTGATGCTGAAGGAGGGGCGCGCGCCGAAAGCGGGCGACACCTGGCGCAACCCGGCCCTCGCCCGCACCTTGCGCCGTATCGGCCGGGAGGGGCGCAAGGCCTTCTACGAAGGCGCGGTGGCGCGCGACCTCGTCAACCGCCTGAAGGAATTGGGCGGGCTGCACGAGGAGGAGGATTTCGCGGCGCAGCGCTCGGAGTGGGTCGAGCCGATCCACGCTTCCTATCGCGGCTTCGAGGTCTATGAATGCCCGCCGGCCAATCAGGGGCTGACCGCGCTGATGATCCTGAAGACGCTCGAAGGCTACGCGCTCGCCGGCGACGCCTTCAGCGAAGCCGACCGGCTCCACCTGATCGCCGAGGCGACGAAGGCCGCCTATCAGATCCGCGACACGCGGATCGCCGACCCGGACTTCACGAAAGTCGATGTCGAGAAATACCTGTCGCCGGCATGGGCCGAGCGCACCCGCCGCGACATCCGCCTCGATCGCGCCCTGCCGCCGCAGCATTGGGACGGCATCGAGCACAAGGACACGATCTACATGTGCGCCGTCGACCGCGACGGCAACGCCGTGTCGTTCATCAATTCCCTTTTCTCGGGCTTCGGCACCGGCATCGTCGGGCCGGAAAGCGGCGTCATCCTGCACAACCGCGGCAGCGGCTTCCGCACGATCCCCGGCCATCCGAACGCGATCGCGCCCAGGAAGCGCCCATTCCACACCCTCATCCCCGGCATGCTGGTGAAGGACGGCCGCGCCGTCATGCCGTTTGGCGTCATGGGCGGGCAGTACCAGGCGGTCGGGCACGCGACCTTTCTGCACCGCTTCCTCGACCGCGGCCTCGATCCGCAGCAGGCCGCCGAGGCGCCGCGCGTCTTCGCCTATCAGGGCGTCCTGCAGGTCGAGCCTTCGAACGGCGAGGCGATCTTCACCGATCTGACGAGGCGCGGCCACAATGCCGAATGGGCGCCGCTGCCGCTCGGCGGTTGCCAGGCGATCTCGATCGACTGGCAGCGCGGCGTCTTGATCGGCGGCTCCGAGCCGCGCAAGGACGGCCTCGCGCTCGGCTATTGAACGCGCAAATAACTCCCGCGCCCCGCTTGCGGGGAGAGGGTCGGGGTGAGGGGCTTTCCGGCGGCCTAGCGGAAATCGGCTTTGCCCGCACGGACGGGAAAACCCGCCTCGCGCACCTCTACCAGTCGCACCCGCTGCGCGTGCTGTTCCCCGAAGCCGAAGTGGGCGAGCCGCCGCTCGCCGTCCTCGCCACCACATCGGGTGGGCTGGTCGCCGGCGACCGGCTTGCCGTCCGCGTGCATGTTGCGGCGGGGGCGGCCGCGCACGTCACCGCGGCGGCGGCGGAGAAGGTCTATCGCTCGGCCGGCGCCACCGTGGAAGTCGAACAGCATTTCTCTATCGAAGCCGGCGGCGGGCTCGAATTCCTGCCGCCCGAGACGATCCTTTTCGAGGGCGCCCGCCTCAGACGCCGCACCGTCGTCGAGCTCGCGCCCGACGCCGGCTTTCTCGGCGGCGGCATCACCGTCTTCGGCCGCCGCGCGCGCGGCGAGCGGTTCACCGCGGGGCTCTTGCGCGAAATCGTCGAAGTGCGGCGCGAGGGCAGGCTCCTTTGGGGCGACGCGGTTCATCTCGACGGCGATGTCGGTAAGACCGTCGCGCACCCGGCCGGCTTCGCCGGCGCCGCGGCGTTCGCGACCCTCGTCCTGGCGCCGGCCCGCGGCGATGTGCGCGCGCTTCTCGAAGGGGCGCGGGAGGCGCAGGCCGAAAGCGCCGGGCCTGGGCTCTCGGCCGGCGTGACGATTGTCGGCGGGCTCGTCATCGCTCGCTGGCTCGCCCATGACGCCGCCCTCCTGCGCCGCGCCTATGCCGATCTCGCTTGTTATTTGCGCGCCGCTGCGATGGGATTGCCGCGGCGGCTGCCGCGCCTTTGGCACGTTTGATGCGAGCATTCGAGGGGGACGCATGAACCTGACGCCGCGGGAAAAGGACAAGCTGTTGATCTCGGTCGCCGCGATGGTCGCCGAGCGGCGATTGCGGCGCGGCATCAAGCTGAACCATCCCGAGGCGGTGGCGCTGATCACCGACTACGTCCTCGAAGGCGCGCGCGACGGCAGGACGGTCGCCGAATTGATGCGCGACGGTGCGACGGTGCTGCGCCGCGACCAGGTGATGCAGGGGGTGCCCGAAATGATCCACGACATCCAGGTCGAGGCCACCTTCCCCGACGGCACCAAGCTCGTCACCGTGCACCAGCCGATACGGTGAGGCCCAACATGTCATTGCGAGGAGCGAAGCGAAGCAATCCGGGGCGGCGGGATTGCTTTGCTGCGCTCGCAATGACGACCACCGGGCGCGGCCGATGATCCCCGGTGAAATCTTCCCCGCCTCGGGCGATATCGAGCTGAATGCCGGCCGCCCGACCGTCACCCTCTCCGTCGCCAATACCGGCGACCGGCCGATCCAAATCGGCTCGCACTATCATTTTTACGAGGCGAACGCCGCGCTCCTCTTCGACCGCGAGCGGGCGAGGGGCTTCCGGCTCGACATCCCGGCCGGCGCCGCGACCCGCTTCGAGCCGGGGCAGAGCCGCGAGGTGCGGCTCGTCGCCTATGCCGGCGCGCGCCGCGTTTTCGGCTTCCAGGGCAAGGTCAACGGGAGGCTCTGAGCGATGGCGAATTCGCTTTCCCGCGCCGGTTATGCCGCGATGTTCGGGCCGACCGTGGGGGACCGGCTGCGCCTCGCCGACACCGATCTCGTCATCGAGATCGAGGAGGACCGCACGACCTACGGCGAGGAGGTGAAGTTCGGCGGCGGCAAGGTGATCCGCGACGGCATGGGGCAGTCGCAGCGGAGCCGCGCCGAGGGCGCCGTCGACACCGTCATCACCAACGCCGTCATCCTCGACCATTGGGGCATCGTCAAGGCCGATATCGGCATCCGCGACGGCCGCATCTGCGGCATCGGCAAGGCCGGCAACCCGGACATTCAGAGCGGCGTCGACATCGTCATCGGCCCCGGCACCGAGATCATCGCGGGCGAGAACAAGATCGTCACGGCCGGCGGCATCGACTCGCACATCCACTGGATCTCGCCGCAGCTGGCCGAGGAGGCGCTCGACAGCGGCGTCACGACGATGCTCGGCGGCGGCACCGGCCCCGCCGCCGGCACCGCCGCGACGACCTGCACGCCGGGGCCGTGGCACTTGGCGCGCATGCTGCAGGCGATGGAGGGGCTGCCGGTCAATATCGGGCTTTTCGGCAAGGGCAACGCGTCGGACCCGAAGGCGCTCGTCGAGATGGTCGAAGGCGGCGCCTGCGGCCTCAAACTGCACGAGGATTGGGGCTCGACCCCGGCCGCGATCGATTGCTGCCTCTCGGTCGCCGAACGGCTCGACATCGCGGTCGCGCTGCACAGCGACACGCTCAACGAATCGGGCTTTGTCGAGGACACGATCGCCGCCTTCAAGGGCCGCAACATCCACGCCTTCCACACCGAAGGCGCGGGCGGCGGGCACGCCCCCGACATCATCAAGCTGTGCGGCCTGCCGAACGTCCTGCCGTCCTCGACCAACCCGACGCGGCCCTATACACAGAACACCATCGACGAACACCTCGACATGCTGATGGTGTGCCACCATCTCGACCCGCGCATTCCCGAGGACGTGGCCTTCGCCGAAAGCCGCATCCGCCGCGAGACGATCGCCGCCGAGGACATCCTGCACGACCTCGGCGCCTTCAGCATGATGTCCTCGGACAGCCAGGCGATGGGCCGGGTCGGCGAAGTAATCATCCGCACCTGGCAGACCGCCGACAAGATGAAGCGGCAGCGCGGCCCCTTGCCCGAAGACGGCGCGCGGGCCGACAATTTCCGCGCCCGCCGCTACGTCGCGAAATACACCATCAACCCGGCGCTGACGCATGGGCTCGCCGAGCATATCGGCTCGGTCGAGGCCGGCAAGCTCGCCGACCTCGTCCTCTGGTCGCCGGCCTTCTTCGCCGTCAAGCCCGACATGGTGTTGAAATCGGGGATGATCGCGGCGGCCTTGATGGGCGACCCCAACGCCTCGATCCCGACGCCGCAGCCGGTGCATTACCGGCCGATGTTCGGCTCCTTCGGGCGGGCGCTCGCCGCCTCGAGCGTGACGTTCCTTCCAGCGGTCGCGCTCGAGCGCGACCTCGCGCAAACCCTCGGCCTCGCGCGCACCGTATTGCCGGCGCGCGGCATCCGGGCGATCGACAAGAGCCGCATGCTGCTGAATTCGGCGACGCCCAAGATCGAGGTCGACCCGGAAACCTACGAGGTGCGCGCCGACGGCGCTCTCTTGACCTGCGAGCCGGCGAGCGTGCTGCCCTTGGCGCAGCGCTATTTCCTTTATTGAGAAGGTTGTGTCATTGCGAGGAGCGCGGCGACGAAGCAATCCGGAGCGGTTTTGCGATCCTGAGCGAGATTGCTTCGCTGCGCCCGCAATGACACTCTCTTCTTCCCTGCCTCTGTGGTGAATTTCAAATGCGCCGGGCGATCGCGGTACACGGGCGCGGGCATTGGCCGCAGGACGAGGCGGTCGATCGGGTGACGCTCGCCTTTCACGACCGCCACCGCCGGCGCATCCGGCTCGTCGCCGATTCCGGCGAGGCGTTCTTTCTCGATCTGCCGCGCGTGCGGCACATGGCCGAGGACGACGGGCTCGAATTGGAGAGCGGCGGCTTTATCCGCGTCCATGCCGCGCCCGAGCCCTTGTACGAGATCGACGCGGCCGACCGGGAAACATTGGTGCGCATCGCCTGGCATCTCGGAAACCGGCACCTGCCGCTGCAAATTGCCGGCGACCGGCTGCGCATCCGCGCCGATCATGTCGTCGCCGAGATGGTCGCGGGGCTCGGCGGCAAGGTGACGCCCGTGGAGGCGCCCTTCGACCCGGAGATCGGCGCCTATGCCGGGCATGCGCATGAATAGAGCGGCTTCCGACCAAGTCGCACGGGCGCGCGCGCCCGCCCCTCTCCCCGCGGCCGCGGGGAGAGGGAGGGACCCGCGTCAGCGGGAGGCTGAGGGGCCGGCACTGTCGGCGCAAGCTGCACCGGAATGCGCTAGCCCTACCAAGGGCGCGCTTTACCGCCTCCTCGCCTGGCTCTCGCCGGCTTTTCCGGTCGGCGCCTACGGCTATTCGCACGGGCTCGAAGCCGCCGCCGCCGACGGCCGCGTCGCCGGCCGCGCCGCGCTCGAAAGCTGGGTCGAGGCGATCCTCGTCTTCGGCGGCGGCCGCCTCGACGCGAACATCTTGCGTTCCGCCCATCGCGCCGCCGCGGCCGAGGATCTCGCCGCGCTCCTCGAGGCCAATCGCCGCGGCGCCGCCTTTCGCGCCACCGCCGAGATGGCGCTCGAAGCATTGGCCCCGGGCGAGGCCTTTCTCGTACAGCTGCGCGCCGCCTGGCCGATGCCCGTCATCGATCGCTGGGCCGCCGCGCTTGCCGGCGAGCCCATCGCCTACGCCGCCGCCTTCGGCGCTGCGGCGGGCGCTGCCGGGATCGCGCTCGACGACGCGCTCCTCGGCTTTCTGCAAGCGATGGCGGCTAATTTGATCTCGGCGGCCCTGCGCCTCGGCATCATCGGCCAGACCGACGGGCAGCGTATCCTCGCCGCCCTCGAACCCGCGATCGCCGCCGCTGCGGCGAGCGCGCTCCTGCGCGGCGACGATGAATTCGGCGCCGCGGCTTTCGCGGTCGAGCTCGCCTCGATGGCGCATGAAACCCAGTATTCGAGGCTCTTCCGGTCATGACCGAGAGTGAAGCGCGCGGCCCCTTGCGGGTCGGGATCGGCGGGCCGGTCGGCTCCGGCAAGACGGCGCTGATGGATTACCTGTGCAAGGAGATGCGCGAGCGTTGGGAATTGGCCGCCATCACCAACGACATCTATACGAAGGAGGACGCCGAATTCCTGACGCAGAGCGGCGCGCTGCCGCCCGAGCGCATCCGCGGCGTCGAAACCGGCGGCTGCCCGCACACCGCGATCCGCGAGGACGCTTCGATCAACCTCGCCGCAATCGCCGAATTGACGCGGGCCTTCCCGCGCCTCGAGCTGGTGCTGATCGAATCGGGCGGCGACAATCTCGCGGCGACCTTTTCGCCCGAACTGGCCGATCTGACGATCTACGTCATCGATGTCGCGGCCGGCGACAAGATCCCGCGCAAGGGGGGGCCCGGCATCACCCGCTCGGATCTCTTGGTGATCAACAAGATCGATCTGGCGCCGGTCGTCGGCGCGAGCCTCGAGGTGATGGAGCGCGACGCCAGGAAAATGCGCGGCGCGCGGCCGTTTCTCTTCACCAATTTGAAGACCGGCGAGGGCGCCGGCCGGGTCGCCGAGTTCATCGCCGAAGCGGGCGGCCTCTGACGCACCCACCCTGTGGGCGAGCCGCGCAGTTCGTGGCGGAAAGTTTCCGGCAAGCGGATGCCGATACCCAGGTACTTGCCCAGCGAGGGAGGGTCCCTGTCCTGGACGATGATGAGGTCCGCTTCGTCCGGATGATCGAACTGCCCCAAGCGTTTCGGTTCGAGGCGGACTGAAGTTTCTGCGCCAACCCGTCCACGGGCCATTCGGGCAGGTCATTGCGGGTATCGGGGGGCAGTTAGAGCGACGAGGGTGCGGTTCAACGTGACGCGGTGGCTTCGGCGCTCACCCGGCATGGGTTCAGGTTGGCGCCACAATCACCCCAGACCTCTGTTGTGCCGGGGGGTAGCCCTAGCTGGCTCTTGGGTTCAGTTCCTCTGCGAGTGCACCGCCTCTGCGTATACATTTTGCCCGCGTGGCGTCGCGGCTGCTGCTCGCACGGCGATCGTCATGAAGTCCGAATGGCTCGTATTGGCAGCTTTTGCCATCATCTCCGTAGCCTTCTGAAATTGAAGTCCAAAGAGTGTCTGCATATTTATAATACTGCGTTGAAATTGCAGTGGGTCATACCCATCTATTTCACGATTGCAAGAAGATAGTGACTCTGAAGGTGCTAAGTCTGTGATTTCTAATAACGCAGTTTTTCGTTTTTCACAGGTTCTGATATCTTCCTCAACGTCGGACAGAGCAATCAACGATCCAGATTTTATCGGAAAGTTAGAGATCAGACCTGACAATTTAGCAAATCCTTCCTTGACCATATCCAGAAGTTCGCACGCGTTATTAATGCTCATGGAAGAAGTTTGGATTTTTCGGGACTTGCTTTGGCTCTCCATAAAATTAAGTAAACAATCGCCCACCGCTTGATAAAAAGTACCTGGAAGTTCGATCCGCTTTTTCCAGAATGCCATCTGTTCCTCCGTAAACATTCACGGGATTGCAGCGCTTGAGCCGAGCCTCATTTCCCATACGGAACACCTGCAACGTTAGCCCCGACACCGACGAATAGCGCTCGGGCGAATCGGAGGGTAATCAGTCTCAGGATCGTTCCTAGCAGTGGAATAGAGAATAATCCAAATCCTAGAAATGCTCCAAGGAATGTCACAGGCATCACCCATAAAAGGTGCAATTTACTCCATGGAGAGAACAGTAATAGTACGGCGACGCAAAGCATCAATTCACATTGGAAGACTTGAAGAATATGGATAGTAACTCCTCTTTTGGCGTCTGCGCGCATAAATTTGATGAAACCGAGAGTGAATATTATAGATACGCTCCACAGGAACCACCCGAGCATAATTGCAAACGATGTCGCCGTCATTGCAGCTTCGGCATTCGTCCGCTGCCCCGACACTGACGGCAGGGCTCCGGCCCCAACTGAAACCGGCGCTCTCCGGAAATGGGGTCATCGGGCAGCCTTCTCGGTATGCCTGACTGATCCGGGTCGGCTCCGGTACCACCGCAGCGGGGGCAAATATCGAGGTCGTTTGCATTTGGCATAGATCTTCGCTCCCTTTTGCCGGAAAGCTGCCGCCCTCTGCCACGAAAAATGGCGGCGATCAAGCGCACTTTTTGCGCAATAATGGTGGGCGGATGGCCGCTCCGCCGCTAAGCGACTTCGGAGGCCATCTACGGATGCGTCCGGTCCGCCGAGACTTGATCCGCCCCCGGTGGCTCGGGCTTACGAGTGGCCTCGCGCATAATGCAACCAAAGGTCATAAGTGGATGGCAATGATACGTCTAGGCAAACCCAGCGATGCTCCCGCGGTTCATGCGCTCCTTTGGGCGGCCAAAGATAAGATACCCCTGAATGATAATTTTGCCGACGCAGCCCACCAACAGTGGGTACTCGACCAATGCAACGCGAGCGCCGTTTGGGTTGTCGATTCCGGGACAGAAGTAATAGGAGCTATGGTCATGAAGCCTAGAATTTCTCCACCTGAGGTCTTTTACCTGGTTGTGGCCGAAGAAAACAGGAAACAAGGGATCGGGAGAGCGCTAATATCTCAAGCAAAGCAAATTTGGAAAACGGGCCTGAGAGCGCGCGCCAAGCCCTATAACAAGGAAATTATCGGATTGCTTACGTCAGAAGGCTTTGAACCGCAATCAAACTCCGATCGGTGGGTTTGGTATAGCTGGTGCCCTGAGTAAGGAAGCATCCCCCTTAGCGTCGGGGCATCAGAAAGGTTCCCCGACGGCGTCAGTTGATTGCCGTGAAGATCTACTCTCGTCATCCCGTCCTCTTCTGGGTGTTCAACCGCCGGGCTGCAGCGCCGCGCGGTAGGCCCTGACGGCGGCGGCGAAGCCCATGACGAGTGCGTCGGCGGTCAGTTCGTGGCCGATCGAAGCTTCGGCCAGGAACGGGATGGCCGCGATCAGCGGCGGCAGATTGTCGAGGTTGAGGTCGTGCCCGGTGTTGACGACGAGGCCGCGCTCCTGCGCCGCGCGCGCCGTCTCGATGCAGCGCCCGAGCACCGCCGCGTAGTCGCCGGCGCGGAAAGCGGCCGAATAGCCGCCGGTGTAGATCTCGATGCCGTCGGCGCCGGCCGCCGGCAC
>DASYYD010000323.1:0-10555 GCA_035934195.1 Allostellaceae bacterium | reverse complement strand
TTGGGGGACAAACCTGTAAGGATCGACCTTACGCATTCGAAGATGGCGCCGAAATGGGTCGGCCGATTGAAGAATTTGCGGCAATTAGATGAAATTTGGTGACGGTCATTCGCGGCTCTTCCCTCACCCCGACCCTGCCTCGCTCGCGGAGGAGGGAAGGGAGGGGGCAATGCCGCGGCCCGGCATGGCTGGGCATTACCGGATGGGCGCAATTCGTTACAGCGGGCGGCGGTCTTCGATCAGCTTGCCATCCTCGGGAAGGCTGCCCGGCGGCACGCCGCGAACCTCGCCGCGCAGCTTCGTCAGCGCCTGCAGGCTCGCGGCGATCTCCGTCGTGTCGCCCGCCTCGGCGAGCTCGGCGAGGAGCGTCATGCGGTCGGCGTTGTCGACGCGCTCGACGAGAAGCCGCGCACGCCGGATCGCGGGATGGCGGCGGCGCAATTCGGCGATCGCCTCGGGGTGGACGAAGAGGCCGCGCACCTTCGTCGTCTGGTCGGCGCGGCCGAGCCAGCCGCGGATGCGGTGGTTGGTGCGGCCGCAGGCGCTCTGCCCCGGCAGGATCGCCGAGAGATCGCCGGTCGCAAAGCGGATCAGCGGGTATTCCGGGGAGAGCGTCGTCACCACGACCTCGCCGATCTCGCCGGGCGCGACCGGCTCGGTGCCGAGCGGCTCGACGATCTCGACGATGATCCCTTCGTCGAGCAGCATGCCTTCCCCGATCCGCCCCTCGGCGTCCCGCGTCTCGTAGGCGATGAGGCCGAGGTCGGCGCTGCCGTAGCATTGCAAGACGCCGAGCCCGTGCGCTTCGATCTCGGCGCGCAAGGAGGCGGGGAGCGCCTCGGCCCCGACCAGCGCCTTTTCGAGGGACGAGATGTCGAGCTCCATCGCCGCCGCGCGGTCGAAGAGGATCTTCAGGAAGGAGGGCGTGCCGACATAGCCCGCCGGTTTCAAATCGGCGATCGTGCGCAGTTGCAGCTCGGTCTGGCCGGTGCCGCCGGGGATCACCGGGCAGCCGAGCGCGGCGGCCGCACCCTCGGCCATCATGCCGGCCGGGGTCAGGTGATAGGAGAAGGCGTTATGGATGAGTTCGCCCTTGCGGAACCCGGCGGCGTAGAGGGCGCGGGCGAGGCGGAAGTAATCGGCGCGCCGGGCGCCGGGCTCATAGATCGGGCCAGGCGAGGCGAAGACCTGCGCCAGCTCGGCGATCGGCACCGCGGCGAAGCCGCCGAACGGCGGAGAATGCCGCTGCAGCTCGAGCAGCGCCGATTTGCGCGTCACCGGCAGCTGCGCGAGGCTGCGGCGGTCCTTGACCGCTTGCGGGTCTACCTGCGCCAGCATCCGGCCATAGGCCGGGGCATGCGCCTTCGCGGCGGCGACCACCCCTGGCAGCGCCGCCATCAATGCGGCCTCGCGCGCGGCCGGATCGCGCACTTCGAGCGCATCGAAATAGGGGGTTGGCAACGGCAAGGCCTCCTCGAGCGCGAACCCGCGCGAGATTGCGCCGGATGCCGTAGGGTCGGCAAGCCCGCCGTACGGGTCGGCCCGCTTCCGCCGCGCGGCCCGACCGTCGCGGCGCGAGCGCCGCCGCCCTGCCGTCGGCAAGGGTGACGCAAAGGCTCGTTCTTCCAAAGCGATGCGAAAAATGCCCTGCGGCTCGGCGGTCAATTCGTGGGGCCGCAACAGCACCGCAACACCGCATCGAGCGAGCCGACCGGGGCGCTCCACAGGCAATTCGGCCAAGTCGTCGAAATCCCGCCCCAAGAACCGGCGAAATATGTCAAATAGCGGCGCCCGGCCATAACGGGCACCGGCGCCATCGCGGATCGTCGCGGCGTGCCTCTCCGATTCGTCGCCGCGGCCGGCCCGGGCCGCCGCCGCGGTGGCCGGCTCGCGGGCCGACGCGGCATTCGCTTCACCGCTGCCGCTGCTGCCCTTGTGACGGGAAAGCCGATCCGGTAGATTTTTCGCGCGGGTTGGTCCGCAACCGCAACGCGCCGGAAAGGGAGAAGCGCGGTGGCTGCATCATTGGTGAAGACCCGCGCGGCATTCGTGATCGCGAAGATCCTGGCGATCGCGTTCGTGTTGTTTTTGGGCGCGCTCGACGCGCGACCGAGCGCGGCGGCCACCGAGGCGCAAGAGCGCGCCGCCCTCGAGGCGCGCCAGGCACAGCTCTTTCAAGCAATGCTGCGCAATCCGGGAGACCTCGACGCCACTTTCGCCTATGCCGACGTGTCGGCTCGGCTCGGCGACTACGAGGCGGCGGTCTCGGCGCTCGAGCGCATGCTGCTCTTCAACCCCAACCTGCCGCGCGTCGATCTCGAACTGGGCGCGCTCTATTTCCGCATGGGCTCGTTTGCCGTCGCCGAAAGCTATTTCGACAAGGCGCTGGCGCAGAACCCGCCGCCCGACGTGCGGGCGCGCATCGCCGAATATCTGGCGCAGATCAGGGGCGCGCTGTCGCGGCATCACGTCACCGGCTATTTCCTGTTCGGCACCCAATACCAGTCCGATGCCAACGTCGCGCCGGGCTCGGCGACCATCCAGTCGCCAATCGGGACGCTGCTGCTCGCTCCCCAATTCGTCAAAGCGCCCGACAACAACTTTTTTATGAGCGGTTCGGTAATCTACGATTACGACCTGGAGACGCAGAACCGCGACGCGATCGAGGTCACCGGCGTCGGCTTCATGAACCATTATTTCATTTTCGACCGCCTCGACCTCGATTACGGCGAAGTGACGGCGGGGCCACGTCTCAACTTCCCGCATCTGCCGGGCGTCAGCGGCGCCTCGTTCAAGCCCTACGTCATCCTCAACGAGGTGGGACTCGGCGAGAACCAATATTTCTGGACCTACGGCGCCGGGCTCGAATACGACGAGATCGTCTGGCACGACCTCGCCTTGCGCGCGGTCGCGGAGGCTCGCCAAAAGCATTTCGCCAACGCTCCGGACCGTCCGCTGTCGACCGGCCTCAATGGCCACGACACGGTCGTCTCGCTGACCGCGGTGAAGCCGATCACCGCGAACTCGGCGCTGTCGGCGCAATTCGATTTCCTCAACCAGGACACCGTCTTGCCGTTTTACTCGAACAATACTTACGGAGTCTCCGGGGCCTATCACATCCGCTACCCGACGCCGCGCGCGATCCTTCCCAATTTTTGGGAATCGACCTTTTTCCTCAGCCGCAGCTGGTCGTACTACGCCGCGCCCGACCCGTGCTGCAACACCAGCGGCAGCCCGTTTTTCTTTTCCCCGAGCAACCGGTTCGACCGCCACTGGCGCTTCGGCCTCACCCAGTCGCTGATCATCACGCCGCGCCTCGCGCTGGTGCTGCAGGTGCAGCGGGACATCCTCTCCTCGAACTTGTCGCTGTACGGCTATACCAGCGACTCGGTGCTGCTCGGCCCGCAGATCCGCTTCTGAGCGGCGGCGAGCCGCGTGACAATTCGCGCTCGCCGTGTATGATGGCCGATCCCCGGTCGGTTGCTTTATGGGAGGACGGCGATGATCGCGATCGACGGCTCGTCGTTGGAGGGCGCGTTGAGTCGCTGGGCAGCGGCGGCCCTGTTCGCCGTCCTCGTCCTCGCGCCGCCGCCGGCCGGCGCCGCCCAGGAGCGCATCGGCGTCGACACGGCGGTCAATCCGAACGCCAGCGCCGCCCTGCCGGGCAGCGGCTTGCGCCGCATGGTGCTCGGCGAGGACGTCGTCTACAACGAGCGCATCGTCACCACCGAAAAAGGCCAAACGCAGGTTCTTTTCGTCGATCAGTCGGCGATGAGCGTCGGCCCCAACTCGAACCTCCTCATCGACCGTTTCGTCTATGATCCCAACACCAAGACCGGGCAACTCGCGGCCAGCCTGACGCGCGGCGTCTTCCGCTTTGTCGGCGGCGAACTTTCCAAGCACGGCAACCAGGTGACGTTGAAGACGCCGGCGGCGACGATCGGCATCCGCGGCGGCGTCTTCCTGGCGCGTCAGGATTGCACGAGCGAGCGCGGCAAGTGCGACGGCAAGCTCAGCGTCGTCTTCGTCTACGGCATCGGGCTCACGGTCACCGGAGACAACGGCGTCAGCCAAACGATCACCCGGCCGGGCTTCGAGGTCGTCGTCCCCGGGTCCGGCCTCTCGCCCTCTTCGCCATTTCCGGCATCGCTCGGTCTGACGGGGAGGCTGCTCGTCGCTCTCGACGGCCACCCCGGCGCGCATGGCGGGGCGCAGACGATCCCGACCGACAACGATGTCGCGAACAGCGGGGTTTCCGGGAACATATCCGGCAACGTCGCGGCCAGCATAAATGCCGCCGCGAGCAACACGCCGCCGCCGCCGAAGCCGCCCAACACCGATGTCGGCAACCTCCAGAACCAGTTCAACGTCAATACCGTCCAGGGGCAGTCGCAGACGCAGAACCAGAGCCCGCCCCCGCCCCCGCCGGAAACCGTGTCGGGTGGATTTGCCAGAACCCACGGAAACGCGACGACGGCGGGCTACCGGCAGCCGCAAACCCCGTACAGCGGCGGCACGCTGACGGACGGCGTCTTCACCGTCGCGATCGGCAGCGGCATGGTCCAAATTCCCCTCGCCGCGGGCTTCCAGAGCTTCGGGCCGGCAGGGACCGAGAGCCCGCTCGGCCGCGTCACCGGCACGAGCTTCCTCGCGCTCGACGGCAGCTTCTTTTACGCCGATCTGACGCCGGTCGGGCAACCGAGCGAGCGCGAATTCATCTATGGCGGACAGCCGGTGAATGCCGGCTTCTACGCGCCGACCGGGGCGCCGCGGTTCTTTGCCTTCAACCTCGCCCCGGACGGCGCGCTGCAATCGGTGATCCCGTTCCTGCGGCAACAGACGGGCGGCCTGCTCGCCGATCCGGTCGTCTCGCCGCTTTTTATCAGCGCGCCCGCCAACGCCTCCTTCGCCGGTCCGATCTTCGATACCGGCGCCCCCTTCGCCAGGTCGCTGCAGGCGAGCCTCGCCATCAACGGGCAGGGGGCGGGGCAGAGTTCGGTCATCGTGCTCTTCGTCGGCAACCCGCTTGCCACTTCGCCGCAGCCGAGCCTGCAGGGGCAGATCGCCGGGTCGTTCCTCGCCAGCGGCACCAGCCTGCCGGTCGGCATCTCCTCCTTCGCCTCGACGCCGCAAGACGGCAACGGCGTCAGCTTCTACGGCGGCAGCGCGCTCTCCGGCTTCGTGCTGGCCGGCACGGCGGGCGAGCAAACCGCCGGATCGGGGCCGATCACCAGCTATAACTTCGAGGAGCCGGCGAACGCCGTCTCGCTGCCGGCCGGGGTCGGCGCGTCGCAAACCTCGCAGACGCTCTCCGGCTTCTTCGGCGGCATCATGACGCGGGAGAGCGGGTCGCCCCTGTCCTATGCCGTCACGGGCACGAGCAGCATCACTACCGATGCGACCAACCTGCGCGTCGGCGCGACGTTTGCCGGCGCCGACCCGTTTACCGGCGAGTCGAGCGGCGTCAGATCGTTGGCCTTGCAGTTCGGCGGCCTCACGGGAGGCACTGCCCTCGGCCAGGCCTATATCGACGACAACCTCTTTGCCGCGCTGCAAAACCCGAGCGTGGCCTCGCAGGTGAACGGCAACGACGCCAACGGCTCGTCAATCTGGATGCTGACCTCGGATGTGGTGCCGTCGGCCGCCTTGCTGCCGAACGGCGTATCGTTTTGCCAGTGCCAATTTCTGAAATGGGGCTATTGGGGCGGCGCGCTCAGCAGCCCCGAGGGGGAGACGACGCGCATCGACGCCGCCCACATCAACACCTGGGTCGCCGGCAGCCAGCCGACCTCGGTCGGCGACATCGCCACCCTGCAGGGCAGCAACGTCACCGGCACCTATACCGGGGCGCTCGTCGGCACGGTCAACAACAACGGCGCGCAATACCTCGCTGCCGGTGGGCTCAACGCGACCTATCATTTCGCCACGCAGACCGGAAACTTTCAGGTCGTCAACTTTGACGGGCACAGCTTTGCCGCGGCGATCCCGGCGGGCAATTTGAGCGGCTCGTCCTATAGCTTCGGGTTCAATACGGGCGCCTTCGCAGGCAACGTCAACGGCGGCTTTTTCGGGCCGCTGGCGGCCGAGACCGGCGGCAATTTCGCCTTCCACGCCCTCGCGGGGTCGCCCTATCTCGCCGCGGGGATCTACACGGCGAAACGCTGACCTCACTCCGTCGGCATCACGTCGAAGGCGATCGAGATCCGCTGCTGCGGCGCCGTGAACGGGATCGTGGCGTGGAAGAAATAGCCGGGGAAGAGGATGAGGCGGCCTTCTCTCGGCTGGATGCGCCGCGTCAGCGGCTCGGCGTTGCAGGCGAGCCGTTCGGGCGCCCGCCCCAGCTCGAACCAGCCGGCTTCGCCCCGCCCCTCTTCCTTCACGACATCGGGCAAGAGCGGGTAGTAGACGCCGCCGATATAGCCGGTGAAGTGGATATGCGGCTCGAGATTGCCCTCGCCCAGGAGACGCGTCGCCCAGCAGCCGAAATGCCAGCGTGGCGGAATATGCTCGGGGAAGGGGTGCGGCGGCTGCCGCGGCACGCCCTCGGCGTAGTTCATGACGGCGCGCCGCATCATCGTTTCGAACGCCACCATCGGCCCCCGCGGCGGCGACAGCAGCTCGTCGGTGATCTGCAGCGCGTCGTGGTGGTAGGTCGGCTGGTCCCGGGGCGGCACTTTCAGGGTCGGGTGCCTTTCGACATGCTCGGCGAGCGCGGCGTTGAAGGCGGCAAGGCTGGCAAAGCCGGGCGGCGGCGCGGTGAAGTCGATGACCCGCACGAAGCGATCGAAATCGAGCAGGCGCCGCGCCCCCTGCTTGTCGCCGAGCGCGTTGAGGGCGAGCGCCTGCAACGCCGCGCCCTCGATCGAGGCGGGGACGAGCGCGAGCCAGCGCTCGCACGCCGCGAGCGCGCCCGCCGCGTCGCCCTGTTCGAGGAGCGCGTTCGCTAGGTTGCTGTAGAGGTCGGTGCGATGCCCCGGCAGCGCCAGCGAGCGGCGCCAGGCGGCGATCGCCTCGTCGAGCTGGCCGAGCAGCGACAGCGCGACGCCGAGGTCGCGCTCGCCCTCGGCGGTGGCCTCTACCGCGAGCGCCCGGCGATAGGCCTCGACCGCTTCCTCGGTGCGGCCGAGCCCGCGCAGCACATTGCCGAGGTTATGATGTGCCGGCATGAAGTCGGGGCGCAGCGCGAGCGCGGTTCGATAGGCGCCGGCCGCCTCGTCGAGCCGGCCGAGCTGCGACAGCGCGCCGGCGAAATTGTAATGCACCTCGGCGATGTCCGGCCGCAGTGCGGCGGCGCGGCCGTAGAGCGCGGCCGCTTCCCCATGATCGCCGATTTCGAGCGCGAGCCGGCCGGCGTAGCCGAGCACCACGTCGGGGTTCACCGGCCGCAGCGCCAGGATGTCCTTGCATATTTTTAGGGCGCGGTGCGGCCGGCCCGCGTGCTGAAAGGCGATCGCCTGGGCCTGCAAGCGCCCGATCAGCAGGGCCGTGGCCTCGCTCGGCCGAGCGGCGGGGCCGGCGCGCGCGCCTTCCTTCTGGGCAAGCTTTTGCTGGTAGCGGCGCTCCTTGCGCGACATCGCAGTTCCCCGAGCCTCCTGAATGTGCACTCCTTATAGTCTTAATACCCGATAGCCTTAATACCCGGCCGCACGGAGGGGAGCGATGAAACGCAGCGACAAGCGCATTCTGTCGACTCATGTCGGCAGCCTGATCCGGCCGCCGCAGCTCGTTCGGTTTCTGCGCGCGAAGCGCAATCGTGAAGCCTATGACGAAGCCGCCTACGGGCGCTGCCTCTCCGACAGCGTCGCCGAGGTGGTGCGCCAGCAGGCCGAGGTCGGCATCGACATCGTCAGCGACGGCGAGTTCGGGAAATCCATCAGCTGGTCGCAATATGTCCTCGAACGCTTATCCGGGTTCGAATCGCGGCCGAGCGCCGGCGGCCGCGACCCTTATGCCTATGGCGCCGACCGCGCGCGCTTCAAGGAATTCTACGAGGAGATGGACGCGCAGGATGCCGGCTGGCGCGGCGGCGACGCGGTCTGCGTCGGGCCGATCGCCTATACCGGCGAGGCGCAGCTCGAGCGCGACATCGATAATTTCAAAAAGGCGCTCGCCGCGGCCGCGGTCGAGGAGGGCTTCCTGCCGGTTGCCGCGCCGTCGAGCGCGATCCCCGACCGCAAGAACGAATACTACAAGAGCGAGGAAGACCTCCTCGCCGCGCTCGCGGCGGCGATGCGCACCGAATACAAGACAATCGTCGATTCGGGGCTCGTCCTCCAGATCGACGACGCGCGCGCCGCCGTCACCCACGACCGCCGCGTGCCGCCGATGAGCTTTGCGCAATACCGCGACTGGGTGGCCCTCCACGTCGAGGCGCTCAACCAGGCGCTCATCGGCATCCCGCCGGAACGCGTGCGCTATCACGTGTGCTGGGGCAGCTGGCCAGGGCCGCATGTGACCGACGTGCCGTTGAAGGACATCGTCGATCTGATTCTGCGGGTCAATGCCGGCGCCTACGCGATCGAAGGGGCGAACCCGCGGCACGAGCACGAATGGGAGATTTGGAAGCGTGCGAAGCTGCCGGCAGGCAAGATCCTGATTCCCGGCGTCATCAGCCACGCGACCAACATCGTCGAGCACCCCGATCTCGTCGCCCAGCGCCTCGTGCGCTATGCCGGGCTCGTCGGGCGCGAGAACGTCATTGCCGGCACCGATTGCGGTTTTGCCCAAGGCCCGTTCATGCGCCGCGTGCACCCGAGCATCATGTGGGCGAAGCTCGAGGCGCTGGCGGCGGGCGCCGCGATCGCGACGAAGGCGCTGTGGGGCCGGTAAACGAGGCGATTGATATAATCACAAAAAAGAGCGAGACATTCGCGCATATCTGCTATACATGGCAGACAAGGCTCGGTTGCAAGAGCCGCTCTTGAACGGGAGGACACCGCCGTGGCGATGCCCGCTCTCTTCGAAAAACCGGCCCTGCCGCCGCGCCGCGCCGCGGCCTGACCCCTCGGGATCCGCCGTGGACACAAACCTCGCCCCGGACGAAGGCACCCGCCCTCCCGAGGCTGCGCCGCTGCGTCTGCTGTTCGTCTCGGACATGCTGTTCGTGCGCCAGGCGCTCGAGAGGGTCCTCGAGCGCGACCCGGCGGTGGCCGACGTGCGCTGCGCCGACCCCGCCGAAACGATGGCGCTGAGCCTGACCGCGCAGGCCGACGCGGTCTTGGTGGACACCGCGCTCGGCGAAGGCCCGGCGGTGGTGCGCCGGCTGCGCGAGATCGCGCCCAACACCGCGATCATCGCCTGCGCGTTGCGGGAAACCGCCGAGGACGTCATCGCCTGGGCCGAGGCTGGGGTGACCGGCTATCTGCCGAACACGGTGGGGCTCGAACAGATCGTGCAGGTCGTCCGGGATATCCTCGCCGGGCAGCAGTTCTGCTCGAGCCGGGTGGCGGCGGGCCTCTTGCGGCGCATCGCCGCCGCGGCCGGCCATAGCGGGGGCGAGACGCCCGCGGCGGTGCGGGCGCTGACGCGGCGGGAGCGGCAGATCGCCGAACTGATTGCCGCCGGGCTTGCCGACAAGGAGATCGCGCGCCGGCTCAACATCAGCCTGGCGACGACGAAATCCCACGTGCACAACCTGCTCGGCAAGCTCTCCGTCGAACACCGCGGTCATGTCGCCGAGGTGTTGCGCGGGCGCGTGCAGCATCTCCTGGCCAGTTGAGGCTCAACCGTCGGTTTGGTCGTCGATCGTTGCGAAGACGGCCGCGGCCGCCGCCGCTGCGCCGATCGCAAGATCACCGAAACCTCTGCGCACGCGAGCCCCCTCGGCTGGCGCACCGGGAAGCATCGGCTGTGGCGGACGAGCCACAGCTACGGAATGCCGGCTTCGGGCCGGCCTGTCTCGGCGCTCGCGGTGGTTGTGGCAATAATACCACAGCCTGACATCATCGTTGGCGGCGCCGACCGGTTGCCGGTCAAGCGACGCCGCTGCCGCGCGTCTTTGCCGGCCGCCGGCGCGGTCGCGGCCTAGACCCACTTCACTCGATTTCATGCTCGTGCCCCGTTCCGTAACTCCCGCAACCGTCGCGATCTTTGCATGGTCTCTCAATCCTGTTGGTAAAGCGCGATGCCTTCGGGAGGCAGTCGAGTTCTACGTCTTTGGCCGATCAGCCTTAAGGCTATCGCTTACATCGGATTTCAACCGGGCGGATGGATGGTTTCCGCCGGTGACTTGTGGGATCTCGGGCTCGACAGTTCAACCATTGAGTTATCGGGGGAAGGGCAACGATGACCACAGCACGGAATATCGGTGCCATCGCGGCGCTCGGCGGGTTCACCGCCTCGGTCGCCTTGCTGACCGGCCTATCCGGCGCGCGCGCCGACGATCTGCAGCAGCTGCAGGCCAATCAGCAGCTGGTGCAGCAGGAGATCGACCAGCTCGCCGCGTTGAAGACGCCGGCGACCCCGGGCGCGGCGTCGATGGCGGGCAGCTTCCCGCGCTCGATCCTGATCCCCGGCACCGACACCTCGCTGGCGGTCGGCGGCTACGTCAAGTTGG
>DASYYD010000314.1:0-21060 GCA_035934195.1 Allostellaceae bacterium | reverse complement strand
CCGGAACGCCGCCTTCGACGACACGCTGACGATGCGGCCCCACCCCGCCTTGCGCATCGCCGGCACGGCGGCGCGCGACATCAAAAAAGCGCCGCGCGCATTGACGGCCATGGTGCGGTCCCAGGCCTCGACGGGCACATCCTCGATTTCGTTGCGGTCGGCGCCCTGCGGCGCGCCGGCATTGTTGACCAGAATGTCGAGCCGGCCGTAGCGCAGGAGCACTTCCTCGACCATCCGCTTCGCGTCGGCCTCAACGCCGACGTCGCCGAGCACCGCGGCGGCGCGCCCGCCCGCGCTTTCGATCTGCGCGACGAGGCTGTCGACGCCGGCCCAAGAGGCGTCCATGTCGGCTTCAACGTTGTGCTCGTTGATGACGCCCTGCGCCGTCACGTCGGCGGCGACGACGGTCACCCCGGCGGCAGCGAGCGCGCGCGCCGTCGAATTGCCGATGCCGATCGGCTTGCCGCAACCGGTAACGAGCGCGACGCGGCCGGCATGCGCCATCTCACCCTCCTCGACTGGAGCTGCCGTGCGACACCAGAGCCTCGCGGGCGGATGCCGTCAAGCCCCGGTTTCGGAGGCCGGCGATTCGGAAACGGCGGCCGGCGCGCCCCGGCGCGCTTCGGCGGCGGCGCGGATGACGGCCGCCAGATCGTCACGCCGGTAGGGCTTTTCGAGAAGCACGAAACCCTCCGCGACGAGCTGCGCCGCCGACCGGCTGTGCCCGGTCAGCAACACGACCGGCAGCTCCGGGCGGTGCTGGCGCAGATGCCGGGCGAGGTCGACGCCACTCGTCCCGCCGGGCATGACGATGTCGGAAAGCACGATCGCGACCGCCGGGTCGCGCTGGAGAAGCTCGAGCGCGGCCCGGCCGTTCGCCGCCGTCACCGCCTCGTATCCGAGGTCGCGCAGCAGCTCGACCGTCACCTCGGCGACCTCCGGATCATCTTCGACGAGCAGCGCCCGCGCCGGCGCCGGGGCGGGCGCTTCGGAGGCACGAGCGACGGCGGTCGGCGCCGCCTCGGGCGTCGCGCTCGCACGCGGCAGAAAGAGGCGGATGGCGGTGCCTTCGCCCGGCCCGCTCGCGATCGTCGCGCCACCGCCGCTCTGCCGCGCGAAGCCGTAGACCTGCGACAGGCCGAGCCCCGAGCCGGCGCCGATCTCCTTCGTCGTGAAAAAGGGCTCGAAGGCGTGCGCCTTGACCTCGGGCTCCATGCCGACGCCGCTGTCCGAGAGCGTCAACTCGACAAAGTCGCCGACCAGCCCGTCCTCTTCGGCCTCGCCCGCCGCGAACGACACGTTGCGCGCCGTCACCCGAAAGCGACCGCCCTCCGGCATCGCGTCGCGGGCGTTGACGCCGATGTTGAGCAGCGCCAGCTCGAACTCGGCGGGATCGGCCACGACCGGCCACAAACTGTCGGGCAGGTCGAGGTTGACGGCGATGTCCTCGCGCAGCGAGCGCGCCAGCATCTCGCCGATCTCCCGCATGCGTTGCGTCAGGTCGATCGCTTCGGGCCGCAAGGTCTGGCGGCGCGAGAAGGCGAGCAGCTGGCGCGTCAGCCGCTCGCCGCGCTCGCTTGCCGCGGCGATCGCGGCGGCCCGCCGCCGAGCCGCCTCGTCGGGCGCGCTCTGCGCCAGCAATGCTGCGTTGCCGCTCACCACCATC
Source organism: Allostellaceae bacterium (assembly GCA_035934195.1). Taxonomy (GTDB): domain Bacteria; phylum Pseudomonadota; class Alphaproteobacteria; order ATCC43930; family CGMCC-115725; genus AP-15. The sequence goes on along the minus strand of DASYYD010000314.1, from coordinate 19,394 downwards.
AGCAGATTGTTGAAATCGTGCGCGATCCCGCCGGTGAGCTGCCCGATCGCCTCCATTCGCTGCGCCTGGCGCAAGGCCGCCTCGGCTTGCCGGCGCTCGCGGATCTCTTGCTGCAGGCGGGAATTGACGGTCTCGAGATCGCGGGTGCGCTCGTCCACCACCGTCTCGATCCGGCGCGCGTAACCGGTCCCGAGAAGCAGCAAGGCGCCGAGCAGCCCGGTGCTGAAGACGCCGGTGACGAGCACCGCCCAGCTCTGCCACATCCGGTGCCGCGCGACATAGGCCGCGGTCGGCGCCGTGCGGAGCATAAAACGGCGGCCGCCGAAATCGACCTCGCGCGCGAAATCGGCGCCGCCCGAGCCGCGCCATGCCGGGTTGTAGAGGATCGCATGCCGCGCCACGTCGACAAGGCGCGCGTCGAGCTGGGAGCGCTCCGAGGCAAGCAATCCGCGCATGAAGGTGCCCATGCGTAGCACGACGAGGACGAGGCCGGGCCCGTTGGGACCGGTTCTGACGGCGCGCAGCAGCAGCACGCCGGGCTCTTTCCCGGTCTCCTGGACGAGGCGGATCGGCGGCGTCGCGGCGACGGTGCGGCTCGCCTCGGCGCGGGCGGCCGCGGCGGCGCGGTCGGGGCTGGAGGCAAGGTCGAAGCCGACCGCCTTCTGGTTGCCGGCATAGGGCTCGACATAGGTCACCGGGTAATACTGCGGGCGCTCGCCGGCGACCCGCGGCGCTCCGGCGGGGCCGATCTCGCGGATTGCAAACCCGGGCAGCTCGGCCTGTTGCGCCGCCTCGAAACGGACCCGCTCGGCGCGCTCGACGCGCGGCGCCCACTCGATCGCCTGCACGGTCGGGAAGCGCCGCCGGAAGTCCTCTACGAGGCTGCGGAAGTCGGCCCGCGACAGGGCGGCCGGCCCGGAGAACGATCGCTGCAGCTGCAACAGGAAGACGTCCTGCTCGTCGAGGCCGGTGCGCAGCCGGTCGACCAGCTGCTGCGACAGCATGCGGAACTCGAGCAATGCCGCATCGTGCTCCCAGCGGCTGACGAGGACGAAAATCGCCACGAACAGCGCGAAGAACAACACCATCGGCAGGGCCACCGAAAGGCCCCGGCTGCGCCACAGGCTGCGCGGCTCGCCGGCGATGACGAGGACGAGCGGCAGCAGCACCAGGACGCCGAGCGTGTCGCCGATCCACCAGGTGATCCAGCTGCCGGCAAGGTCTTCCGGTCGGATGACGCCGAGCATAGCGAGGCCGGCCAGCGACAGGGTCGCGCTCGTCAGGCAGCAGATCGGCACGAGCAGCAGAAGGCGCGCCAGCTCGCGGCCGTGATCGAGCCGCATCGGGTAGCCGATGGCGCGGCGCAGGGCTTCTCCCGCGATCGCCGCCTGTGCCGCCGAGCCGGCGGCGATGACGAACGCAGCGAGGACCGCCGCGCCGACACTCTCGCTGACGCCGCCGCCGACCCACAGATTGAGCAGAAACGAGCCGAAAAACGTCCCGGGCAGGCTCGCCCACCCGCCGACCAGCATCGCCGCGACGGCGATACCGGCCGGCGGGAAGATCGCCGTCGCATAGCCGGGCGGGACGGCGAGCAGCAGGCCGAGCTTGCCGGAAAGCACATAAGCGAGCGTCAGCGCCGGATAGAAGAGGAGCGGCCGTGCCGGCCTGTGCGATCGGGTAAAAAATACGGGGGTTGGCATCCTCGTGCTCGCCTGGCTCCCGAATGGGGAAGCGTTCTACCGCCTTTCGACCGGCGGTTAGAAGACTCCTTGCGGCGGATCGGCGGCGACGATCGCCTTGCCAGGCGGCGCTGCCTGTTTTCATAATCGGCGGCGGCGGGCCCGCGGCCGGGAGAAAGACGATGCGCGACGCGACGAAAAACCTCGGGTTCGCTCCCGATGACGACGTACCGATCCCCTACATGGAACGGGTCCGCGACTACTATCTGGGGCTCGGCTACGGCCCGCCCTACCGCTGGGCGCATTACGCCGCGGTACCGTTCACGCCGCTCGGCAAACCGCTCGCCCGGTCCCGGCTGGCGCTCGTCACCACAGCCGCGCCCTACCAGCCCGGCAAAGGCGACCAGGGCTCGAGGTCGCCCTACAACGCCGCAGTCAAGTTCCTTCGGGTCTATTCCGGCGACAGCGCGTGCGACCATGACTTGCGGATCTCGCATCTCGCCTACGACCGCGCCCACACCTCGGCCGAGGACCCGAACACCTGGTTCCCGCTCGAGGCGTTGCGGCAGGCCGCAAGGGCCGGACGGATCGGTTCGCTGGCGCCGCGCTTTCACGGCGTTCCGACGACCTACAGCCAGCGCACCACGATCGAACAGGATTGCCCGGAGCTGCTCGCGCGCTGCCGCGCCGACGGCGCCGATGCCGCGATTCTCGTCGCCAATTGACCGGTGTGCCACCAGACCGTGAGTCTGGCCGCCCGCCATCTCGAAGAAAACGGCATCGCGACGGTCGTCATGGGCTGCGCCAAGGACATCGTCGAATATTGCGGCGTGCCGCGCTTTCTGTTCAGCGATTTTCCGCTCGGCAATGCGGCCGGGCGGCCGCGCGACGTCGCCTCGCAGGTCGACACCCTGGAACTGGCGCTGCAGGTTTTGGCGAGCGCGCCGGCGCCTCGCACGACCGTCCAGTCGCCGTTGCGGTGGAGCGAGGATCCGTCCTGGAAGCTCGACTATTCGAACATCGCCCGCCTGTCACCCGAAGAAATTGACCGGCGGCGGCGAGAGTTCGACCGGCAGAAGGAGGTCGCCCGTCAGGTTCGCGGGGGAGAAGCGCCGGGATGATGGTGAAAAAAGATTAAATACTCCATTGAACCTTCGGCGAGGCGGGGTTAGGCTCCGTCGCCGTGGGGATGTTCGGAGGCGGGAAGGACCTTTCTCGCGCGGCCCGGATCTGGTTGGGGGCGTTACGAATGACACAGCGGGGCGCGACCTGGGGAACGGCAGCGCTGGCGCGGCTCGCCAGAGCCGCTTCGGGTTTGGCGACGCTTTGCGCGGCAGCCGCCTGCCTCGCCGTCGCGAGCCCGGCATCGGCCGCCTCGCCGGTGCAGCTCATCTATCGGGTCGACCATTCGATCTTCGGCAACATCGGCACCTACAGCAACACCATCCAAACCGGCGGCGACACGACCACCGTCTCGACCACGGCGCATTTCCGGGTGCGCGTGCTCGGCGTCGTCATGCATCGCGAGGATGCGACGCGCACCGAGCGCTGGAACGGCGACCGGCTGGTGTATTTCCACAGCATCACGAACAAGGGCGGCGGGCCGATCGAGGTGACCGGCGAGGCCACCGCGAGCGGCTTTGTGATCCGCTCGCCGAAAGGCACCGTCACCGCTCCGGCGGCGGTCCACCCGGCCAACCCGTGGTCGCCGAACTTTCTCGCCTCGCACACGATGATGCGCGTCGACAACGGCCGGATCGAGCGCGTCAACATCCGCGGCGGCGGCGAGGTGCCGGTCAAACTTCCGGGCCAGACCATATTCGCGCGCGCATACGAGGTCGACGGCGCGACCCGCTACCGGGTGTGGATCGATGGGCGCGGCGTCCCGGTACAATTCACCGTCGACGATGCGAGCGGCAAGATCACCTTCACGCTGACCGATTGCGTCGGGTGCGAGCTCCACATGCTCTACGCCGGGCAGCAGCGCTAAAGCAGCCGGCCGAGACACCAATCCCGCCGGCGTAGCGCGGAGGCTGCGGCTCGGCGTCGTTGACTTCCATCCTGTTTCCCGTTTATCGCGACGCCCGCGGCGCATCTTCGAACGCGCCGAGCGATGCCGGGACACGTGGATGAACATAGTTTTTTCCGAGCCCTCCGAACCGCGTTCCGGCGCCGTCGTTGTCGGCGCCTGGGAGGACGGGGTTCTGACACCCGCGGCGAGGCGGCTCGACGAGGCCGCGGCGGGCGCGGTCGCCCGTGCGCTTGCCGCCGCGTCGCGGTTCAAGGGCAAGAGGGACGACTGGCTGCCGATCATCGGGCCGCCGCAAATCGGCGTGACGCGCATCCTCCTCGCCGGGCTCGGAGCGCCGCGCTCGCTCGATGCGAAGCGGCTGCGCGAACTCGGCGGCAATTTGGTGGCGCAGCTCAACGCCGCCGGCGAGACCGAGGCGACGCTGATGATCGAACCGGGCGCGGACGCGCCGATCGGCGAGGCCGAGGCGGCGGCCGAATTGGCCTTTGGCGCACAGCTGCGCGCCTATCGCTTTGACAAATACCGCACCAAGGAGAAGCCCGAGAAGAAGCCTTCGCTCGTGCGCCTCACCGTGGCGACCAGCGCCGCCGCCGCCGCGAAACGCGCCTACCTGCCGCTCGAAAAGCTGGCCGAGGCGGTCGCTTTCGCCCGCGACCTCGTCTCCGAGCCGGCGAACGTGATCTATCCGGAAACCCTCGCTGCCGCCGCGCAGAGCCTGTCGGAGCTCGGGGTCGAGGTCGAGATCCTCGACGAAGCGGCAATGAAGAAGCTCGGCATGAACGCGCTGCTCGCGGTCGGGCAAGGCAGCGTGCGGCCGCCGCGCCTCGTCGTGATGAAATGGCGGGGGGCGCCACGCGGCCGCACCGGCGAGGGCGCCCAACCGCTCGCCTTCGTCGGCAAGGGGGTCACCTTCGACACCGGCGGCATCTCGATCAAGCCGGCGGCCGGCATGGAGGAAATGAAGTGGGACATGGCCGGCTCCGCCGTCGTCATCGGGCTCTTGCGTTCGCTCGCCGGCCGCAAGGCGAGCGTCGACGCGGTCGGCGTCGTCGGGCTCGTCGAGAACATGCCGTCGGGGACCGCGCAACGCCCGGGGGACATCGTCACGTCGATGTCGGGGCAGACGATCGAGGTCCTCAACACCGACGCCGAAGGCCGCCTCGTGCTGGCCGATGCGCTGTGGTACTGCCAGAACCGCTTCAAGCCGCGGCTGATGGTCGACCTGGCGACCCTGACCGGCGCCGTCATCGTCGCGCTCGGGCATGAGCAGGCCGGGCTCTTCTCCAACGACGACGAACTGGCGGAGCGCCTCCTCGCCGCCGGCAAGGCGGTCGGCGAGCCGGTGTGGCGGCTGCCGCTCGGCGACGGCTACGACCGCGAGATCGACAGCGATGCCGCCGACGTCAAGAACATCGGCGGCGACCGCGCCGCCGGCAGCATCATCGGTGCGCAGTTCCTGCAGCGCTTCGTCAACGGCGTCCCGTGGGCGCATCTCGACATCGCCGGCGTCGCCTGGTCGAAGAAGGACGCCGCGATCACCCCGAAGGGCGCCACCGCCTTCGGGGTGCGCCTGCTCGACCGTTTTGTCGCCGAATATTACGAGCCGGAGTGAGCGGCGGACGCCCGATGGCCGAAATCGGCTTTTATCACCTGCTGCTGACGCCGCTCGAGCGGGCGCTGCCGCGGCTTCTCGAGCGCGCCCGCCGCGAGGGGCACAGGATCGTCGTCAGAGCCGGCTCCGCCGAGCGCGTCGCGCTCCTCGACGCGGTGCTGTGGACCTATGACGAGGCGAGCTTTCTGCCGCATGGCTGCGAGCGCGACGGCAGCCCCGCGGCGCAACCGATCTGGCTGACGACAAAGCCCGAGAACCCGAACCGCGCCTCGCTGCTCGTGCTACTCGACGGGATCGAGGCCGACGACCTCGCCGCTTTTGCGCGTTGCGCCGATCTCTTCGACGGCAGGGACGAGGCGGCCGTCGCGGCGGCGCGCGAGCGCTGGCGCCGGGCGCGCGAGGCGGGACACGCGCCGCTGACCTATTGGCGGCAGACCGAGGCAGGCTGGCAGCGGCAGAACTGAGTTCTACCCTATTTGCCGGCCCCGAGGGCCGCCGTTATAACCCCTCACCCGCCGCCATCGAAGAGGGCCCGCATGGCCATCGAACGCACGCTGTCGATCATCAAGCCGGACGCGACCGCCCGCAACCTGACGGGCGCCATCAACGACCGCTTCGAGAAGCGCGGCTTGCGCATCGTCGCGCAAAAGCGGCTGCGGCTCTCCATCGAGACGGCCGAGCGGTTCTACGCGGTGCACGCGACGCGGCCCTTCTACCGCGATCTCGTGCGCTTCATGAGTTCGGGGCCAGTCGTCGCACAGGTGCTGGAGGGCGAGGACGCGGTCGCTCGCAATCGCGAGATCATGGGCGCGACCGACCCGGCGAAGGCCGACCAGGGCACCATCCGTAACGATTTCGCGCTGTCGATCGAGGCGAATTCGGTGCACGGCTCGGATTCGCCCGAGAACGCGGCGCAGGAGATCGCCTTTTTCTTTTCCGAGATCGAGATCTGCCCGTAGCGACCGCTACAGCAGAAAAATCGCCATGCCGGCCAGAATGACGACGATCGCGACGAGCGCCGCCTTGATCAGCCGGGTAAAGCCGATCCAGGTTTGACGATGCCGCTCGAATTCCGGGTCCATCGTCGTCGCCGCCATCGCCGCCTCGTCCACTGCAAGTCGCTGCCGCAGATATAACCTAACCGGGTGCGGTGACAACCCATTCGCCGCCGCCGTCCGTCGGATTGAGTGCGGCAATTTGCGGCGGCCGCGCGCCCGCGACCGCCACCCGGCCGCCGGCGACGCGCACCCTGCCGTCGGCGAGGAGGCGCACGACGAGCGGGTAGAGCCGGTGCTCGACCGCGAGGATGCGGTCCGACAAGCGCTCCTCGTCATCCTCGGCATGCACCGGCACGACGGCCTGCGCGATGATCGGTCCGGCATCGATCTCGGGGCGCACGAAATGCACCGTGCAGCCGGTGAAGCGCACCCCGGCGGCGAGCGCCTGACGCTGTGCGTGCAACCCCTTGAACATCGGCAGGAGCGAGGGATGGATATTGATCATCCGGTCGCGCCAGGCCTCGACAAAGCCCTCCTCCAGCACGCGCATGAAACCGGCGAGGCAGACGAGGCCGACGTCTCGTCCGCGCAGCAACGCCTGCGTCTCCTCGGCGAAGCGCCGGCTGTCGCGCTGCGCGACGACGGCAGCCGGGATACCGGCGGCCGCCGCGCGCGCGAGACCCGCCGCATCGTCGCGGTTGCTGACGACAAGGGCGATCTCGGCCGGATAGGCCGGGTCGCAGGCGGCCTCGATCAGCGCCTGCAGGTTCGACCCGCGGCCCGAAATCAGGACGCCGAGCCTCAGCCGCGCCATCGCGCATCCGCGCCGAGAAGCCGCACCGCCGCCGGCCTGCCGCGGCGCGGCCCGATGCGGCCGATCTGCTGGACGCGCTCGCCGTGCCGCTCGAGCAGGCGCTCGAGCGCCTCGGCCTCTTGCGGGCTCGCAACGGCGACCATGCCGATGCCGCAATTGAAGGTGCGGGCAAGCTCCTTCGTGCCGACGCCGGCAGCCCGCAGCCAGCGAAAGACCGGCGGCAGATCCCACCTCGCGGCGTCGAGTTCCGCCGCCAGCCCCTTCGGCAGAATGCGCGGGATGTTTTCGAGGAGGCCGCCGCCGGTGATGTGCGCAAGCCCGCGGACGAGCCCGGCGCGGCAGCCGGCGAGGCAGCTCTCGACATAGAGGCGGGTCGGCTCGAGGAGCGCTTCGCCGAGGCTCTGCGCGAGAGCGAACGGGGCCGGGTCGCGGTAGTCGAGCCGCCTTTCCTCGACGATCCGGCGGACGAGCGAGAAGCCGTTCGAATGCAGCCCCGACGAGGCGAGGCCAAGCACGATGTCGCCGTCGCGGATTTGCGAGCCGTCGATGACCCCGCCGCGCGCGACGGCGCCGACCGCGAAGCCGGCGAGGTCATAGTCGCCTTCGGCATAAAGGCCCGGCAATTCGGCGGTCTCGCCGCCGATCAGCGCGCAGCCGACCTTGCGGCAGGCCGCGGCGATGCCGGCGACGATCCGCCGCGCGACCGCGACATCGAGCCGCCCGGTGGCGAAATAATCGAGCAGGAACAAAGGTTCGGCGCCCTGCACGACGAGGTCGTTGACGCACATCGCGACGAGGTCCGTGCCGATCCCGTCATGCCGCCCGGTGGCGACCGCTATCTTCAGCTTGGTGCCGACGCCGTCGCTGGTGGCGACGAGGATCGGGTCCTCGAAACCGGCGGCCTTGAGATCGAACAGCGCCCCGAAACCGCCGAGGGCGGCCGCGGCGCCGGGCCGCGCGGTCGCCCGGGCGAGCGGCTTCAACGCACCGACGAGCGCACCTCCGGCGGCGATGTCGACGCCCGCGTCCCGGTAGGTCGGGCTGTTGATGGCGTCCTCGCGAAAACTGCTGTATGACCGCTCGGCGGCGGCCGGACGGCCGCGAAAATACCGGATCGGAGACGCTTTGCAATGACGTTGCCGCTGGTGCCCGCGATCCGTCGCGCTCGGGCGGGGCGGCGGTTTGGCGCCGCCGTGCTGGCGCTCGTCATGGCCGCGTCGGCTTCTCCGGCCGGCGCGCAGGGCGAACCCGACCCCTATTCGGCGACGGTCAGCGTCGATGCCACCGCCCCCGACGTCGCCAAGGCGCGCCACCTCGCGCGGCTCGACGGCGAGCGCCGGGCGCTTACCCAGGTGATCGAACATCTCTCCGGCGCCGCTGCGGCGCCCTCGCTGCCGAAGCTCGGCGACCAGGCGATCTCCGACATGGTGGCCAGCTACGAAGTCGCCAACGAGCACATGTCGGCGGTCCGCTATCTCGCCGATTACACCTTTCACTTCAACCCCTCGACGATCAAGCAGCTGATGCAGCAGGCCGGAGTACACGCGGCGCCGGCGCCGAGCCAGGGCGCGGCGAGCGCATCGGCCATCGTTTTGCCGGTCTTTGCCGACGGTGCGAAGCCGGTGCTGTGGGACGATCCGAATGCGTGGCGGCAGGCATGGCGGAAAGAACCGGACGGCGGCGCCGGGCAGCTTCTCGTGCCGCTCGGCGACGCGCGCGATGTCGCGACGATCGATGCGGCGCGGGCGGCGGCCGGCAACCCGGAGGCGCTCGCCGCGATTGCCCGCCAGAACGGCGGCGGCGATGTCGTCGTGGTGCTGGCAACGGCCGAGCGGCGGGCGGGGACGCTCGCCGGCCTTGCCGTCAGCCTGAAGCGCTATCGCGGCGGCAGCCCCGTCGGCGCGCAGGACGAAAACCTGACGGCCCGTCCCGGCGAGAGCGAGGCCGGCTTCCTCGAGCGGGCGGCGAGCGCGACCGCCAATCTGATCCAAAACGCGCCGGCCGCCGCCAGCGCCGCCCCTGCGGGGCCGGAGGCGACGCTCGCGGCGGTGGTGCCGATTTCCGGCCTTGCCGATTGGGTCGCGCTGCAAAAGCGGCTTGCCTCGGTTGCCATCATTCACCGGATCGACCTCATGTCGCTGACCGTCGAGGAGGCGAAGATCGAAATCCGCTATGCCGGCACGATCGACCAGCTCAAATCATCGCTCGCCGGGCTCGCCTTCGGCCTCGGCGGCGGCGACCCGGTGTGGCGGATCGCTCCCGCCGGGGCGGCGACGGCACGCTGATGCGGTTCGCGCGGTCCCCGGTTCTGCTGTCGCCCCGGCGGAGGCCGGGGTCCGTCGTTGCGCTGCCCGGAAGGGTGAAGTTGCCCGACGCATTGCGATCGCCGGCAAATGGCGAGCGGCCGATAGGTGGGTCCCGGCTTTCGCCGGGACGACGGGTATGAGCAGGCTCGGGCTCAACCTCCCCAACTTGATCACGCTGGGGCGCCTGATGCTGGTGCCGCTCGCGGTCTGGCTGATCGTCAACGGCCGCTACGGCATGGCGTTTTGGGTGCTGGTCCTCGCCGGCATTTCGGACGCGCTCGACGGTTACATCGCGAAGCGCTTCGACCGCCGGACGCAACTCGGCGCGTTGCTCGACCCGATCGCCGACAAGGCGCTGCTCGTCAGCCTGTACGTCACCCTCGGGATCGCCGGACAGTTGCCGAGCTGGCTCGTCATTCTCGTCGTGTTTCGCGATGCCATGATCGTCGGCGGCTTCGTCCTGATCCAGTCGATCGTGGCGCCGCATCGTTTCGATCCGCTCTATATCAGCAAGCTCAACACGCTGTTGCAGATCGCGCTGGTCGGGTTTGTGCTCGCCCGTTTGGGGCTCGCGGTCAATGCCGACCTCGCCGTTTTCGCGCTCGTTCTCGCCGTTGCGGTGACGACGGTGCTGTCGGGCCTGTTTTACCTCGTGCGCTGGGCGCGCATCTTGGCGCGCTCCGAGGAGGCGCTTTGAACGCGCATCTCCAGCGGGTGCTGTTCTGGCTGGCGGGCGGGGCGCTGCTTTTGGTCGCGCTCGAACTGCTGCAAGGCATCCTGATGCCGTTCGCGGTGAGTTTCATCATCGCCTACCTGCTGGTGCCGCTGGTCGACCGGATTGCGGCGTGGCACGTCCGGCGCAGCCTCGCGAGCCTGGCGGTGCTGCTCCTGTTCCTCTTGGGATTGAGCCTCGTCCTGGTTCTTCTGGTGCCGCTCGTTCAGGAACAGATTTTGCGCCTCGTCGCTCGCATGCCGGGCCTCGTCCAGGTCATCCAGGCGGATTTCGGCAAGCTGATGCAGCTGCTGCAGCAACGCCTGCCGCAGGAGGAGGTGGCGAAATTGCGCGACCTCGTCGGCAGCAAGGTCGCCGATGTCGTCAGCTGGCTGGCCGGTCTGCTGCAGAGCATGATCACCAGCAGCCTCGCCATCCTCAACATCGTCTCGCTGATCGTCGTGACGCCGGTCGTCACCTTCTTCCTGCTGCGCGACTGGCACGTTATGATGGCGCAGATCGACGCCTATCTGCCACGCGAGCCGCTCGACACGATCCGCGGGCAGGCGCGGATCGACGCCGACACGCTCGCCGGCTTCATCCACGGCCAGGCCTTCGTCTGCCTGATCCTTGCCGTCTATTACACCGCTGCGCTCTCCGTTGCCGGCCTCGATTCGGCGCTGGCGGTGGGCCTCCTGATCGGCGTGTTGGCGATCATCCCGGTGGTTGGCGTGGCGATCGGCTTTGTCCTCTCGCTCGCCCTCGCGGCACTGCAATACGGGAGTTGGACGAGCGTCGCCGTCGTCTGCGGCATCTTCCTTTTCGGCTCTACCGTCGAAGCGAACATCCTGTCGCCGAAGCTCGTCGGCGACCGCATCCATCTGCACCCCGTGTGGGTGATCTTCGCAGTCCTCGCCGGCGGCAGGCTGTTCGGCGTCGTCGGCGTCTTTCTATCCGTGCCGGCGGCGGCGGTGATCGGCGTTCTGACCCGCTTTGCGCTCCGCCGCTATCGCGAGAGCACCCTCTACGATCCGCGCCGGCCGGCCGCCCGGCGCAAGGCGGACGCCGCCGAGTAATGACCCAGCTGCCGATCGCGTTGCCGCACCGCACCGCCTTCGGACGCGAGGATTTTCTCGTCGCCTCGAGCAACGCCGAGGCCCTCTTCTGGATCGACCGCTGGCCGGCATGGCCGTCGGGGGTGCTGCTCGTTCATGGGCCGCAAAGCTGCGGCAAGACGCATCTCGCGCATCTGTGGCGCGAGCGCTGCGGCGGCATGATCGTCGGGCCGACCGAACTCGCCGCGCGCGATGTGCCCACGCTCCTCGCCGCCGGGCGAAAGGGCCTCGCGGTCGACGACGCCGAGCGGGCGGCCGAGCTCCAGCTCCTGCATCTCTACAATTCCTGTCGCGAAGAGGGGACCGGCCTGTTGCTGACCGCGCGCCGGCCGCCGGCGGCCTGGCCGACCGCCCTCGCCGATTTGCGCTCGCGCCTCCTCGCCACGCTGGCGGTCGAGATCGGCGCCCCCGACGACGCGCTCCTCGCCGCCGTCCTGGTCAAGCATTTCGCCGACCGCCAGCTGCGCGTCTCGGCCGAGGCGATCGGATATCTCGTGCCGCGCATGGAGCGCTCGCTCGCCGCCGCCGCGACGCTCGCCGACCGCCTCGACGCCGCCGCGCTCGCCGCGAAACGCCCGATCGGGGTGGCGCTGGCGCGCGACGTCCTGGCGCAGGACGCGGCCTACCGCTCCTCCTCGCCGAGCAAGGCCGGCGTGACATAGCCGATGAGCCCGTGGCGCCCGCCGCCGAGCCCCGCCCATGTCGTGGCGATGCCGAAGCTGGCCCGCGCGGCGGTCGGGAACTTGCCCGTGGCGAGCGCCGGATAGGCCGGGGAATCGGGCGCGGCGAGCGCGAGCGCCAGCTCATGCAGCCCCGGATTGTGGCCGATCACGAGAACGCTGCGATCTTCCTCCGAAAGCCGCCGCAGGCGGGCGAGCAGCTGGTTGCGGTTTGCGAGATAGAGGCCGGGCTCGATCAGGACGCGCGGCCGCGCGGTGTAACCGGCGAGGACGAGGTCCATCGTCGCCCGGGTCCTGGCCGCGCTCGAACACAGGACGACGTCGAGCGCGCCCGTCGCCGCCGGCAGCGTCCGGCCGACCAGCCGTGCGGCGAGCACGCCGCGCCGGCTCAGCCCGCGCTCATGGTCCTCCGCCCCTTCGTTCGAGGCGGACTTGGCGTGGCGCAGCAGGTGCAGCGTGCGCATGATCGGTTTTCTCCCCGCCGAGCGGCAGTTTGCAGCTTGCTTCCTACCGAACCATATTGCGAAGCGACCGGAAGGTCTCGTTGCGGTCGTAGCGCGCCGGCATGACACGCGGATTGATGTCGGGTAGAATCCGACCGCGAAAGCCGGCGCGGGAGAGGAAAGTGAGCACGGGAGCGCAGACGGCCGAGATCGAGCCCGTCGACCTCCGCTCGGAGGCGCGGTTCATCAACCGCGAACTTTCCTGGCTCGCCTTCAACGAGCGCGTGCTCGCCGAGGCCGAGAACCCGCTGCATCCGCTGCTCGAGCGATTGCGCTTTCTGTCGATCTCGGCGAACAACCTCGACGAATTCTACATGGTGCGCGTCGCCGGCCTCAAAGGCCAGAACCTCGCCGGCATCAAGACGGCGAGCCAGGATGGGCTGACCCCGGCCCGGCAGCTCGAGGCGATCGCCGAGCGCGCCGGCCGGCTGATGACCGACCAGCAACTGATTTGGCTGTCGTTGCGGCGAGAGCTCGCCGAGGCCGGGATCGCCGTCGTCGATCCGCGCGACTTCGCGCCCGGCGACCGCGACTGGCTCGAAGAGCATTTCCTGGCGGACGTGTTCCCGGTCCTGACGCCGCTGGCGATCGACCCGGCGCACCCGTTCCCGTTCGTCGCCAACCAGGGGTTTGGCTTGGCCTTGCAGCTCGAGCGGACGAGCGACGGCATGCGCATCGAGGCGCTGGTGCTGATCCCGAACTCGATCGACCGTTTCGTCCGCCTGCCGGGAAAGGGGATTCGCTTTCTTCCGACCGAAGAGATGATCGCGCTGTTTCTCGAAGACCTGTTCCCGGGCTTCGCGGTTATCGCGAAGGGCGTGTTTCGCGTGTTGCGGGACAGCGAGGTCGAGATCGAGGAAGAGGCCGAGGATCTGGTGTTGCTCTTCGAGACGGCGCTGAAGCGGCGGCGGCGCGGGCACGCGATTCACCTCGCGGTCGATGCCGCGATGCCGCCCGAGCTGCGCCGGTTCCTGATGGAAAAGCTCGATGCGGCGCCGGGCGACGTGTTCGCCAGCGATGGCCTGCTCGGGCTCAACGACACTGCCGAGCTGATCGTCGAGGAGCGGCGCGATCTTCTTTTCCCGCCGTTCAACCCGCGTTTTCCGGAGCGCATCCGCGATTTCGGCGGCGATTGCTTCGCCGCGATCGGGCAGAAGGACATCATCGTCCATCACCCGTACGAGAGCTTCGACGTCGTCGTCCAATTCCTGCGCCAGGCGGCGCGCGACCCGGCGGTCGCGGCGATCAAGCAGACGCTCTACCGGACGAGCGAGGACAGCCCGATCGTCAAGGCGCTCGGCGAGGCCGCCGAGGCCGGCAAGTCGGTGACCGCGCTCATCGAGTTGAAGGCCCGCTTCGACGAAGAAGCCAACATTCGCTGGGCCCGCGATCTCGAACGCGCCGGCGTGCAGGTCGTCTACGGCTTCCTGCGCCTGAAGACGCATGCCAAAGTGTCGCTGGTCGTGCGTCGCGAGGGGGGCGAACTGCGTTCCTACGTGCATTTCGGCACGGGCAACTATCACCCCTACACGGCCAAGGTCTACACCGATCTGTCGTTCTTCACCTGCGACCCGGCTCTGTGCCGCGACGCGGCGCGCCTTTTCAATTTCATGACCGGCTATGCGAGCCCGGCGAGCTTAGAGAAGATCGCCGTCGCGCCTATTAATCTGCGCGCCCGGCTTGGGGCGCTGATCGAGGCCGAGATCGCCAACGCCAAGGCCGGCAAGCCGGCGCAGATCTGGGCCAAGCTCAATTCGCTCGTCGATCCGGGGATCATCGACCTGCTCTACCGCGCCTCGCAGGCGGGGGTGCAGATCGATCTCGTGGTACGCGGGATCTGCTGCCTGCGTCCGGGCGTTCGCGGGTTGAGCGACAATATCCGCGTCAAGAGCATCATTGGCCGGTTTCTCGAACATGGCCGCATCGTGTGCTTCGCCAACGGCCATAAATTGCCCTCCGGTCAGGCGACGGTGTTCATCAGCTCGGCCGATTGGATGCCGCGCAATTTCGACGGCCGGGTCGAGGCCCTGGTGCCGATCGAGAACGAGACCGTGCATCGCCAAGTGCTCGACGAGATCATGGTGGCGAACTTCCGCGACACGCTGCAGAGCTGGAAGCTCGCGCCGGACGGGGTTTACGAGCGCGCCCCGGCCGGCGACGAGCCCTTCTCCGCGCACATGTATTTCATGACCAATCCGAGCCTCTCGGGCCGCGGCAAGGCATTGAGGCGCGTCGTCGCGCCGCGCCTCGTCGTGCGCTGAATGTCCGTGAGGAAATCGCGCGAATGCCCGCCGACCACGCAATCCGTCATTTCCGCGCAAGCTGGAATCCCGGCAGAGAGCTGCGATTGTCGCCCGCGGACGCCCGCCGTCGCGGGGGCGGGGGATTGGGCGGGGGCGCAATTTCTTTCCCCGTTGTGACCCGATGACCGAGCGCGCCCCAAGCGCCGCCGCGGAGCGCGTCGCCGTCATCGATCTCGGCTCGAACTCGCTGCGCCTCGTCGTTTTCGAGCGCCTCGGCGGCACCTTGTTGCCGCTCCTCAACGAAAAGGTCATGTGCGGGCTGGGACGCGGGATCGCGGCGAGCGGCCGGCTCAATCCCGAGGGGGTGTCGCTGGCGCTGCTCAACCTGCCGCGCTTCGTGGCGCTGGCGCGGGCGATCGGCGTCGGGCACCTCGCGGTCATCGCCACCGCCGCGGTGCGCGATGCCGAGGACGGCCGCGCCTTCGCCTCCGAGGTGGCCCGCCGCTGCCAGGTAAAGGTCGATGTCATCGACGGCGCCGAGGAGGCGCGGCTGTCCGCGTCGGGCGTCCTCGCCGGCATTCCCGCGGCCGACGGCGTCGTCGGCGATCTCGGCGGCGGCAGCGTCGAACTCGTTCGCGTCAGCCGCCCGGCGGCGCCCGGAATGCCGAGCGTCGCCCGGATCGGCGACGGCGTGACGCTGCCGATCGGCCCCTTGCGCCTCGGCGAGCTGGGCGAAACCGGGAAGGCCGTTTCCGAGGCCATCGAGCGCGCGATCGCCGGCGCCGCCGTGCTGCGCGCCGCCGAGGGGAAGACGCTCTACCTTGTCGGCGGCGCGTGGCGGGCGATCGCGCGGCTGCACATGGAGCACTCGCACTATCCGCTGCACATCATCCACGAGTACACGATCGCGCGCGGCGAGGCGGAAGGTTTTCTCGACATCGTCATCCGCCAGTCGAAGAAATCGCTCGACCGGATCACTACGATCTCGCGAAAGCGGCTCGAAGTGGTGCCGCTCGCCGCCTTGATCCTGCGCAACCTGATCGCCGTCGGAGGACCGCAGCGGCTCGTCTTTTCCGCCTTCGGGCTGCGCGAGGGCTACGCCTATGGGCTCATTCCCGAGGCCGAGCGCGGTGCCGACCCGCTGATCGCGGCGAGCCGGGCGATCGCCGCCGGGCAAAGCCGGTTCGATCCGGCGGGGGATCGTCTCGAAGAGTGGACCCTGCCGCTCTTCCCGAACCTCGCCCCCGGGCAGCGGCGGCTGCACCGCGCCGTGGCCTGGCTCAGCGACACCGCCTGGAGCGAGCACCCGGACTACCGCGCCGAGCAGGCCTTCACCCGCAGCCTGCGCGTGCCGTTCGCCGCCATCAACCACGCCGAGCGCGTATTCGTCGCGTCCGTGCTGCACACCCGCTACGGCGGCGCCGAAGACGATCCCGTGCTGGCGCCGACGCGGGCGCTGCTCGGCGAGGATGGAGCAAACGCGGTCAGGACTTTGGGGCTCGCCTTGCGCCTCGCCTTTACGGTCTGCGGCGGGGCCATCGATCTGTTGAACGAAACCTGGCTCGAACGGGAGGGCGACCGGCTCGTCCTCGACGTGCCGGCGGAGGACAACCTGTTCGTCGGCGAAACCGTATCGCGCCGGCTCGAGGCACTCGCCCGCTCGGTGGGCGCCACGGCCGGGATCCGCCGGCGCGAGAGGTTGCAAGCCGCGCGCGGCTGAGCGGCGCTTTCCCTATTTGGCTTCGGCGGGCAGGTCGACCAGGCGCACCCGGTTGCGGCCGGCGGTGAGGCCGAGCCGGCCGTGCTTCAAGGCGAGGGCGGCCTTGCCGAAGACCTCGTAGCGCCAGCCGGAGAGCGCCCGCACCGACGCGTCGTCGGCCGCCGCGATCGCCTCCAGATCCTCGGCCGAGGCGACGAGCTTTTGCGCCACCTGGTGTTCTTCGCAGCTCGCCTTAAGCAATACCCGCAACAGCTCGATCAGCGGGCCGACACCCGGCG
Source organism: Allostellaceae bacterium (assembly GCA_035934195.1). Lineage (GTDB taxonomy): Bacteria > Pseudomonadota > Alphaproteobacteria > ATCC43930 > CGMCC-115725 > AP-15. The sequence continues at coordinate 2,699 of DASYYD010000314.1, read as the reverse complement.
GCGGCTGGGGCCGCGCGGCGGCCTCGGCCTCCGGCAGGCCCGGATCGGCGAGGCCGCGGCGGACGCAATCGAGGATCTCGGGCCCGAGCCTGCCTTCGGCGACGCCCTTGCCGAGGCTGCGCGTGCGCGCCAGCGCCTCGACCGTCTTCGGCATTTGCGCGGCGATCTCGAGCACCGCCTCGTCGCGCATGATCCGTCCTCGCGGCAGGTTGCGCTGCTGCGCCGCCTTCTCGCGCCAAGCCGAAAGCTCGCGCAACACGCCGAGAAAGCGGCGATCGGGGCGGCCGCGCAGCCGGAAGCGGCGCCACGCCTCGGCGGGATCGCCGCGATAGAGCGCCGGATCGACGATCTCGGCCATTTCCTCGGCGAACCAGCTGCCGCGGCCGTTCGTCGCAAGCATGTGCTGCAGCCGCTCGTAGACGGTGCGCAGGTGCACGACGTCGGCGAGCGCATAGCTGACCTGCCGCTCGCTCAGCGGCCGCTGCGACCAATCGGTGAAGCGCGAGCCCTTGTCGAGCTTGGTGCGGGCGAGCTTCGCAACGAGCGTCTCGTAGCTCGCGGCGTCGCCGAAGCCGCACACCATGGCGGCGATCTGGGTATCGAAGAGCGGCGCCGGCACCCGGCCCGACAGCATGTGGAAGATCTCGATGTCCTGCCGCGCCGCGTGGAACACTTTGGGGAGGCTCTCGTCCGCCATCAGCGCCAGGATCGGGGCGAGGTCGATCCCCGGCGCGAGCGCATCGACCGCCGCCGCCTCGGGGCCGGCGACCTGCACCAGGCACAGGATCGGCCAATAGGTGCGCTCGCGCATGAATTCGGTGTCGACCGCGATGAAATCCGCGCCTTTTTGCCGTGCGCAGAATTGTGCGAGCGCCGCGCTGTCGGTGATGATAGTCATCCGACCGCTATACACCGAAACGGCGGCGCACAAACAGCCGGCACTGCGCCGCCCCGCCTTGACAATCCGCGGCGTTCGATGCCTGTTGCCGGCATTATCGGGGTACCTCCAGATGCACGCCTATCGCACCCACACCTGCGGCGCCTTGCGCCTTGCCGATTCCGGCGTCACGGCCCGGCTGTCCGGCTGGGTGCACAGGAAGCGCGACCACGGCCAGCTCTTGTTCGTCGATCTGCGCGACCATTACGGCGTCACGCAATGCGTCATCGACATTTCCTCGCCGCTCTTCGCGGCGGCCGATGCGCTGCGGCTCGAGAGCGTGGCGACCCTGACCGGCCGCGTCGCGGCGCGCTCGCCCGACACGGTCAACCGCAAGCTCGACACCGGCGAGGTCGAGCTGCGGATCGACGCGATCGACATCGTCTCGCAGGCGCAGCCCCTCCCCTTCCCCGTCAACGTGGAGGCGGAATATCCCGAAGAGACGCGCCTTGCCTACCGCTTTCTCGATCTGCGGCGCGAGCGCGTGCACGCCAATATCGTGCTGCGCTGCGAGGTCATCGCCTCGATCCGGCGGCGCATGATCGCGGCCGGCTTCGCCGAGTTCCAGACGCCGATCCTGACCGCCAGCTCTCCCGAGGGGGCGCGCGACTATCTGGTGCCGAGCCGGCTGCATCCGGGCAGGTTCTACGCGCTGCCGCAGGCGCCGCAGCAGTTCAAGCAACTCCTGATGGTCGCCGGCTTCGACCGCTATTTTCAGATCGCGCCGTGCTTTCGCGACGAGGCGAGCCGCGCCGACCGCTCGCCCGGCGAGTTCTACCAGCTCGATTTCGAGATGTCGTTCGTGACCCAGGAAGACGTCTTCGCCGCGATCGAGCCGGTGCTCGCGGGCGTCTTCGAGGAGTTCGGGCAAGGCCGGCAGGTGAGCCCGGCCCCGTTCCCGCGCATCGCCTATGCCGACGCACTCTTGCGCTACGGCACCGACAAGCCCGATTTGCGCAACCCCATTCAAATGCGCGAGGCGACCGAATATTTCCGCGGCTGCGGCTTCAAGCTCTTCGCCGAGATGATCGCCGCCGGCACGGCCGTGCGGGTGCGCGCGATCCCCGCCCCCGGCGGCGGCAGCCGCGCCTTTTGCGACCGCATGAATTCCTGGGCGCAGTCGGAGGGCCAGCCCGGGCTCGGCTACATCTTCTTCCGCGACGGCGAGGGCGCGGGGCCGATCGCCCGCGGGCTCGGAGCGGAAGCGACGGCGCGATTGCGCGAGGAATTGCGGCTCGCGGACGGCGACGCCGTGTTTTTTGTCGCCGGCGCGCCGAAAACCTTGCTCTCGTTCGCGGCGGCGGCGCGGCAGCGGCTCGGGCACGAGCTCGGCCTCGTGCGTCAGGGCGTCTTCGAATTCTGCTGGATCGTCGATTTCCCGATGTACGAGCTCGATGAGGAGACGGGCAAGATCGCGTTCAGCCACAATCCGTTCTCGATGCCGCAGGGCGGTCTCGCCGCGCTCGAAAACGCGGACCCGCTCGAGATCGCCGCCTATCAGTACGACATCGTGTGCAACGGCGTCGAACTCTCCTCCGGGGCGATCCGCAACCATCGCCCGGACATCATGCTGAAGGCATTCGAGATCGCCGGCTATGCGGCGGCCGAGGTCGAAGCCAGGTTCGGCGGCATGCTCAACGCCTTCCGCTACGGCGCGCCGCCGCATGGCGGCTCCGCTCCCGGCATCGACCGCATCGTCATGCTGCTCGCCGACACGCCCAACATCCGCGAGGTCGTCGCCTTTCCGATGAACGGGCAGGCG
>DASYYD010000310.1:0-1668 GCA_035934195.1 Allostellaceae bacterium | reverse complement strand
CTGGGGGCACCGCTTCGCCGATGTCGTCGGCTGGACCGAGGACGGCCGCCGCGCCATCGACTACCGCCGCTTTCACGACACCGAGCCGATCGCGGAAGACCCCGGCGACGGGGCGGCGCGGCTCAGCCGGCGATGAAGCCTTTGATGAGGCGGGCGACTTCGCCGGCCTTCTCCATGTGCGGCAGATGCCCGGTCTGGGGGAGGATGTGGACGCGCAGCCGCGCCGCCAGCGCCTCGGCATGGGCGGCCGGGATGATGCGGTCCTCGCGCCCCCAGATCAGCTGCACCGGCATCGGCAGGCTCGCTGCGGCCTCGGCGTTGCCGGCTCGCTGAACGCCGTTCGGGAACCATTCGGCGGCGATCTCTTCGAGCGCCGCCTGCACGCCGTCGAGCCGCTTGTAGCGCAAGACGTCCTCGACCATCTGCCGGCTCATCTGCGAGGGGTCGTGGACGAGCAGGCTCAGCACCTCCTGCATCTCGCGCCGGCGCTGCGCCCGGACGAAGCCGGCGATGAAATCGGCGTTGATCTCGGGGCCGAGGCCGGCCGAGGCGATCAGCGTCAGGCTCGCGACCCGCTCGGGATGCCGGGCCGCCAGCGCCAGCGCGATGCCGCCGCCCATCGAATGCCCGACGAGATGCGCCCGCTCGATTTCGAGCGCGGCCAGCAGCCGGTCGATGGCGGCGGCGAAGCTCGCTTCGCCGGCTCCGTCCAGTTCCTTCTGCGAGCCGCCATGCCCCGGCAGGTCGAGGGCGATCGTGCGCCGGCCCTCGGCCAAGGCCGGCTGCAGGAACATCCAGCCATTGAGATCGGCGCCGAAGCCGTGCAGCAGCAGGACGGGGACGCCGCCCTCGCCCAAATCGAGGCAGTTGAGCCGGCGGCCGCCGGCCTCGACGAGCCGCGCTTGCGGGCCCGCGCTCTCGACCGTCTCGGCGGCGGCCTCGACCGGCGCGAATTGGGCGACGAAGGCCTCGATCTCGCTGTCGCCGACGCTCTCGGGCGCGACGACCGCGAGCAGCGCGCCGACCGGCAAGGTGGCGCCCTCCGACGCCACGATGCGCCCCAGTCTCCCCGCTTCCGGCATTTCGACGACGTTGGTGATCTTCGTCGTCTCGATCTCGATGACCTCTTCGCCCGCGCCGAACCCCTCGCCCTCGCGCTTCAGCCAGCGGACGATTTTGCCCTCGGTCATCGTCAGGCCCCATTTCGGCATCGTCAGCGCGGTGATTTGGCTCATCATGGGGCCATTCGTGTCATTGCGAGCGGAGCGAAGCAATCTCGCGGAGGTCTGTCACGGTCGATCCAGATTGCTACGTCGCTGCGCTCCTCGCAATGACGGGTTACTTTGCGTATCCGTGCGCCTCGCGCACCGCGGCGGCGATGCGCTCGGCGCTCGGGATGTAGAGCTTTTCGAGCGAGGGGGCGAACGGCACCGGGGTGTGCGGCGCCGTCACCCGCACGGGCGGCGCTTTCAGTGCTGCGAACGCCTTGCCGGCGACGAGGGCGGCGATGTCGGCCGCCATGCCGCAGCGCGGCGTCGCCTCGTCGACGACGACGAGCCGGCCCGTGCGCTCGACGCTTTCGAGGATCGTGTCCTCGTCCAAGGGCGAGGTCGTGCGCGGGTCGATGATCTCGCAGTCGATCCCCTCCTTGGCGAGCGTTTCGGCGGC
>DASYYD010000299.1:0-10957 GCA_035934195.1 Allostellaceae bacterium | reverse complement strand
CGTCGGACCCCGTCGCCAGCAGGGACACGTGCCGCGCGCCGCTCGGCTCGCTCAGCACGTAGGCGCCCTTCGCCGAGAGGTTCTCGTCGCCGGGGGTGGTGCGGAGCAGCGGCAGGCCCTGCCGGGTCAGCGCCAGGATCGACGGCGCGTGCCGGCTTTCGAGCGCCAACTGCCAGCATTCCGCGGTCTCGATTGGGTCGGCCGGGCGGAACACCAGGAGATGCGGGACCGCCCGCAGCGCGGCCAGATGCTCCACCGGCTGGTGTGTCGGCCCGTCCTCGCCGAGCCCGATCGAATCGTGCGTCATCACGTAGACGACGCGCAGCCCCATGAAGGCCGAAAGCCGGATCGAGGGCCGGCAATAATCGCTGAAGCAGAGGAACGTGCCGCCATAGGGGATGAGCCCGCCATGCGCCGCGATGCCGTTCATCGCCGCCGCCATGCCGTGCTCGCGCACTCCGTAATGGATATAGCGGCCGGTGAAATCGCCGGGCCGGACCTCCTTCTGGTCCTTCGCCTTGGTGTTGTTCGACGGCGTCAGATCGGCCGAGCCGCCGACCATCTCGGGGACGACGCGGGTGATGCTGTCGAGCGCCGCACCCGAGGCTTGCCGCGTCGCGAGCTTGGCGTTATTGGCGCGGAAGCCGTCCTTGAGCGCCGCAATGGCCGCCTTGAACCCGCCCGGCAGCTCGCCTTTCTGGCGGCGCAGGAACTCCTCGCGGCGAGTTTGCGGCAGGGCGGCGAGACGGGCTTCCCAGGCATGCCGCAGCGGCGCCCCGCGCGTCCCCGCCTCGCGCCAGGCCGCGGCGACATCGGGCGGGATCGCGAACGGCGGGTAGGGCCAGTGGAGCCGCTCGCGGGCCGCCGCGATCTCGGCGGCGCCGAGCGGGGCGCCGTGCGCCGCGGCGGTGCCGGCCTTCTCCGCCGCGCCGAAGGCGATCGTCGTGCGGCAGGCGATGAGGCTCGGCCAGTCGCTCGCCTGCGCCCGCCGGATGGCGTCGGCGATCGCTTGCGTGTCGTGCCCGTCGATGCGCTCGGCTGCCCAGCCGAAGGCGCGGAAACGCTCGACCTGGTCGCCGGTGACGGCCAGCTCCGTCGGCCCATCGATCGAGATGTGGTTGTCGTCCCAGAAGACGATCAGCTTGTTGAGGCGAAGATGCCCGGCAAGGCCGATCGCCTCATGGCTGATCCCTTCCATCAGGCAGCCGTCGCCGGCAAAGACGTAGGTGCGGTGGTCGACCGCCTCGTCGCCGAATTCGGCCGCCAGCATGCGCTCGGCCAAGGCCATGCCGACGGCGTTCCCGAGCCCTTGCCCCAAGGGTCCGGTCGTCGTCTCGATGCCCGTCGCATGGCCGCGCTCGGGATGCCCGGCCGTGCGGCTGCCGAGCTGGCGAAAGCGTTCGATCTCGCCCATCGGCATGTCGGCATAGCCGGTCAGGTGCAAGAGGCCGTAGAGCAGCATCGAGCCGTGCCCGTTCGACAAGACGAAGCGGTCGCGGTCGGGCCAGTCGGGGGCGCCGGGATCGAAACGCAGGAATTGGGTGAAGAGGACGGTGGCGATGTCGGCCATCCCCATCGGCATGCCGGGATGGCCGGATTTCGCCTTCTCGACCGCATCCATCGCGAGCGCCCGCAAGGCGTTCGCCAGGCGGCGCAGATGCGGGTCGCGGGCGAACGGCAGCGGCGGGATGTCGGCGCTCATTGTTGAAGGATAGCCGCCTGCCGGCGAAGGGCAAGGACATCCAATGTGGAGATTGCCGCCATTGTCTCGCTCCGGCCCCTCCGCTAACCTCCGCCGATCAGGGGAGAACCGAGCCATGGCCATCATCGTCGGCAGCGGCGATTTCAAATACCGCATCATCGAGGACTGGGCGAAGCTGCCGCCCGGCTGGTCCTTCAAGGAAGTCGGCGCGGTCGCCGTCGATCGACAAGACAACGTCTACGTCTTCAACCGCGGCGAACACCCGATCATGGTGTTCGACCGCGAGGGCCAATTCCTGCGCTCCTGGGGCGAGGGCCGGTACCCGCGGGCGCACGGCGCCCATATGGGCCCCGACGATGCGATCTATCTGACCGACGACGGCGGCCATTTCGTGCGCAAATGCACCCTCGATGGCAAGGTCCTCTTGGAGCTCGGGGTGCCCGGCAAGCCCGCGCCCTATATGGGCGGCGAGCCGTTCCACCGCTGCACCCACACGGCCCTGTCGCCGAAGGGCGAGATCTACGTCTCCGACGGCTACGGCAACGCCCGGGTGCACAAATATTCGCCCGACGGCAAGCTGCTCTTCTCCTGGGGCGAGCCCGGCACTGGGCCCGGCCAATTCAACATCGTGCACAACATCTGCACCGACGCCGACGGCTGGGTCTACGTCGCCGACCGCGAGAACCATCGCGTCCAGGTGTTCGACGGCAATGGCAAGTACGAGGCACAGTGGAACAATCTGCACCGGCCGTGCGGCCTCTACATGGACTACGCGCGCCATCCGGTCTGCTACATCGGCGAGTTGGGGCCGGTGATGGCGGTCAACCGCAACGTCCCGAACCTCGGGCCGCGCGTCAGCATCCTCGACCACAAGGGCAATCTCCTGTCGCGTTTCGGCGACGCGCATGCCGGCACCGCGCCGACCGCCTTCCTCGGGCCGCACGGGCTCGCCGCCGACAGCCGGGGCGACCTCTATGTCGGCGAAGTGTCGTGGACGCAATGGCCGCAATTCTATCCCGACACGCCGCGCCCCGATTACATCCGCTCGCTGCAGAAATACGAGCGGGTGCGCTGAGCGCCCCCGGGGGCGGCGCAATGGACAGGCTCGCCGAGGCAGTCGCACGGCTCGAGCGGGCGGTCGCGCGGTTGGAGCAGGCGCTCGCCGCCGGCAGCCCGGCGCCGAGGCCGGAGTGGCGCGAATGGAAGGGCGAGATCGCGGCGCGTCTCGACGGCGCCATCGAGACGATCGCGCGGGCGCTCGGGGAGGGATGAGATGGCGACGGTCGCCGTGACGATCAACGGCCGGCCCTTCACGCTCGCCTGCGACGACGGCGAGGAAGCGCGAATTCGGCGGCTGGCGCAATATGTCGACCGGAAAGTCGGCGAATTCGTCGGCCGGGTCGGGCAGATCGGCGAAGCGCGGCTCATCCTGCTCGCCGCCCTCGTTATTGCCGACGAGCTGGCCGAGGCCAGTGCGCGGCTCGCCGCGCCCGCCGACGATGGCGTGGGGAAGGGCGAGAACGGCGAGGCGGCCGGGCGGGCGGCCGACAGCCTGCTCGGCCTCGCGCAGCGCCTCGAGGCTATTGCGGCGCGCCTTGAGAGCGCCTAGCTTCGCAATCGCGGAGTGGGGCTGCGCGGCGCGTCAGGCCGCATGATGCCCCGGGGCCGATATCTACCTCTTGGGGGCTGTCCCTGCCGGGGTCGTGGCTTCGGTACATGGCTCCCACCTGCATAGCAGGGCCACGGAGGGATTGCACGCCAACGGCCGAGGCGGCTCCACTCCGCGCCCCGCCGCGGCGAATCGGAAGCGCCCGCTCCGGGCAGCTCGCAGCGGGCGGAAGCGCGCGCTCGCGCCGGCATCCGGAGGTGCCGCAATCCTGCCATATTGGGTTGTTAGGCCGCAACCTTCGCGGTTCGCGGCGGTGCCGGACACCTCCGCCGGCTGATTGGAGAGAGTAACCGCGCTAGACACCGATGGCTGGCCACTCGCAATTCAAAAACATCATGTACCGGAAGGGCGCGCAGGACAAAAAGCGCGCCAAGGTCTTCACCAAGATCATCCGGGAACTGACGACTGCCGCGCGCACGGGCCTGCCGGACCCGGCCGCCAACCCGCGGCTGCGCGCCGCGGTGCTCGCTGCGCGCCAGGCCAACATGCCGAAGGACACGGTCGAGCGGGCGATTCGCCGCGGCTCGGGCGGCGAGGGCGAAGAGGCGTATGAAGAAGTGCGCTACGAGGGCTATGGCCCCGGCGGCGTCGCCATCATCGTCGAGGCGCTGACCGACAACCGCAACCGCACGGCGAGCGAGGTGCGCGCCGCCTTTACCAAGGCCGGCGGCGTCCTCGGCGAGACCAACAGCGTCGGCTTTCTCTTCGACCGCGTCGGCGAGATCCTCTATCCCGCCGCCGCGGCCAGCGCCGACGACATGCTCGAAGCGGCGATCGAGGCCGGCGCCGACAATGTCGAGAGCGAGGCGGGCCAGCATGTCGTGACTTGTGCGCCCGAGGATTTCAACACCGTGCGCGACGCCCTGGAAAAAGCCCTCGGCCCGGCCGATTCGGCCCGCCTCGTCTGGCGCCCGAAATCTGCCTCACCGGTCGACGAGGAGGTGGCGGCGGGGCTCTTCAAGCTGCTCGAGACGCTCGAAGACAGCGACGACGTGCAGGACGTCTACGCCAATTTCGAGGTGGCGGAGGACGTGATGGCGCGGCTGAGCGCCTGATCGCGACAGGAAAGGGGCATCGGGGGATGCGCGTCGTCGGGTTCGATCCCGGGTTGCGGCACACCGGCTGGGGGGTCATCGACGTCGCGGGCACGCGGCTGCGCCATGTTGCGGACGGGGTGGTGCACGCCGCGACGCACGAGGCGATTGCGGTGCGGCTTGTCGCGCTCTATCGCCAGATCAACGAGGTACTCGAGCAGTTCTGCCCCGACGAGGCGGCGGTCGAGGAGAGCTTCGTCAACAAGAACCCGGCCTCGACCCTGAAGCTCGGCCTGGCGCGCGGCGTCGTCTTGCTCGCGCCGGCCGAGCGCGGCCTGCCGGTCGCCGAATATTCCGCCAATCTGATCAAGAAGTCGGTGGTCGGCGCGGGCCACGCCGAGAAAGGGCAGGTCGAGGCGATGGTGCGGCACATTCTGCCCGGCTGCACGATCGCCGCGCCGGACGCCGCCGACGCGCTCGCCGTCGCGATCTGCCATGCGCACCACGCGCTGACCCGGCGCGCCTGGGGTATCGCGGCGGACGCTCTGCCGGGAGCGCGCGGATGATCGCGCAGCTTTCCGGCGCCATCGCCGAATTGGGCCGCGACGCCGCGGTCGTCGATGTCGGCGGCGTCGGCTATCTCGTCTTCTGCTCGACGCGCACGCTCGCGGCGCTGCCGCCGGTCGGCGCCCCGGCTCGGCTCTTCGTCGAGACGCATGTGCGCGAGGACCACATCCATCTCTACGGTTTCGTCGATGCCGCCGAGCGCGACTGGTTCCGCCGCCTGACGACGGTGCAGGGGGTGGGGGCGCGGCTCGCCCTGGCGATCCTCTCGGTATTGGCGCCGGATCGGCTCGGCCTCGCCATCCTGGCGCAGGACAAGGCGGCGCTTGCCGGCGCCGGCGGCGTCGGGCCGCGGCTCGCGGCGCGCATCATCAACGAGCTGAAGGACAAGCTCGGCGGCCTGCCCGCCTCGCTCGCGCCCGCGGGGTCGGCCCCGGCGCATGCGGAAGGCCCGGAAGAGGATGCGGTCTCGGCGCTCGTCAATCTCGGCTATCGCCGCGCCGAGGCCTTTGCCGCCGTCGCCGCCGCGAGCCGGCAACTCGGCGCCGCCGCCGCCGAAGCGCTGATCCGCGCCGGGCTGAAGGAACTCTCCCAGTGAGCCAACCCCGATGAGCGAGGAGCGCGCGCCCCGCCTCCTCGACGCCGAGCGCGCCGGTCCCGACGCGGGCGACGTGGGTCTGCGCCCCTTGGCGCTCGCCGAGTTCATCGGTCAGCGGCCGCTCAAGGACAATCTGCGCATCTTCATCGATGCCGCGAAAAGCCGCGGCGAGGCGCTCGACCACGTGCTCTTCTTCGGGCCGCCGGGGCTCGGCGAGACGACGCTGGCGCAGATCGTCGCGCGCGAGCTGGGGGTCGGGTTTCGCGCCACCTCGGGGCCGGTCATCCAGCGCGCCGGTGACCTCGCCGCGATCTTGACCAATTTGCAGCCGCGCGACGTGTTGTTCATCGACGAGATCCACCGCCTCGCCCCGCCGGTCGAGGAGATCCTCTATCCGGCGATGGAGGATTTTCAGCTCGATCTGATCATCGGCGAGGGCCCGGCGGCGCGCTCGATCCGCATCGATCTGCCGCCCTTCACGCTGGTCGGCGCGACGACGCGCTCGGGGCTGATCACGCGGCCCTTGCGCGAGCGCTTCGGCATCCCGTTGCGGCTTTCTTTCTACGGGCCGGCCGAGCTCGAGGAGATGATCGGGCGGGCGGCGCGGCTGCTGGCCTTTCCGCTGCTGCCCGACGGGGCGGCGGAGGTCGCGCGCCGCGCCCGCGGCACGCCCCGCGTGGCGATGCGCCTGCTGCGCCGAATTCGTGATTTCGCCGCCGTCGAAGGGCTTGCCGCAGTCGGCGCGGCCGCCGCCGATCTGGCGCTGTTGCGGCTCGATGTCGATCGCCGCGGGCTCGACGGCATGGACCGCCGCTATCTCTCCTGCATCGCGCAGAACTACCGCGGCGGCCCGGTCGGGGTCGAGACGATGGCCGCGGCCTTGGGCGACGAGCGCGACGTCATCGAGGAGGTGATCGAGCCCTACCTGATCCAGGAGGGTTTCGTGCAGCGCACGCCGCGCGGCCGCATGCTGACCGAGAACGCCTATCGCCATCTCGATTTGCCGGTGCCCGTGCAGCTCGACGGGCAATTCGACTTGTTGATGCCGCTCTCGCCTGAAGCCGAGGAGGAGGCGCCTTGAGCCTCCCGGCAGATCGCCCGCCCGAATGCTCGCATCGGTACACCCTCGGTTTCCGATCCTTCCAATGAAATTCGTCCAAAAGACGCCATAAAAGGTCCCAAGAATGCCCCCTGCTTCGGTCGAAACCTCGCCGCTCGCCGGCTCGGTCGCGCACGATCTCTCGATCGTCGGGCTGTTCATGCAGTCCGACACGATTGTGAAAGTGGTGATGCTGGTCCTGCTCATAGCCTCGTTCTGGTCGTGGGCCGTCATCTTCGACAAGGTGATCCGGCTGCGCCGGCTGCGCCGTGCCGCGTCCAGCTTCGAGGAAAGCTTCTGGTCGGGGGGCTCGCTCGACGATCTCTACGAGCGGGTCGGCCAGCGCCCGCCCGATCCGATGACCGCGGTGTTCTCGGCCGCCATGCGCGAATGGCGGCGCAGCGCCGCCAAGGGCCTGCTCGGCACGGCCGGGTTGCGCACCAGCCTGCAGCAGCGCATCGAACGGGTGATGAGCGTCACCGTGGGGCGGGAAATGGAACGGGTCGAGCGCTTCATGGCGTTCCTTGCAACGGTCGGCTCGACGGCGCCGTTCGTCGGGCTGTTCGGCACCGTATGGGGCATCATGAACAGCTTCCAATCGATCGCCGCCGCCAAGAACACGAGCCTCGCGGTCGTCGCTCCCGGCATCGCCGAATCGCTGTTCGCGACCGCGCTGGGCCTCGTCGCGGCGATCCCGGCGGTCGTCGCCTACAACAAGCTGGCGACCGATTTCGGGCGTTACGCCGGACGCCTCGAGGCGTTCTCCTCCGAGTTCAGCGCCATCCTGTCGCGTCAGCTCGACGAGAGGCCCTAGACGATGGCGTCGCCGATGCTCGACGGCAACGGCCGCCGCGCCGCCGGTCGCTACCGGCCGATGTCGGAGATCAACGTCACGCCGCTCGTCGATGTGATGCTGGTGCTGCTCGTCGTCTTCATGGTGGCGGCGCCGCTGTTGACGGTCGGCGTTCCAGTCGATCTGCCGAAAACGCAGGCGGCGGCGATCAACGAGCAGACGGAGCCGCTCGTCATCACCGTCAACGCCGAGGGGCACATCTACATCCAGGACACCGAGGTGCCGAGCGATTCGCTGGTGCCGCGGCTGCAGGCGATCACCGACAACAACCCGAACGCAGTCCTCTATGTGCGCGGCGACCGCAACATCAATTACGGCCGGGTGCTCGAGGTGATGAGCCTCGTCAGCGCGGCCGGGTTCCATAAGGTCTCGCTGGTCGCCGAATCTCCCGGCGCGACGGCGGCGACCAGCCCGGAGAAGCCGGCCAAGGCCGCGGGCCTGCCGGCCGCCTCGACTAGGCGCTGAGAGGGCGCGGGGCAGCGGGCGATGAGCGTCGCGACTGTGGAACGCGGATTGACGCCGAAATCCGCCGGTCCGGACGGGATGCCGGGCGGCATCGCGCTGTCGGCGGCACTGCATGCGATCGTCGGCATTCTGCTGGTCTTGGGCCTGCCGGTATTGTTCGCGCCGAAGGTGCCGCAGGAGACGCCGATCGCGGTCGAGCTCGTGACCATCGGGCCGCATACGCGGGCGACGGAACACAACGAGCACCCGCACGAGCACGCCTCGCTGGAAAAGCCGATCGAGGCCCCGCCGGCGCCGAAGCCGGAGCCGAAGCCCGCCCCGCCGAAGCCGGCCCCGCCGCCCACCTCGACGGCCGAGCAGTCGGTGCCGGCGCCGCCCGAGCCGCCCAAGCCGAAGCCGGAGCCGAAGCCGGCTCCATCGCCGCCAAAGCAGGTGGCCCAGGTCGAGCCGCCGCGGCCGCTCGAAAAGCCGAAACCGCCGCCGCAGCTCGTCAAGGACGAGCCGAAGCCGCCGCAGAAGAAATACGATCCGGCGTTGTTCCAGTCGCTCTTGAAGAATCTGGCGACCGATCAGACGGCGCCCTCCGAGGAGGGCCGCTCCGCCCCCGAGAAATCGGCGGGCCGGTTCTCCGCGCAGCCGAAGGCGCCGCTCGGCGCGCAGCTGTCGGCGAGCGAACTCGCGCTCATTCGCCAGCAGATCGCGCGTTGCTGGAACGTGCCCGCCGGCGCCCTCGACGCGAAGGATCTGGTCATCGAGGTCAGGGTCGTCGTCGCCCCCGACGGCACTGTGCGCCAGGCGACGATCGAGGACCAGGCGCGCTACGCGAGCGACCCCGTCTTTCGCGCCGCCGCCGAAAGCGCGCGCCGGGCGCTCTTCAACCCGCTCTGTACGCCGCTGCACCTTCCTCCCGACAAATACGACATCTGGAAGGACATGGTCGTGAACTTCAATCCGAAGGACATCCTATGAGGATGCGCCGCCCCTTCCGCGCCGCCGCGGTTGTCGCGCTCGTCTTGCCCCTCGTTCTCACCGGCGCGCCGGCGCGGGCCGACCTCAGGGTCGATGTGACGCAGGGCCAGGCGACGCCGATGCCGATCGCGATCCCGGCCTTCTACGGCGCCGGCGATAACGACAGCCAGTCGGGCCGCGACATCGCCCAGGTGGTCTCGGCAGATCTCGAGAGTTCCGGCCTCTTCCGGCCGATCGACCCGCGCAGCTTCATCCAGAACCTCTCGGCGCCGAACACCGAGCCGAATTTCGGCGATTGGCGGCAGATCAACGCCCAGGCCCTGGTGGTCGGCTCGGTTCAGACCCAAGGCGACGGGCGGCTGCGCGCCGAGTTTCGGCTGTGGGACGTCTTCGCGCAGCAGCAGTTGAGCGGCTACAGCTACGCCACGACGCCCCAGAACTGGCGGCGCATCGCCCACATCATCGCCGACGAGATCTATAAGCGCTTGACCGGCGAAGAGGGCTATTTCGACAGCCGCATCGTCTACGTCTCCGAATCGGGGCCGGGTCTGCACCGCGTCAAGCGGCTCGCCGTCATGGACCAGGACGGCGCCAACAACCACTTTCTGACCGACGGCCGGGCGCTGGTGATGACCCCACGATTTTCTCCGAGCAGTCAGGAAATCACCTATCTCTCCTATGCGAGCGGCACGCCGAAGGTCTATCTGCTCAATATCGACACCGGCCGGCAGCAAGTGCTCGGCAACTTCCCCGGCATGACCTTCGCGCCGCGGTTCTCGCCGAAGGGCGGCCGCGTCATCATGAGCGAGGCGAAGAACGGGGTCAGCAACATCTATTCCCTCGACCTTTCGACGCGCAGCGTCCGCCGCATCACGAACAGCGACGCGATCGACACCTCGCCCTGCTATTCGCCGGACGGCAGCCAGATCGTCTTCAACTCGGACCGCGGCGGCTCGCAACAACTCTATGTGATGAACAGCGACGGCAGCGGCGTGCGGCGCATCAGTTTCGGCTCCGGCAAGTACGGCACGCCTGTGTGGTCGCCGCGCGGCGATTTGATTGCTTTTACCAAGATAACGAGCGGCTCGTTTTACATCGGGGTGATGGCCCCGGACGGATCGGGAGAACGCTTGCTGACCAACGGTTTTCTTGTCGAGGGGCCGACTTGGGCGCCGAACGGCAGGGTGCTGATGTACTTCTCCCAGAGCCCGAGCGGCCGGCGAGGCTACGCCGACCCGAGCCATCTTTACTCGATCGACTTGACCGGTTACAACAAACGCGAGGTAATGACGCCGGGAGATGCTTCGGACCCGGCGTGGTCGCCCTTGCTTCGCTGATCTGTCCGGCACTATAGTCTCGCGGTACCCTCGCACGTTCCGCGGTCCGCGATGACGGGCAGTTGCACGGCAAGGCGAGTCGCGGCCAGCTACTCAACGAGAGATCACGGATCGACGGAAGGAGTTCGACATGAATGCGAAATGGATCGGTATCCTGGGTATGCTGCTTCTGCTCGGCGCCTGCGCCAGCCCGCCGCCGCCGCCGCCCGGGCCGATGGGCGGGCCGCCGGGCGGCGGCGGGGCGATCGTCCCGGGCTCGCAGCAGGATCTGGCGGCGACCGCTGGCGACCGCGTCTTCTTTGCCTTCGACCGGTCGGACATCAGCCCCGAGGCGCGCCAGATCCTCGAGCGGCAGGCGCAATGGCTGCAGCGCTATCCGAACGTCGGCGTGCGCATCGAGGGGCATTGCGACAAGCGCGGCACGCGCGAATACAATCTGGCGCTCGGCGAGCGCCGCGCGCATGCCGTGAAGCAGGTGCTCGTGGCGCTCGGCGTCCCGGCGGGGCGGATCACCACGATCAGCTATGGCAAGGACCGTCCGATCGTGCTCGGCGACACGCAAGAGGACTACGCGCAGAATCGCGTCGGGATCACCACCGTGCAATAGCTTGGGCCGCGTTTGCGGTTTGCCTCTTGCAGGCCGGCCGTCGGCGCCCCACGCCCCCAC
>DASYYD010000290.1:0-3416 GCA_035934195.1 Allostellaceae bacterium | reverse complement strand
CGCGCCGGATCGTTTTGCCGACCGCGATCTCGCCCAGCGCCGTGACGGCAATCGTTATGGGGCCGGGCGTCCGGTCGGTGTCGCCGCCGACGAGATGGATGCCGTATTCCGCCTGATCCTCCGCCAAGCCGCGCGCGAAGCCGGCGACCCAGGCCTCGCCGACGCTGTCGGGGAGGATCAGGTCGAGCAGATAGGCGAGGGGCCGCGCGCCTTTCGCCGCGAGGTCGGAGAGGTTGACGCGCAGCGCCTTCCGCGCGACGAGGTCGGGCGGGTCGTCGGCGAGGAAATGCACGCCGGCAACGATCGCGTCGCTCTTCAGGGCGAGTTCGCAGCCCGCCGCGGGAGCGATCGTCGCGACATCGTCGAGGAGCCCCCAGGCGCCCGGGTGCCCGCGCGCCAGCGGCGCGAAATAGCGGGCGATCAGCTCGAATTCGCCGGGCCGCCCTGTCGCCCGCGGCGGCATCGCGGCTACCGCCGCGGCTCGCGCGAGAGGCCCTCGGCGGCGAGCGCGTCGAGATACCGGCGCCAGCGCAACGGCTGCTCCATCCCCAGCTCGTAGAGATAGCTCCAGGAATAGATGCCGGTGTCGTGCAGATCGTCGAAGAGGATGCGCACCGCGTAATTGCCGACCGCCTCGAGGCTCATGATGCCGACATGCGCGCGCCCGTGCACCAGCACCTTCTGCCCGGGCCCATGCCCCTGCACCTCGGCCGACGGGCTCTCGACGCGCAGGTATTCCGCCGGCAGGCTGAAGCGCCGGCCATCCTCGAAGGCGATTTCGAGCAGCTTTTCCACGCGCTTCAGGCGCAGTTCGGTGGGCCAGGATCCGCTCACGGCTGCGGCAGCCGTTTCGGCGCCTCGTCCTCGCGCAGATGCCGCGCCTCCTCGACGAGCATGATCGGGATGCCGTCGCGGATCGGATAGGCGAGGCCCGCCTCCTCGCTGATCAGCTCCTGCGCCGCGCGGTCGTAGCGCAAAGGCGCCTTGGTCAGCGGGCAGACGAGGATTTCGAGGAGCTTGGGGTCGATTTCCGCATGCCCTTCCATGTCGCCCTCCTCAGTGGCGCGCCGGCCCGCCGCCCTCGCCCGCCGGCGCCTGCGCCGCCATCTCGACGATCGCCGTCAACAGGCGGGCGCGCTCCCCGAAATCGGCCGCTTCGAGCAACGCCTGCTTTTCGCTCGGCTCGAAGGGGCACATCATCGCCAAACTCGTGACGAGGCGCTCGCCCGGCGCCGTGCGCAAGGCCTCCCAATCGGCCGAGAGCTGCCGTTGCTTGAAATAGGCGCCGAGCCCGCGCATCAGCCGGTCGCGGTCGAAAGCGGGCGGCTCGCCCTCGCCGGCGAGGTCGCCCGCGAACGAGGCCCAATCGGCGACGACCCGGCGGTAGCCGTCGAGGAGCGGCAGCTCGCGCGCGATGCGAAACCGCGAGACCCCGGTCAGCGTGATCAGATCGCGCCCGTCGTCGGTTTCGGCAAAGGAGGTGATGCGGCCGGCGCAGCCGACCGGATAGACCGGCGGGTTGCGGCTCTTATCGGCGGGATCGCTCGGCTGCACCATGCCGACGAAGCGTTCGGCCCGGAGCGCGTCGCGGGTCATCGCCAGATAGCGCGGCTCGAAGATGTTGAGCGGCAGCCGGCCGCGCGGCAGCAAAAGCACGCCGATCAGCGGGAAGATCGGGATGATCTCGGGGAGCGGGCCGGTCTGGCGCGGGTCGCTCATCCCGGCCGCGCCGTCACGAGCCCTGGTCCGCATCGATGGAGGAGATCCTTCGGCGCCCTCGGCCGGGCTCGGCCCGCCCATCCACGCCTTGATCCACCCTGCCGCGGGCCCGAACGGAAACGGGGATGCCCGGACCAAGCCCGGGCGAGGCGCATCGGCAACTGCGGCAACAGCCGCATCGTCCGCCATCCCCTCACGAGAACATCAGCGACGAGAGCCGGCGCCGGGCGCTTTGCGTCAAGGGGTCGGTCGGGCCCATCGCCTCGAAGAATTTGACGAGCTGCTTGCGCGCCGCCTGCTCGTTCCACTCGCGGTCGCGCTTGAACAGGGCGAGCAGCTCGTCGATCGCGGTCTCGCGCTCGCCGCTGCCGAAGAGCGCCGTCGCCAATTCGAAGCGCGCCTCGTGGTCGTCCGGGTTCTGCCCCAGGCGGGCGCGCAGTTTGCCGGCCCCGGCGATCGCCTTCTGCGCCGCTTCCGCGAGTTCGAGGGCGGCGCGCGCGGCGGCGATGTCGGCGTGTCCGGCATCCTCCTTCGCCACCCGGTCGAGCGTGGCCCGCGCCTTCGCGAGATCGCCGTTGGCCAGCAGCGCGCGCGCGAGCCCCGCCGTCGCTTCCGCGTTGCCGGGCTCGTGCTGCAGGATCTGGCCGAAGAGCGCGGCGGCGCTGCCGGCGTCGCCCGCGGCGAGCGCGTCCTTCGCCATCGTCATCGCCTCGGCGATCGGCGACGGCCCGCCGCGGCCGCGCCCGAGGCGCTCGACGAACTGCTTGACCTGGCTCTCCGGCAGCGCCCCGACAAAGCCGTCCACGGGGCGCCCCTCGTGGAAGGCGTAGACCGCCGGGATCGATTGGATGCGCATCTGCTGCGCGATCTCGGGGTTCTCGTCGATATTGACCTTGACGAGGCGCACCGCGCCGTTCGCCGCGCGCACGGTTTTTTCGAGGACCGGCCCGAGCTGCTTGCAGGGGCCGCACCAGGGCGCCCAGAAATCGACGATGACGGGAGCTTCGAACGAACCGTCGACGACCTCGGTCACGAAGGTCGCGCTCGTCACGTCCTTGACGGGGGCGGCGGCGCCGCCGAGCAAAGGTTCGCTCGCCATCGCTCTCCTCTCTCTATTCCCGCCACAACATGGCGGCGGGGCGCGCCGATGACAAGCGCCCTGCCGCGCCGGCCGGCTATCGCACCCGGTCGGGGGCTGCCCAGGCAGGGCCGGGCCGCCCGCCGGATTGAAATGCCGGACGGCTGAACCGCCGGTTTCGAGGGCCATGATCCGGCCGGCCGGCAATGGCAGGAAATTCCGTTGGAACGAGGCTGCTCGACCGCTCATGCCCCGAGCCCGGGCCTGGCTGCGCCGCTTGGGGTGCGCTGGCTTCGGCGCGGCCCGGACTGTATCATCCGGGCAATTCGATCCCTGGCGCAAATGCTCATCGGCCTTTCCATCCGCGACGTGGTTCTGATCGATCGCCTCACCCTCGCCTTGCGGCCGGGGCTCTGCGTGCTGACCGGCGAGACCGGGGCCGGCAAATCGATCCTGCTCGACGCGCTCGGCCTCGCGCTCGGCCGGCGCGCCGATTCGGCGCTCGTGCGCGCCGGCGCCGCCGAGGCGGCGGTCAGCGCCGAGTTCTGCGTTGCCGCCGACCATCCGGCATTGGCGATCCTCGCCGCGGCCGGGATTGGGCCGGGCGATGATCCGGGCA
>DASYYD010000281.1:0-22737 GCA_035934195.1 Allostellaceae bacterium | reverse complement strand
GTTTCCTGATCGGGAAACATCGCGAAAAGCTGGAAGGTCGAAATGGTGCTCTTGCTCATGGCCTTGCCCTCGCTTCGTCCCTTCAATGTACGGATTGCGAGCGAGGGAGTCAAGTATATAATTCCCCATCCTACGTCCCATCAATGTGCCCCGGGCGTCGGGCGCGGCGGGGATGGAGGATGGGGCGATGCCTGATACGGACCTGCAAAAAACAGGGGAAACAGGAGCGGCGCGCGACCGCCGCGGGCGGTTCCGCAAGGGGCGGTCGGGGAACCCGGCCGGCCGGCCGCGCGGCTCGGTCAATTCGGCGACGCGGGCGGCGATGCTGCTGCTCGACGGCGAAGCCGAGGCGCTGACGCGCAAGGCGGTGGAATTGGCGCTGAAGGGCGATCCGGCGGTATTGCGGCTCTGTCTCGAACGCATCGTCGGGGCGCGCCGCGGCCGGCCGGTCGCGCTCGACTTGCCGCCGACTGAGAGCGTCGCCGATCTCGCCGCTGCGATGACTGCGGTCATCGCGGCGGCGGCGCAGGGCACGATCACCCCCGAGGAGGCTTTCACCCTGTCGCAGACGCTCGAAAGCTTCACCCGCACGCTCGACGCCAAGCATGTCGAGCTGGTTCGGGTCTGGCGTGGCAAACTGTGGAAACAATCGGTCGAAGAGGCGCAAGAGGCGGCGTTGCTGGAAGAGCAAGAGGAGGCCGAGCCCTCGGAGGATGAAGCCTGAAGGCGGCGCGAGCGGGTCGACGGCCCGCCTCAATACCGCGCGCTGCCCGGCGTCCTTGGAAACGGGATCGCGTCGCGCACATTGGAAAGGCCCGTGCAATAGGCGATCGTGCGCTCGAAGCCGAGGCCGAAGCCCGAATGCGGCACGCTGCCGTAGCGCCTGAGGTCACGGTACCAGCCGTAATGCTCCCGGTCGATGCCGCGCTCGGCCATGCGCGCGTCCAATGCGTCGAGCCGCTCCTCGCGCTGGCTGCCGCCGACGATCTCGCCGATGCCGGGCGCCAATACGTCCATCGCCGCCACCGTCCGGCCGTCGTCGTTGAGGCGCATGTAGAAGGCCTTGATGTCCTTCGGGTAGTTCATCACGATGACCGGCTTTTTCGCGTGCTTTTCGGTCAGGTAGCGCTCGTGCTCCGATTGCAGGTCGACGCCCCAATGAGTGGGAAACTCGAATTTTTCGCCCTTCGCCCGCTCCAGTACCGCTATCGCTTCGCCGTAGTCCATATGCACGAATTCGGATTGGACGATGCCCTCCAGTTTCGCGACCAGCCCTTTCTCGATGCGCTCGTCGAAAAAGGCGAGGTCTTCCGCCCGCTCGTCGAGCAATGCCGCGAAGACGCCCTTCAGCAGCCGCTCCGCCAATGCCGCATTGTCGTCGAGGCCGGCAAAGGCGATCTCCGGCTCGATCATCCAGAACTCGGCGAGATGCCGGCTGGTGTTCGAGTTCTCCGCCCGGAAGGTTGGCCCGAAGGTGTAGACCTTCGTCAAGGCGAGGCAATAGGCCTCGACATTGAGCTGGCCCGAGACGGTGAGGAAGGCTTCGCGGCCGAAGAAGTCCTGGCCGTAATCGACCTGGCCCGCTGGCGTCCGCGGCAGGTTGGCGAGGTCGAGGGTCGAGACGCGGAAGAGCGCCCCCGCGCCCTCGGCGTCGGCGGCGGTGATGATCGGCGTGTGGATCCAGAAGAAGCCTTCCTCGTCGAGGCAGCGGTGGATCGCCTTCGCGAGGCTGTGCCGCACCCGCGTCATCGCGCCGATGACGTTGGTGCGCGGCCGCAGATGCGCGACCTCGCGCAGGTATTCGAGCGTGTGCGGCTTCGGCTGGATCGGATAGGTCTCGGGGTCCTCGACCCAGCCGACGATCTCGATCCGCTCGGCCTGCATCTCGAAGGGCTGGCCCCTCGCCGGCGACGGCACGATCTTCCCCGTCGCCGCGGCGGCGCAGCCGGCCGAGAGCTTCAAGACCTCGCTCTCGTAATTGGCCAGCGTGTTCGGCGCGACCACCTGCAGCGGATGGAAGGACGAGCCGTCCGAGAGGTGCACGAAGGAGATCCCGGCCTTCGAATCCCGCCTGGTGCGCACCCAGCCCTTGACCGTGACGGGCCTATCGGGCGGCGCCTGCCCGCCGAGGACCGCGCGGACGCTCAGCACCGCTTCGGCCAAGGGCTACCCCCACTTCGCCTGCCCGCCGGCCAGCGTAATCGTGATGTGCCCCATCGTCGTGTCGGCCTTGGCGCCGTGCCAGTGGCGCTCGCCGGCCTTGATGTGGACGACGTCGCCCGGCGTGATCTCGCGCTCGTCCTTCTCGTTCGCGACCATGCCGGCGCCGGAGGTGACGACCAGGATCTGGTCGCAGCTGTGGCTGTGCCAGCCGGTGGTGCAGCCCTGGCTGAAATTGACGACGCTGCAATTGTAGTTGTCGGACTGGCCGGGCTCGATGATGGTCTGCCGCGAGCGCTTGACGGGGCCGGTCCAGCCCTTGATCGGCTCGGCCGCGCCGTCGACCGGCACGTTCGGGATGTCTTTCAGCGTGACGACCTTCATGACGGACCCTCCTCGGTGTTGACGGGTTGAAGGTAGCCGAAATCTCCCCCGTGTCCACGCGCCTCGCGGGCAAGGGCGTAAAGCCGCGCCGTCAGGCAGCAGGCGACCGTGGCGAGCCCGAGCGCGAGCCCGCTCCACAGCCCGACGGCGCCCCAGCGGCCTGGGAAGGCGAGCGCCCAGCCGCCGAGGAAACCGACGCCCCAATAGCCGAAGGCGGCGATCGCCATCGGCACCGCGGTGTCGTGAAAGCCGCGCAAGGCGCCGACCGCGATCACCTGCGCGCCGTCGAAAATCTGGAAGAGGGCGGCGATCGCGAGGAGTTTGAGCGCGATGGCGACGAGCCCCTGGTTGGCGGGGTCGCCGATATGGAGGTAGAGGCCGGCGATCGCGCGCGGCGCCGCCCACATGAGGCTCGCCATCGCCGCCATGAAGATGGCGCCGCAGAAGAGCGCCACGAAAGCCGCGCGGCCGGCCGCCGAGGGGCGCCCGGCGCCGAGCTCGTAGGCGACCCGCACGGTCGCCGCCTGGCCGATGCCGAGCGGCACCATGAAGGTGAGGCTGGCGAAATTGATGACGAGCTGGTGCGCCCCGAGCGCATCGGTGCCGAGGAGGCCCATCAAGACGCCGGTCGAGACGAAGAGCCCGGATTCGAGCGCGATCAAGCCGCCGATCGGCAGCCCCAGGCGCAGGAT
The DNA here is from genome assembly GCA_035934195.1 of Allostellaceae bacterium. GTDB lineage: Bacteria > Pseudomonadota > Alphaproteobacteria > ATCC43930 > CGMCC-115725 > AP-15. The sequence continues at coordinate 19,501 of DASYYD010000281.1, read as the reverse complement.
CGCGCCGATCCGGTGCAATACCCGCCGGCCGAGGCGGAGCGGCGTGCCGACCGGCGCCGCCGACAACACGGCGAGCAGGCCCGCCGTCATCAGCCATTGCACGATCGCCGTCGCGGCGCCCGAGCCGACGATCCCCCAGCGCGGCATCCCGAGGCGGCCGTAGATCAGCGCCCAGTTGAGCGCGGCATTGGCCGGGATCGCGAGGATGACGACGGCCATCACGATGCGGGCGCGAGAGGCCGCCGCCAACAGGGCGCGCAACACGCCGAACAGCAGAAAGGCCGGCGCCGCCCAGCGGATCGCCGAGAGGTACCGGCCGATCTCGTGGGCGAGCGAGGGATCGTAGCCGAGGGCCGCCAGCAGGCGGTCGGCGATCGACAGGATCGCGACGATCGGCACCGCCGCCGCGGCCGCGAGCAGCAGCCCCGCCGCCGCCACCTCGCCCGCCGCCGCCCGGTCGCCGGCGCCGATCACGCGGGCGGCGAGCGGGGCGACCGCGATCAGGACGCCCTGGCAGGTGATCGCGATCGTGAAGTAGAGCGCGCCGCCGAGGCCGGCGGCCGAGAGCGCGGCGCCGCCCAGATGCCCGACCATGACCGTGTTCGTCACCGCCATCGCCATCTGCGCGAGGTTCGCCCCGGCGAGCGGCAGGGCGATCGGCAAGAGCGCGCGCAGCTCGTGGCGAATGGGCCCCTCACCCCGACCCTCTCCCCGCAAGCGGGGAGAGGGAGGGACCCGCGCGGCGGGAGGGTGAGGGGCGTCGTCGGCGGCGGGCGAGGGCATTCAGGGCTCGAGCGCGCCCTTCAGGATGTCGCGCGCCGGCGCGCTGCCGTCGAGCGGGCGCAAGGTGCGCCGCCTGATCTTCCAGCCCGCCTCCGTGCGCCCGAATTCCCAGCGGTTGGCCGAGACGCGATGCACGTGAAAGCCGCGCGAAGAGCCGTGGTTCGGCACCTCGAAGGCGGGGCCGACGCGGTCCGGCACGAGGATCTGCAGATACGAGATCGCGATCGCCGTGTCGCCGTCGATGCGCAGATGGGGCAGGCCTGCGAAATGCGCGATTCCTTCCTCGATCGCGCGGTGGTGCTCCGGGTTCGAGGAGCCCGCCGCGATCGCCGCGCGGCCCGTCGGCCGCGGGAACTCGGCGCCGCGGTCGAAGACGCCGTCCTCGGCCCACACCGAGGCGGTGTAGGCGCCGGCGCCGGTGTCGGCGCTCGGCGGGTGACTGGCGATCAGATTGTAGATTTCGAAGCGGTCCTCGATCGCGCGCAGCCGCTCTTCGAGGCTCCTGCCGCCGTTTTCGTTTCCCATCCGGCACCTCCTGTTGCGCGAGCCGCCGATGCTGATCGATCATCGCACCGATGCGCAACAGGGAAGGTCGAGGCCATGAGCGTCGTCGTCACCGAACAGCGCGGACCCGTCTCGGTCATCAGCATCAACCGGCCGGAGAAGCTGAATGCGATCAATAAAGCCGTCGCGGTCGAATTGCAGCGGGCCTTTCTCGAATTCGACCGCTCGGCGCAGCGCGTCGCCGTCTTGACCGGGGCCGGCGGGCGCGCCTTCTCCGCCGGCGCCGACGTGACCGATCTGCCGGAACTGTGGCGCTGCGTGCCCACGGTCGGCATCGCGACCGAAAAGCCGATCATCGCCGCGGTCGCCGGCTGGTGCATCGGCGGCGGGCTCGTGATGGCGATGATGTGCGACCTGCTGGTCGCCGCCGAAAGCGCCAGATTCTCCTACCCCGAGGGCAAGATCGGCATCACCGGCGGCATGATCGCCGGGCTCGCGGCGCGCATCCCGCACAAGATCGCGATGGAATTGATGCTGACCGGCGAGCCGATCGACGCGCGGCGCGCCTACGAGGCGGGGCTCGCCAACCGCGTCGTGCCGGAGGGCGCCGAAATCGCCGAAGCGGTGGCGCTGGCGGAAAAGATCGTCGCGCTGGCGCCGCTCGCGCTCGCCGCGATGAAGCGCTTCGTCACCGGGGACATCCTGCCGCGCGGGCCCTCGGAGGTCGCCGGCATCGCCGCCCGCCAGCTCGGGGCCGTGCGCGACAGCGCGGACGCCGCCGAAGGCATCCGCGCCTTCCGGGAAAAGCGGACGCCGCGCTACCGGGGGCGCTGAGCCGTTGAAAGGCGCACCGGTTCGGGCGTAGCGTTCCCGGAAGTCCGACGAAAGCGGCGGATCGAAAGCGGAGGGGACGATGAGCCGAGCAGCAGCGGAAGCAGTGGTCGCGCCGCCGATGCCGCACGAGACGCGCAAGGCGGTCGTCGCCGCCGCCATCGGCAATGTGCTCGAATGGTACGATTTCGGCGTCTACATCTTCTTCGCCGGCACGATCGCGAAGAATTTCTTCCCGGCGGGGCATCCCGCCTCGGCGCTCTTGTCCTCGTTCGCCGTCTTCGGCGTCGGCTTTCTGATGCGGCCCCTCGGCGGCATCCTGATCGGCCGCTTCGGCGACACGCACGGGCGCCGCGCGGCGCTGACCCTGACGATCTTCGCGATGGCCGTCGGCACCGTCATGGTCGGGGTCTTGCCGCCTTACGCCTCGATCGGCGTCGCCGCCCCGGTGTTGCTCGTCGTGGCGCGGCTGATCCAGGGTTTCTCGGCTGGCGGCGAATGGGGCGGCTCGACCGCCTTCATGGTGGAATGGGCGCCCGCCGCCCACCGCGGCTGGTACGGCAGCTTCCAGCAGGCCTCGATCGCGCTCTCGCTGGTGCTCGGCTCCGGCACCGGTGCGCTCTTCGCCGCCATCCTCAGCCCCGCCGCGCTCGCCGCCTGGGGCTGGCGGATCCCGTTCCTCTTCGGCATCCTCCTGGCGCTCGTCGGGGGCTATCTGCGCCGCAACGTCGAGGAAACGCCGGCCTACCGCGCCGCCGAAGCCGCCCCGGCGGCGGCCGAGGGCGGGTTTATCGCCGGCTTGCGCGCCTTCGGCTTCACGATCTACTGGACCGTCGCGTTCTACATCCTTTTATCCTACATGCCGACCTTCACCGCCCAGCACGCCGGCGTGACGGCGGCGCAGGCGCTGCTCGCCAATACGATCGGCGTCGTCGTGCTGATGGTCCTCATCCCACCCTTCGGCGCGCTCTCCGACCGGGTCGGGAGGAAGCCGCTCTTGCTCGCCTCCTGCGCCTTCTTCGCGGTGCTGACCCTGCCGCTCTTCGCGGTCATTCTGGGCAAGCCCGGCTTTGCCGTGCTGATGCTGATCCAGATCCTCTTCGACGCGGCGATCGCGCTCTTCTCGGGCGCCGGCCCGGCGGCGATCTCGGAGATGTTCCACACGATCGGGCGATCCACCTGGATGACGCCGGCCTATGCGCTCGCCGTGGCGATCTTCGGCGGCTTCGCGCCGTTCATCGCGGCCTGGCTGATCGGCGTCACCGGCTCGCCCTTGGCGCCGGCCTATTACGTGATCGCGGCGGCGGTCGTCAGCTTCATCGTGATCTGGCGGATGCCGGAAACCGCGCACCGGCCACTGCAATGAGCGCGCCCGCGCAAAAGGTCGCGATCGTCACCGGCGGCGCGCGCGGCATCGGCCGCGGCTGCGCGCTGGCGCTCGCCGAGGCCGGTTTCGCGGTCGCGCTCGTCGATCTGCTCGAGCCCGAGATGGCGCGCACCGCCGCCGAGATCGAGGCGCTCGGCCGGCCGGCGCTGTGCCTCGATGCGGATGTCGCGGATTTCGCCCGGGCGCAGGAGGTCGCGGCCGCGGTCAAGGAGCGTTTCGGCCGCATCGACTTCCTCCTCAACAACGCCGGCCGGCCGATGCCGAAGGGCATCCTCGAGATCACCGAAGCCGAATACGACGCGACGATCGCGGTCAATCTGAAGAGCTGCTTCAACTACATCCGCGCCGTCGCGCCGGTCATGCTGGCGCAAGGCGCCGGGCGGATCGCCTCGATGTCCTCGCTGAACGCGCATTCGGGCGGCGTGACGGCGGCGCTCTCGCGCTTTTCCTATGCCGCCGCCAAGGCCGGCATCATCGGCATGACGCGGGCGCTCGCGAAAGAGCTGGGGCCGCGGGTCCTCGTCAATGCGATCTGCCCCGGCCTGATCCAGACGGAGCTGGCGACGAAGAACCCGGTCATCGTCGAGCGGGGCGCCGCGATCGCGCGCGACGGCATCGCGCTGCACCGCCTCGGCGCGCCGCAGGACGTGGCGCAGCTCGTCGTCTTTCTGGCGGCGAGCGAGCCCTGCTACATCACGGGCCAGGATTTCAAGGTCGACGGCTTCCAGTACAACATGTGAGCGAAAGGATGCAGATCCGGTTCGACGGCAAGACGGTCGTGGTGAGCGGCGCCGGGCACGGTTTCGGGCGCTCCATCGCCGAGAGTTTCGCCGGGCTCGGGGCGCGCGTCTTCGGTTGCGACCTCGCGGCGGCCGAGCTTGCCGAGACGGCGCGATCGGGGGTCCTCGCGGAAGTCGTGGACCTGACCGACCGCGCCGCGGCGGCCCAATGGATCGCGCGCATCGAGGCGAGGAGCGGCGGCGCTGTCGATGTGCTGGTCAATAACGCGGGCGGCGTCACCGGCCAGACCCCTCGGCCGATCGAGGAGGTGCCGGACGCCGACTGGGACCGCATCTTTGCCGTCAACGCCGGCGCCGCCTTTGCGCTCTCCCGGGCGGCGGCGCCGGCGATGAAACGGGCCGGGCGCGGCCGCATCGTCAACATCAGCTCCGGCGCCGGGCTCGCGGCCTCGCTGACCGGCATCCAGGCCTATTGCTCGGCGAAGCACGCCGTCGTCGGCCTGACGCGCCAGCTGGCGCACGAGCTGGGACCCTTCGGCATCACCGTCAACAGCGTCGCGCCCGGCTTCGTGCGCACCAACGAAGCGACCGAGAAGCAATGGGCGGGCTATGGCGCCGCGGGGCAGAAGGCATTGCTCGAAGGCATTGCGCTGAAACGCCTCGGCACGGCCGAGGATATTGCGAACGCGGTCCTGTTCTTTGCCTCGGACTTGGCCTCGTTCGTGAACGGGCAGGTATTAGAGGTGAACGGAGGACGGTAGACCGGAAATGAGCGAAAAGCGCGCGCGGCACCCCGATGGCGAACCCTGGCAATGGCCGGAGAGCACCTGGCGGCAGATCACCGGCCGCGCCCGCGCCGGGAAGAGCCTGCGCCCCAAATCCTGGCCCAACGGCGCACGCTGCGCCGTCGCCTTGTCGTTCGACGCCGACCATGATTCGATTCCATTGCGCGACGCCGATGAAAGCCCGATGCGCATCAGCCAGGGCCAATACGGCAACCGCCAGGCGGTGCCGCGCATCCTGCGGCTGCTCTCGCGCGAGGGCGTGCCGGCGAGCTTTTTCTACCCGGCCGTCGTCGCGCTCCTCTACCCCGACGAAGTGAAGCGGGTCGCCGCCGAGGGGCACGAGATCGGCATCCATTCCTGGATCCACGAGGCGAATACGACATTGCCGCCGGGCGCCGAGCGCGACCTGACGATGCGCGCCGCCGACACCCTGAGCCGGCTCGCCGGCAGCCGCCCCGTGGGCATGCGCACCGCGAGCTGGGATTTCTCGGTCGACACGCTCGCCATCATCCGCGAGATGGGCCTCCTCTACGACTCGAGCCTGATGGCCGACGACGACGCCTATGAACTCTTGGACAACGGCGAGCCGACCGGCATCGTCGAATTGCCGCCCGAATGGATCCGCGACGATGCGGTCTATTACAATATGGTGCGCTTCTCGGCCTTGCGGCCCTATACGCCGCCCTCCTCGGTCGAGGAGATCTTCCGCGCCGAGTTCGACGGCGCCTGGGAAGAGGGCGGGCTGTTCCTGCTGACGATGCACCCGCATGTCAGCGGCCACCGCTCGCGGCTGCCCGTCGTCGAGCGCCTCATCGCCCACATGAAGGCGAAGGGCCAATGCTGGTTTGCGACGCATGCGCAAGTGGCGCAGTGGTGCAAGGAGCACGGCGGGGCGGCCTGAGCCGCTGATCCCGGCCGCCGACCGTCGCCCGCGGCAGACACGCGGCGCCGGTGCGCTTCCTGATCGGCGCGTTCAATCCGGGTGTCGATCCGGCGGAGTAGGAGCGCCGGTCTGCCGCGCTGTCCCTTGCAACGAAAGGGCGGCCCACAGGGCCAGCCGATGGTCGGCCTTCCCGGCCCGATGTTCGCTCCACCAGCGATCGAGCACATCGGCGTCGAGCCCCGGAACCCGCGGCACCCGCTCTGCGTGCAGGCCGCGCAGCCATGATGCCAATGGTATGCCGAAGCCTTTTTTCGGCCGCGACAGAATGCGGCGAGGCAGACGATCCGCCATCGCCTTCTTGAGAAGATATTTGCGCCGGCCGCCCCTTATCTTGAAACGATGCGGCAGGCGGCGGCAAAACTCGACGAGGTCATTGTCGAGGAATACCGCCCGCGATTCGAGCGAGTTCATCATCGCCGCGCGGTCCACCTTCGCCAGGACGCAATCCTGCAGATAGAAGGTCGTGAAGAATTCGAGAGTGCGGTCGATGACGCTGGTCCCACGGGCGGCGCCGTCCCATAGCCCGACGGCCTCGGCGTAGATGTCTTCGGCGCGAACCGGCGCCTCGAGCAGCTCGCTCATCAGCTCCGGCGGCACCGGCGCCATCCACACCGGGTTCCACAGCGCGGCCCGGTGGGAGAGCCCGCTCAAGGCGCGCCGCAGCTTGAAATCGAAGCTCATGTTGCGCGTCGAGATCGGCAGCAGATCGGCAAGGCGCCGCAGTCCTCGATGCAGCCCTTGCGGCACGATGCGGGCGTAGAGGCGAGCCGGCGCGAGCGCGCCGAAGGGGTCGTATCCGGCAAACAATTCGTCGCCGCCATCGCCCGAAAGCGCCACCGTGACCGCCTCGCGGGTAAACGCGCTCAACAGATAGGTCGGCAGTATCGATGGATCGGCCAGCGGCTCGTCCAATCGTCCCAGCACGCAGGGGATGAGGGCGCACGCGGCGTCCAAATCGAGGAGGCGCTCATGGTGGTCGGTGCCGAACGCGCCGGCAAGTTCGCGCGCGATCGGCGACTCGTCGAAGGAGGGTTCGGTGAAGCCGACCGTGAAGGTCTTCAGCCGCGCCGCCGGGACGGCACGTGCGGCGAGGGCGAGTATACTGCCCGAATCGACGCCGCCGCTGAGAAACAGCCCGAGCGGGACATCGCTGACCAATCGCCGCTCCACCGCGCGGGCCAGCAGGTGGCGCAGCTCCTCGATGAGGCGCGGCTCGTCGCGTTCGCCGAGGGCTTCGTCCGGCTCGACACGGAAGCGCCAATAAGCTTTGAGGGTGAGGCTGCCGCTGCGAATGTCAAAGGTCAGGTGATGCCCGCCGGGAAGCTTTCGTGTACCGCGGTAATAAGCGTGCGGCGCCGGGATGTAGCCATAGGCGAACAGCTTTTGCAGCGCGCCCAAATCTGCGCAGGCGCCGATGCCGGGGTGCCGGGCAAGGGCTCCCAGCTCGCTCGCGAAGGCGAACAGTCTCGCACGGTGCGCATAATAGAGCGGCTTCTCGCCAAAGCGGTCGCGCGCCAGAAACAAGCATCCCCGGACGCGGTCGATGACGGCGAATGCGAACATTCCGTTGAGCCGCTCGGGCAATCCCTCGCCCCATTCTTCATAGCCGTGCACCAGCGCTTCGGTATCGGAATGATCGGAGCGGAAGAGGTGACCCTTGCGTTCGAGCTCGCTGCGCAACTCCAGGTGATTGTAAATTTCACCGTTGAAGACGACGCCGATCCGGCCGTCCTCGTTCCACATCGGCTGCCGCCCGCCCGCGGGATCGATGATCACCAAGCGGCGATGTCCGATAAAGGTCGCCGCCGCATCGTCGATGAAGAAGCCCTCGCCGTCGGGCCCGCGATGGATGAGGGCGTCCGTCATGGCGTGCAGATCGGCCCGGCTGCCCTCGCCGACAAACCCGGCGATGCCGCACATCACTCGCGATGGTCGAAGTTTATAAAGTCGCGCACCGAGTAAGCCGCTCTTCCTTGCGATTCGAAATAGATTCGCACCAGGATCTCGGCAAGCAAGCCCATCAGAATGCTGATGACCCCGACGAGAAAGGTCAGCGTCACGACCAGCGGCAGCGGCGTCTGGATCATCGACAGGTTTTCGAAAAACTTTAGATAAAACATGTACACAGCTGCCGCGACGCTCATCAGCAGCGAGAACATGCCAAAGCCCCCGAATACATAGATCGGCTTGGCGAAATATTTATCGAGAAAACGGACGACGGTGAGGTCCAGAATAACCTTGATCAATCGATCCAGTCCGTACTTCGATTTGCCGAAGCGGCGCGGGTGATGGCGCACGGGAACCTGGGCGATGCGGGCTCCCATCCAGCTCGCATAGATCGGAATGAACCGGTGCATTTCGCCATAGAGGCGCATACCGGCGAGGACGTCTCGCCGGTAGGCCTTCAGGGTGCAGCCATAATCATTGAGGCGCACGCCCGAGATGCGCGAGATCAACCGGTTCGCGACGCGGCTGAGAAGGTTGCGCCGTATCGGGGCATCCCGGCGATCCTTGCGCCAGCCGGAAACCACGTCGTAGCCCTCGTCCAGCTTGGCCAGGAGCAGCGGAATATCTTCCGGGTCATTCTGCAAGTCGGCATCGATCGTGATGATGACTTCACCGATACTATGGTCGATGCCGGCCATGATCGCGGCGGTTTGCCCGTAATTGCGGCGCAGGTCGATGACGCGCAGGTCGGGAAATTGCGCCGCCTCGACGACGAGCTGGCGCAATGATGCGTCGTGGCTGCCGTCGTTCACGGCGATGATCTCGAAAGAAACGCCGGTCGCCCTCAGCACCTCGACAAGCTGGGCGCACAGCAGCGGAATATTGTCCTGCTCGTCGAAGATCGGCACCACAACCGAAACGGCCAAACCCGCAGTCGCCGCCCGGGGCGGATAGGGCGCTCCTGTATCGATCTTTTGGACGGTTGCGGCCATGCTCTCCCCGCGGTTGTGGATGTCTAGCGGCAAAGCATTATCGGGTCAACCGAATGCCGCGGTCCTGGGCAGGCCGGTCAACGTCGCGCGAAAACCGCGAAGCTCGCGTCGGCGTGGACCAGGTGGAAGCTGGCCGGAATTTGCCGTCGCGCCGACAAGGGTTTTTCAAGGATCAGAAAATTAACGTCGGAACCCGGCCGCGATGTCAGATCGACGACCTGCGAATGAGACAAAGCGGAACAAAACAGGTTGGGGTCGTCAAGGTTGTAGCCCGTACAATTGACCCGGTTGTGCCCCGACAGGATCGAAAAATGAAACACGGACAGCGCATAGCCGGGAGCGCTGCTCGGGAAAGTGTCGACGAATTCCAACCCGTGCGCGGTATCGCGCGCGACATAAATATCGCGTCCGCGGACGCCCGAACCGCGAAAGAAGTCCGCGGTATCGACGAGGTCTGCGGCGATTCCTGTGCGGGCGAATGGCCAATATTGGTCAAAATACGTTCTCTGGGCGGTGTAAACTGGGTAAACTGCGAAAAGCGCTGCCAGGAAAACTCCAGCGGCCCCCGAGACCAGCCAGCGCGCAGCTTTGAAACCGAGAGTGTGCTCGACTGCGACGACTATCGAGCGAAGACCGCAATACAAAAGGATCGTCGCCACCGGAGTGAAGATCTGATAATAGCGATCGACCGGCCCGGTGCTCAGAACATCGAAGAATGTAAGGTAGTGGTCGCTGCCGATCGGTACGATCAGCGTGAAGACGAGCATCACGAGTTCATAACAGACCCAATAGATAATTGGAAAAGCGAGGGCCGGCAGGCGGGGCAGGGCGTTGGCCGCGCCAATCGCCGCGAGTGTCACCCCAATAAACGTCAAGTCGACGGAAAAAGCGTTGAGCTTTTCCATTTTCCAGCTTATGGCGCGGATAGTGATACGTAACTGCTCGCCCGGCGAATCACCGAAAAATGACCATGCTGGCGCGATTGCATTAGTATTATGGAGAAAGGCAAAGGGCGTGCTGCTGCCGCGGATATGCGCGACCCCGATCCCGAACATCAGCAGCAGCGACGCGCCGGCGAGCACGAGAACGACCCGAAGCGGCACGACGCCTCGGCGGGCCGCCCCTAGAAGCGCCGTGTTCGCGAGGACGAGGAGCAATGCTCCTTCCCAGCGCGCGAGAAAGCCTGCGGCGCCGGCCAGCACGGTCAGACAGGCCATAGCGATCGGACGCCGGGGTAGTTCGGCGAGGCACAGGGTTACGCCGGTCAGGCAGAGCCCCAGCACGAGCGTCGGGCTTATATAAATGGAGGCGAGATAGAGCGAAGCGTTGCACGCCACCAGCAGGGTCGCGAGCAATGCCTCGACATCGCTGACGGCTCGCCGGGCCAGCAGGAAGACGAGCGGCAAGGTCAGGCTCACGGCCACGGCGGAGAAGGCCGAGTAGAAGGTCAGCAGCGAATGGAAATCCGACCGAGAGCCGGCAAGGCGCCAGATTTGGGCGGCGAACCAAGGCAAAATCCAGGGTTGCCGCGACAAGTCTGCCGCTTCCCCGGCGCGAAACTGGTCGAAGAGGCTGAAGGGCGCCAGGACGTCGCCCTGCAGGAAATTGGTGTTGCCGGCGACCCCCGCCAACCGAATGGCGATATCCGCGCCAATCAGGCCGAGCAAGAGAATGGACACGGCCGGCGAGACGCCGGGGCGGCCCGATATCTCGGGGGTCCGCAGCGAGGCGGCGTCTTTCGGCGTGGCGGCCGAAAATTGGCGTCGCGTCCGGACTCGGTCCGACACTAATAGCTCCCCGTATTGTGCGGCTGTAGCGGGGCGGCGACTTGCGGCGGGTGCGCCGTAGGACGCGCAGAAAGCTGCGCGGCCGCGGCGCCGAAGTGATAGCCGGAAGCCGCCAACCGGTCTCCGCGAAATACCCAGCCAAGAACGTAACCGCGAAAAGAAACCACGAAATCCGGCGCAATCCGCGGGCTGTCATAGACCTTCTGAATGAGATAAAGGCGACTGAGGAGATAGAAGCTCCTGTCGTTTAGCGGCGTCTCGCGTCCCCGCGGGAAATACCGCACGCGGATGCGCCGGGGTCCCGGCAGCCACCATCCGTCATCCATAAAATAGAGCGTGATGTTTGCGCACCGATGGCCGGCGAACGCCGGGTCCCGCGCGGCACAGGCGGCGTCAAGCATCTTGCCGGCGGCCATGACGTCCTCGCCCCAGCCCATCCAGGAAGCATTGAGGCGGCCCGGCTCGGCGCGGTCCGCGTCGGCGTAGGACAGCCAGAACGGCCGAAACGCTGCGAACAAAGGGCGGAACGGCGCCGTCTCGATGATCAGACACAGCGCCAACGCTAGCGGCATCGCCGTCCGCCGCCAAGGCGCCGCCGTGCCGGGGATTGCGTCAAACGCCGTGAGCCCCGCCAGAACGAGGCCCCCCGCGAGCAAGGTGAGGCTCAAGTCGAAATATCGGTTGGCGAAGGGCAGGTTGGCGAGCACCGAGGCAGTCGGCTGAACCAGCGCACCGGCCACGAGGAGAAGCCCGATCGTTATCGTGCGGCTTGGCATTTCGCGGCCACCCATGCCGGCGAAAATAAGCCCGAGACCGGCGACCGCCCAGATCCCGCTCGGGATCGCCACGACCAATACCGCGACTGCGTAAAGAGTGAGCTGCAAATAATGTCGGGCGAATGTCGTCGCGCCCGTATGCAGAAAAACCGCCCAATACGCGGGCATGTGGGGAAGCTGTGCCGGATGGAAAGGAGCCCAATACGCCGTGATCGTCAGCGCGGCATAAATCCCGGTCGCATAGATGCTGGCGATCAGGATCGCGAGCAGGACGAAGGGCGCGCCCCCCCTCAACCGGGCCCATGCCATTACAACGCGCTGAAGCAACGGCAGAACGGCGGCAGCCAACAGCAACGCGATGAAAATGGCCGCGATGGTGGCGCCGAAGGTCGCGAGCCAACGCGAGGTGATTGCAAGACCGCCGATCGGGGTGGCAAGACCGAGAGGGAGATAGGTCCAGCTGGCGAGGGGAGCGACCGCCCTTGCCCAAAGCGCGAGCGGGACATTCGGCGGCCCGAGCATCCGGTATAGGGAACACGAGGCCAAGGAAATCGCCAAAGCGGCGAGCAGCCCGGGGCCGGCGCTGCGGAGGGCGGCGAGGCAGCGCGCCCGCAGCGTCGCCGCTGCCGCAGCGCGCAGCAAGGCCTCCAGCCCGATAATGAAGACCAGCACGGGCCCCGCGGTCAGCTTTTCCTGTGCGGCGAGGCTCGCCAGGATCAGCGCGGCGCGATAGAGGCGGCGTTCGCCGGTGACCGCGCGGCGGGCATAAATGAAGATCGCCAACGCACCGAGGCCGCAGGAGAGCAGATCATAATTCACGGTCTTGATCGCCAACTGCGTCGTCGGCAGCAGCGCGATCGCCGCGAAGGCGCCGGCGAAGCGAAACGGATCGAGGCGCGCGCCCGGCCGGCGCAGCCGCAAAAGCGCGGCCGCGAGCGCGGCGACGATGCCGTTGCCGCAAATCCACCACACCGACTTGAGCAGCATCCGGATCACGGCTTCGCTGAGGCCGCCCAGCTGCATCAGACGGATCAGCGGCAATTCGATCAGTGCGCCGCCGGTAAGGAAGCCGCCGTCCATGACTTGGCGCAGCCCACGCTGGCTATGGTCGATGAACTCGCGCGAGATGCCGCGCTCGTCCATGGTCATGAACTGGGTCGCTTCGGCGCCGGTCAGGATCAGGACCGGCAGGATCAGCGCGAGGACGGCGAGGCGCTCGCGCGGCGGCCAGCCCCAGCGCCCGGAATACAAATACAGCCCGCCCGCAAAGACGGCGACGAGGATCAGCTCGAGGCCGTTGAGACCGAGCGGGAGGCGTCCGTACAACATCGCCCGTGGCCTTCAGACCGGGGCCCGCAGGACGGCGTTGACGGTCTGCCCGAAGAGGCCCTGCCGATCGCATCCGTCGATCAGCCGGGCAGCGGCGAACAGGGCGCGCGCCGGCGCCGTCACCAGGAACGGGGCGCGCGGGGTCCACAACAAGGCGGCAACCAGCATCGACGCGGCGTGCGACAGCGCGTGGCAGAGGCCGCCGCTCGTCGAGAGCTCGACGACATCGAGGCCGGCCCGTTCGGCGAGACGCCGCACGCCATAGGCCGTGAAGCGGAAATAATCCTGCGGAGTCCCGTGCAGGTAATAGAGGAACGGCGCCGACAGGATCACATGTCCCCCCGGCCGCAACACCCGGCGAAACTCGGGAAGAAGCCGCCAAGGCTCCGCGGTGTGTTCAATGACCGAGCAGCAGAAGATCGTGTCGAGGCTCCCGTCACGCAGCGGGATGCCCGCGGTCAGATCACAAACGAAGGAGAGACGCGGATGGGTCGACGCGGCATCGGTCGAAAGGAGCATCGTCGCGCGCTCGGTCAACATCGCCTGCCAGGCCAGCCGGCCGGCGCCGGCATCCAGAACGCAACCGTTTGCATAGCGCTCGATCAGCGGAGACAGGCTGCGGCGTATCGCGGCATGATCGACCGCTATTGCCCAGAACGTCTCGCTTCCTATCGTGTCGCGGCAGGCGGCCGCCCATCGGCGCCGAAACCATTGCTGCATCGGCGCGGCGTCAGGCTTGCGACGGCCGCGCCGGCGCCCGCCCGAGCAACTTGCGATCCGAGGCTGCGAGGATCGCTCCGGGCACACTCGCCCCGATGACGAGCAGGCGCGACAGCAGCGCGAAGCTCACCGCCGCGGCCGAACTTACCCCAAGGCCGGTCAACAGCACCACGATGCTCGCTTCCTGCAACCCGATGCCGTTCAAGCTGATCGGCACGAGCGCCACCAGGGAGACGAGGCAGATCACCGCCGCGAGGGCGACGATCCCGAGATCGATGCCCAGCGGCGCGCAGAACAGCCATTGCGCGAGGATCGATGAGCCGATGCCGAGGACGGACAGCGCCAGCGCGCTCGCCAGCGTGCCCGGAACGCGCAGCCACACCGCCGCCCGTGCGCCAATCCTCGCGATCCAGTTGCGGACCGTGCGGTTACGCTGGAGCGCGATCACAGCACAGATGAGGACGAGCCCCGCTCCTCCCGACACGGGCAGGATGACATCCAGCCGAAACCCCAGATGGGCGAGCAGCTCAGGGGCCCCCAGTGTCAATGCGGCGCCACAGAGAATAGCGGCGACGGCCAAATTGGCCAGCCGGTCGACAAACATGGCCGACACGGTATCCCCCAGCGCGGTTCCCTGCCGCACCAGGGCGAGCGCCTTGAAGAGGTCGCCCCCGGCCGTTCCCGGCAGGAAATTGCTGGCGAAGAAGGCGGCGAAGGTGAGCCGCAGCAGAAAGCCCAGCGGCGGCGGCCTGGCGGTGTGGGAGGCGGCGGCGAGGAGGATGCGCAGCCGCAGGGCGCCGCAGAATTGCGAGAGCGAAAAGATCAGCAACGCGAGCGTCAGCGTGACCGCCGGGACAGCCCTGAGGGCGAGGATCGTAGCATGGTCGATCCGCGCAACGAGCCACGCAAAGAGCGCTCCCGTGACCAGCAACTGCCCGAGCCGAATAAGCCGGCGGCGCGCCGGCGGCGCTTGCGCCATCTAGGGGCTCCTCATTCGGGCGGTCAGGACGATCGGCGTTTCCCAATGCAGCAGCCGCCCGATCCGGACGACGAGCGGCACGAGGCGCAGCGCGTGCAGCGCCTTCACGATACGCTTCAGGCGCCCGAGCGCGGCATAGTCGGCGAAGCCCAGCCCACGCACCCGCTCTTCCCAGAGGTCTTCGCCCCAGCCCAGCACGTCGAGCCTGGCCCGGTGCGGCGCGAGCCACCGCTCCAGCCGGCCGCGCGTGACGAATTGCAGGGTATCGACGAACGCCGGGTCTCGCCCCAAGGCGCGGACGTAAAATCTGCCCGCCCATTTCGGCAAATGCGGCAGCCATAAGAGACCGTAATGCCCCTCCCACCACGAGCCGTAATTCGGGACGATGATATGCATATACCCCCCGGGTTTCAGCACCCGCGCGATCTCGGCGATGACCCGTGGCGGGTCGACGACGTGCTCCAGCACGTTCGACGACAACACCACGTCGAAAAAGCCGCTGTCGAAAGGGATATGCTCGCCCGCGCCGTCGATGATCGTCTCGGATGGAATGCCGCAGGCCTGCGCGAGATCGCGCGCGATCGCCAGCGTTCCCCGGTAATCGTCGGCCTCCGGCTCGATCCCGTAGGCTTCGGCGCCAAAACGGCGGCGCAGCATCGCGACCGTGAGGCCGATCCCGGCGCCAATTTCGAGGATGCGCTTGCCCCGAAGCTCGATGCCGGTCGCGCGGACAAGGCATTCGATCTGCTCGGCGGACCGGCGCTCGTCGAGGCTGTCGCGGACCATCTGCCGCACATGGTCGGGCCCGCGGGAGATCGGCCCAAAGCTGCGCTCGTAAAGCTCGGCGACGCGCGCCGCGAGCCGCTGGGCCGCCCCTTCGGGCAGGATCCCTGCGCTCATCGCTTCCGATACCAGACGAAATGGGCGAAGCCGTTTTTCGGCCAACCGCCCGCATCCTGCTCGACGACGTCGAGGCCGAACGCGTCGCCGAGCGTTCGCAGCTCGCCGGAATGATAAAACCGGGCAATCGGCGTCAGGAAGAAATCGGCAAACTGCTCGTAGCTTTCGGAGAGATTCGGAAATGACCAGCGGCCTTGAACGCTGCCGATTACTATCCATAACGCCAGATGATAAGGTAAAAAGACGGTCGCTTTCAGAATAGCATCGCCGAGGCGTATGCCAAACAGGTGACGGGTCGCTTTGAGCGGCGGGCTGAGGAAGAAATACAGTGACCGATACAGGTTCTCCCAATTGTAGACGCTGAACAGCATCAGCCCGCCGGGCTTCAGGATGCGGGTCAGCTCCATGAAGCAGCGCAGCGGGTCCGGGGTATGATGAATGACGCCGTAGGAAATGACCATGTCGGCGGCGTTGTCGGCGAGAGGCAGGCGCAGATTGGAGCCGAGGACGCCATCGGCCTCGATCGGTTTCTCGCGCACCTGCCGCAGCGAGCCGTAAGCGAGATCGATGCAGAAGGGGGTGATGCCGCGATGCTCTTTGAAAGCCCGCGCGACGGCGCCCTTTCCGCAGCCCACCTCGACAGCCAGGCGGACCCCCGCGAAATACGAATCGTAGGCCGCATCGCGCAGGTAGCGTCCGAGCGGGATGTTGTCGAGCGCCAGGTAATTGTTGCAAGGCTTGTCGTCATAATGGTCGAGAACGCGGCGGTGCGCCGCCGCCGGGAAAGGCGCATCGGCGCCGGCGGGATCGGCGTGCTTTTGTCCCGGCCGGCCATGGCCTGGCCGCAGATCAGGAAATGCGCCGACAAAATCATAAACGAGCCCCGATGTGGCACCGAGGAGAACGCCGTCTCTCAGTAACAGTCGGCCGCCGTCACTCGGGTCGCGGAGCAGGTCGAGATATTCCTCTACCGCAACGCGATCGGCCATGACCTCACGCCTTTTCGCCGTCGAAAAACAGCCGTGCCCATTGTTCGAGCACGGCGAGCGCCAAGGCGAATTTGGCGCGCCGGCGGCTCGCGATCGGGTTGAGCCGAATGTCGGCGCGGCGGGCGGCGCCCAGATAGCGCGCTACCGCGTCGGGATCGAACCAGCCGCGCGAACCGATGGCGTCGCGGGTCAACAAATGGCTCAAAGACCCGTGCAGCATCCCCGTCACGGTCGGGAGCAACGCCTGCGTGCCGCCCTTTCCGGTCTTCGGGCGACGGACGATCCCGGCCGGCAACCGCGGCGCGGCCGCCGCCCGCAAGAGGTGCTTATGGACGCCGTCGCGCAATTTGAGGCCAAAGGGAGCGGCATGGACGAGTTCGGAAAAAGCACGATCGAGAAACGGCACCCGCGCTTCGATCGAGTGGGCCATCATCAGCTTGTCGACGCGGGCAAGCTGGTTATAGACGAGTTCCTTCTCCAATTCGAATTGGAGCGCCCCATCGGCGATCGACCCGTTCGCGAAATACGGCCGGAAGCATTGCTCCCTGCGGTCGAGAGCTTCCTCATCGAGGTTTTCCCGGCGCAGCAGGCGCCGCAGCTGGCCGGCCGTGGGCATCAGGCAGCACACCGCCAGAAAGCTGCGCTGTTGCAGTCGCCGCGGCGCCCAGCCGAAGGGCCCGGTCACAACCCGGAATTCGGGGTATCCGGCGAACAATTCGTCCGCGCCCTCGCCGATCAACACGACCTTGACTTGATCGTGCAGCATCCGTCCGAGCTGAAAGGTAGTCTGCATCACCGGATGCGCGATCGGTTCTTCGAGATGCCAAATGCAGCGCGCGAAATTCTCGGCGAAGGTCTCCGGCGGCACGATGCGTTCGACAAGTCGAACGCCGCAATGCCCCGCCGCCTTTCGCGCCCACGGCAACTCATCGTCGGCGAGACCGTAGCCAAGGCTGAAGGCGGCAATCTCCCGGGCGTCCTTGGCCCGGACCATCGAGGCCAGCAACGCGCTCGAATCGAGCCCGCCGGAGAGGGTTATGCCGACCGGCACATCGGCGACGAGGTGAGAGCTCACGGCGCGGTCGAGGGCCTCGGTTATCGCCTCCCGCCACTCGTCTTCGCTGCGCTGCGCCGACGCGCGCTCGAGCCGCCAATAGCGCCGCAGCGATGGCGCGTTGGCGTTTTCGGCAAGGCGCAGCAGATGACCCGGACGCAACTGGCGGATGCCGGCGAAAGCGGTCTCCTCGGTCGCAACCCAACCATGCAGCAGATAGTCGTAAAGGGCCGCCTGATTGACTCGGGCGCCGCCGATCAGCGGCAGCAGCGGCTTTATCTCAGAGGCAAAAGCGAACCCCCCGGCGTCCGGCTGGCAGTAGAAGAGCGGCTTTATGCCGAAGCGGTCGCGCGCCAGGAACCACTCGCGGCCTGCATCGTCCCAGATGGCGAAGGCGAACATGCCCTCGAGCCGAGAAACCACCTCCTCGCCCCAGAGCCGCCAGCCGGCAAGAATGACCTCGGTATCGCTGTTGGTGCGCAGCCGGGCGCCGGCTTTGCGCAATTCCGCTTGCAACTCCCGGTAGTTGTAGATCTCGCCGTTGAACACGATGGCGGTCTTGCCGTCGTGGTCCCACATCGGCTGATGCCCGCCGGCCAGGTCGATGATCGACAGCCGCCGATGGCCGAGCCCGACAGCCATGCCGTCGAACCGGCCGGGAAGCAGTTCGTGGCCCGCGTCGTCAGGACCGCGATGGGCGAGCGCGTCGGTCATGCGCGTCAGCAACGCCCGATCGAACCGCCCGTAGAAACCCGCGATGCCGCACATGTTACATCAGGCGGGGGAAGCCGCGTCGAGGCCGGCAACGCACTCTGCCAGGACGGCGCGGTTGGCCGCGATCGCCGCGGCCACGGCGCTTGCGACGCGCCTCCGGCTGTCGCTGTCGGCAAGGATGCGCTGTGCCAGACTGGCGGCCTCTTCGGGAGCGGCGATGAAATCCGGCAGATTCACGACCCAGTCGCAGAGGCCGAGCTGCGCGAAGATGGCGGGGCCCTTCAACGTATAGGACAGGTGGATCGCCGGCCGGCCGCCGCGCAAGGCGATCAGCGCCGAATGAAGCCGCGTCCCGACCATCAGATCGAGCCGGCTCAAGAGCTCGAAAAAAGCCGGTATGCCGAGCACGCCCGCGGCCAGGACCACTTCGTCATCATCACGGAACGCGGCTTTCAGCTGCCGCAGAAACGGAAGGTCGTCCTCCCACGGTTCGACCCCCGGCTCATACATCGAGATCAGCAGGATCCGCGCGCCGATGCTGCGCCGGAGCTCCTGCACGAGCCGTTCGGCCGCCGCGACGAATTCGGCCATCTTGCCCGCGGCGCGGGCCTGGTAGCGCCGCTTGGCAAGCTGGTAGGGCAAAAGCCCGCCCGTGAAATGGAACCATAGCCGCAGATTGATCCCGATGAGCTTCTGCCCGGAAGCCCGAGCGGTCATTGCTTCGATTTCCGCCGACTCAGCGGGCGGAATCGGTTCGCAACCAAACCCGGGCAGAAATATCCCGTCTTGCGCCAGGACGAGACGATCCGCCCCGGTCAGCCCGCGCAACAGGCGAAGACTACCCTGGTCGCGCACCAGAAAACGGTCGACGAGGCGCAGGATGCAGCGCGCGAGACAGCGCCCGATCCGCGTCTCGAGTGGTCCCGCGCCCTGCATCGCAACAACGATGCGCAGCCCGAGCAGGCGATACAGGGAAAAGAGCACGAGAGTGTGTGCCAACTTCGCGATGCTCGAATCGTCCTGGAGATCGAGGCCGCCGGTCCACAGGACACCATCGCAGCGAGCCAGCGCTCGCCAGCCTTTCCAGTTCGGGAGAAGGTTGTAGACCCGGCCGTAGGGATGCAGGCGCGCCCCGATGGAACGCGGCACGTGACGGGGATCGGCGCAGAATATTTCGAAATCGCGAAGGCCGAGTTCGGCGAGGCTCGCGAGGATGCCCCAGCGGCTTGCCAGGTCGCCGCGATTGCCTCGGATGACCCGCGGACAAGCCCACCTCATGGCGCCACTTTCGAGCGCAGATCGGAGCCGCGCCGCCGCGCCGCGGCGGCTGCCAGCACCTCT
>DASYYD010000254.1:0-22404 GCA_035934195.1 Allostellaceae bacterium | reverse complement strand
AGTTCGTGCCACATCTCCTCGGCCAGATGCGGCATCATCGGGCCGATCAGCCGGGTCGCCGCCTCCAGCCCCTCGCGCAGCACCGCGCCGGCTCCCGGCGCCGCCGCCGCAATATCGTCGAGCGCGTTGGTCAGTTCGCGGATACGCGCGACGGCGCGGTTGAAGCGGAACTTGTCGAGGTCGTCGGTCACCGCGGCGATCGTCTTGTGGGTCTGGCGGCGCAGCGCAACCAGCGGCGCGGCCAGCGCCGCCGGGATCGCGGCCCCCGCCGGCGGCAGCGGCGCCGCCGGTTCCGACACCATCCGCCACAGCCGGCTGACGTAGCGCCAGATCCCCTCGATGCCGGTCTCGGTCCATTCGAGATCGCGCTCGGGCGGGCTGTCGGACAAGAGATAGAGCCGCGCGGTGTCGGCGCCGTAGGTGTCGACGATGGCGTCGAGCCCGACGACGTTCTTCTTCGACTTGCTCATCTTTTCCGAGCGCCCGACCGCAACGGGCCGGCCCTTCGGGTCGAGGAGCCGGCCCTTGTCGTCGGCCGCCACCTCCTCCGGAAAGAGCCACTCGCCGTCCCTGTCCTGATAGGTCTCGTGGCACACCATGCCCTGCGTGAAGAGCCCGGCGAAAGGCTCGTCGAGATCGACATAGCCGCAACGTTTCAACGCCCGCATGAAAAAGCGCGAATAGAGGAGGTGGAGGACCGCGTGCTCGACGCCGCCGATGTACTGGTCGACCGGCATCCAATAGCGGACGTCCTGCGGGAGGAAGGCGCTCGCCGCGCCCGGCGAGCAGAAGCGCAGGAAATACCAGGAGGATTCAAAGAAAGTGTCGAAGGTGTCGGTCTCGCGCTCCGCAACGCCGCCGCAGCGCGGGCAGGGCACGTGCTTCCAGCTCGGGTGCCGCGCCAACGGGTTGCCGGGCAGCGCGAAATCGACGTCTTCCGGCAGCCTGACCGGCAAATCCGCTTCCGGCACCGGCACGATGCCGCAGGATTTGCAATGGATGACCGGGATCGGGCAGCCCCAATAGCGCTGCCGCGAGACGCCCCAGTCGCGCAGCCGATAGACGGTCGTGCGGGCGCCGCGGCCCAATTCCTCGAGGCGCTCGCCGACGGCGCGCTTCGCGGCGGGCACGGCGAGGTCGTCGAGAAATTGCGAATTGTAGAGCTTGCCGTCCTCGACGAAAGCGGTGTCGCCGACCGCGAAACGGCGCGGGTCCTCGCCCGGCGGCAACACGACCGGCAATACCGGCAGGCCGTATTTGCGGGCGAAATCGAGGTCGCGCTGGTCGTGCGCCGGGCAGCCGAAAATGGCGCCGGTGCCGTATTCCATCAGCACGAAATTGGCGACGTAGACCGACACCCGGCGGCTCGGGTCGAGCGGGTGGACGGCCTCGAGGCCCGTCCTGTGCCCGCGCTTTTCCGCCGCCTCGATGACCGCCTCGCTGGTGCCGAGGCGGTTGCATTCGGCGATGAATTCCGCGAGCGCCTGGTCCTTTTGCGCCAGCCGTTCGGCAAGCGGGTGGTTCGGCGACAATGCCAGGAACGAGGCGCCGAAGAGCGTGTCGGGGCGCGTCGTGAAGACCTCGATCTGCTCCTTCTTGCCGGCGATCTCGAATTGGACGCGCGCCCCTTCGGAGCGGCCGATCCAATTCTCCTGCATGAGCCGCACCCGCTCCGGCCAGCGCTCCAGGGTGGCGATCGCCTCGAGCAATTCGTCGGTGAACGCGGTGATGCGCAGGAACCATTGCGAGAGCAGCCGCTTTTCGACGATCGCGCCGGAGCGCCAGCCGCGCCCGTCGATGACCTGCTCGTTGGCCAGCACGGTGTTTTCGACCGGATCCCAATTGACCCAGGATTCCTTGCGGAAGGCGAGACCCGCCGCGAGGAAGTCGAGAAACATCTTCTGCTCGTGGCGGTAATAATCGGGGTCGCAAGTGGCCAGCTCGCGCGACCAGTCATAGGCGAAGCCCATGCGTTCGAGCTGCCCGCGCATCGTCTTGATGTTGTCCTCGGTCCAGCGCGCCGGGTGGATGCCGCCGGCGATCGCGGCGTTTTCGGCGGGCAGCCCGAAGGCGTCCCAACCCATCGGGTGCAGAACGTTGTAACCCTGGGCGCGGCGGTAGCGCGCGACCAAGTCTCCCATCGTGTAATTGCGGACATGCCCGACATGCAGCTTGCCCGACGGGTAGGGAAACATTTCGAGGACGTAATATTTCGGGCGCGCCGGCTCGCGGGCCACTTCGAAAACTCGCCCGTCGCGCCAACGGCGCTGCCACTTCTCTTCCGTGTCTCGGAAATTATAGCGCGACATGACCGGTATGCGTCGCTCGGCTTTTTACTTGTTGCCCGCTTCGTTCGGGAACCATGCGTGCCGCAGCTCGCGCGCCCGCCGCAGGATCGCCGTGTCGAGAGCGGAATCGATCGTCAGATCGGCACGTGCGTCCGCCCAATCGCCGGTCGGCCCGCGCACCTGGCGGCGCACCCGCACGTTCAGCGAATCCGTCCGCAGCACGCGGCTGACGATGAAAACGGTGATCTTGAAGCGTTCGTTCGGCCGCCCCGCGGGCGAATACCAATGGCTCACCATGACCCCGGTCTTAGGATCCTCGGCCGAGAATTTGACGAAATCGAGCGTGTCGTGCGACGCCTGCCAGAGGATCGGGTTGACGCCGGGACCGGTTTTGGGGCCGGGCTCGGCGTGCGGGTGCTCATGCGCGATGCCGAGCACCGTCCAGATCGTGGCGTCGGTGTCGAGTTCATGCGGCTCGTTTGCCGCGACCCGCTGCACGCCGGCCGGCGCCGGCGCCTTGGCGCTGTTCGAGCCGCAGGCGGCGAGCGCTAAAGAAAGACTTGCGGCGGCGACGAACGGCAGGCGGTAATAAAGCGCGGACATCTTGCGATCCTTCGTCCGGCGCCCCTTTCGGAGGCTGCGGCCAGAGGACGCTTGTGCCAGGAATGGAGCCGTTATGGAAGGGGTTATCGCGAAAAACCTCGCCGCCGTCAGGCAGCACATCGCCGCCGCGGCGCGTCTCGCCGGGCGAGGCCCGGCGAGCGTCAACCTCGTCGCGGTCACGAAGACCCACCCCGCCGCCGCCGTGCGCGAGGCGCTCGCCGCGGGCCATCGCCTCTTTGGGGAAAACCGGGTGCAAGAGGCGGAAACGAAATATCCGGCGCTGCGCGAGGCCTGGCCCGACCTTTGCTTGCATCTGATCGGGCCGTTGCAGACGAACAAGGTCGGCGACGCGGTGGCGCTCTTCGACGTGATCGAGACCGTCGACCGGCCGCGGCTGGCCGAGGCGCTCGCCCGCGAGATGGACAGGAGCGGGCTCAGGCGCGATTGCTTCATCGAGGTCAACACCGGCGAGGAGCCGCAGAAAGCCGGCGTGATGCCGGCCGAAGCCGACGCCTTCATCGCGTTCTGCCGCGACAGGCTGGCCTTGCCGGTCCGCGGCCTCATGTGCATCCCGCCCTTCGAGGAGGAGCCCTCGCCCTATTTCGCGCTGTTGCGCGAGATCGCCCGGCGCAACGGCCTTGCATGCCTCAGCATGGGGATGAGCGCGGACTATGAGACCGCGATCCGCTTCGGCGCGAGCCATGTCCGGGTCGGCACCGCGATCTTCGGCGCGCGGCCGGCGCCGGCGGGGTAGGGGGTTTCGATCGTGTGGATGCGCAGCCAAAAAGCGTCGCCCGCGGGCGCGACCCGCGGATTCATGGGACGGCCGGGTCAAGTCCGGACATGACGAGCGAGGGCATGACCTGCACGAAGGTTTGTTCGGAAACTCCTTATTCGGCGAGGACGCGCACTGTGGCGCCGGGTTCGGCCTCGCGCAGCACGACGAGCAGATCGGCGAGCGCGAGCCCGACACAGCCGGCGGTCGGCGCGACATCCGCGCGCGCGACGTGCAGAAAGATGGCGCTGCCGCGTCCCGGGATGACGGGATCGTCGTTGTAGCCGAGCGGCACGATCAAATCGTAAAGCCGGTCCTCGCGCCACAGCCGCTCGCAACTCGCCGGATAGGGGAGCCGGACGTGGCGGTTATAGAAGGGGTCGGCCGGGTCGTCGCACCAGCCGTCGGCGGGGTCGAGCGCGCGGCAGGGAAGATGCGTCGCCGGCATCGCGAGGCGGTCGGCGCGGAACCACACGTCGCGCATCGGCCACAACCCCGCGGGCGTCCCGCCGTCGCCCTCGCGCTTTTCGGCGAGGACGCCGGCCCGCCCGAGCGCGCAGCGAAATCGTCGCTTCCGCCAGCGTGCCTCGCCCGCCGGATGGACAAGGAGCTGCGAGCCAGATCCGGGGACCGGCAACGCGAGCCCACGGGCCCCGCGCGGCGCGCGGCCCGAGGATAAACTCCGGAAAGCAATCGCCACGGGATTGCTGCGCCGGCCTGCGGCCTCCTCGCAACGACGGGATTTCACCGGAACGCTACAGGAAATGCCCGCTGCGCGTCGCCTTGGTGCGCAAATAACGCTCGTTGTGGCCGTTCGCCGGAAAAACGTGCGGCACCCGTTCGAGGACGCGGATGCCGTAGCGCTCGAGTGCGAGGAGCTTCTCCGGGTTGTTGGTCAAGAGCCGGATCGTGAAGAAGCCGAGCTGGCGCAGCATCTCGGCGGCCGGCAGGTAGACGCGCTCGTCGGCGTCGAAGCCGAGCTGCTCGTTGGCGTCGAGCGTGTCGAAGCCGGCGTCTTGCAATTCGTAGGCCCGCAATTTGTTGACGAGCCCGATGCCGCGCCCTTCCTGCGCCAAATAGAGAAGGACGCCGCCGCCGGCCGCGGCGATGGCGGCGATGGCGCCGCGCAATTGGTCACCGCAGTCGCAGCGCAGGCTCGCCAAGAGGTCGCCGGTGAAGCATTGCGAATGCAGCCGCACGAGGACCGGCGATGCCGCGTCGGGAGCGCCGATCAGGATCGCCAGGTGCTCGAGCCCGCCGTCGCCGGGCCGGAACGCGATCAGCCGCGCGTTTTCCGCGTCGGCCAGCGGCACGCGCGCCTCGGCGACGCGCTGGAGCCCGGCCGCCGCCGCATCCCGCCGGAAGACCGAACCCGCCTCGACGACGGCCAGATCGTTGCGCCGCGCCAGCATTGTCGTCTCCGCCGCGCCGAGCCGCAGCACGAGCGCCGCCGGCAGCAGCGAGGCGAGCTTTGCCAGGACGACGGCGGCGAGCGCCGCGCCCTCGGCGACGACCGGCGCGGGGCCGAGCCCGGGCGGTTCGGCGCCGAGCGAGGCGGCCGGGTCGGCGAGCTTGCGCACGACGACCGCCGGCAAACTCGGCGAGACCGGGATCGAGAGCGCGCCGGAGAGCGCGCCCGGCCGGCCGGCCGATTGCCCGGGGCGCGCGGCAAGGCCGAGCGCGACGGCGCGCCGTCGCGTCAGCACGACGAAGGCCGGCCCGCTCGACATGGCGCGCAGCCGCGCGATGTCGTCGTCGCCGGCGATCTCGGCGGCGAGCGCGAGCACCGCCCAATCCTTGCCCTTCTCGTTGTCGCGGATCAGCACCGGCTCGCCGCGGCGCAGCGCGAAGATGGCTTCGCCGAGCGCGCGGCCCAAGGCCTGCCGCGCCGCCTTGGCGCCTTCCGTGGCGTCCGCCGAGATCGTGTCCACTTGCGTCGTCTTCTCCCTCGGAGCGCTCGCCATCATATGGCGTCGCGGCCGCGACGCCAGCACAGTTATTCGGCCCCGCTTCGCTTCCCTGCCATGCGGCCCTGGAAAACCTGCGACGAATCGCCTATAGGCTCGCCGCACGGGGATGTGACGGCCCGGGCCCGGCGATAATCGCCAGGCTGCGGCGTCACGACCGGTCGGACAAGATCATGAGAGCCGCCCGCAAAATATTGATCGTCGACGACGACGCGGCATTGCGCCGGTCGCTCGCCGAGCAGCTCGCCCTCAACGAGGAGTTCGCCGCCATCGAGTGCGGGACGGCGGCGCGGGCGCTCGAGATTGTCGGCGAGGACAGCTACGAGGCGATCCTGCTCGATGTCGGCCTGCCCGACATGGACGGGCGCGAGCTGTGCCGGCTGATGCGGCGCGCCGGCGTGCGCTCGCCGATCATCATGCTGACGGGCGCGGACAGCGAGGCCGATACGGTCATGGGGCTCGATGCCGGCGCCGACGACTATGTGACGAAACCCTTTCGCCTCAGCGTCCTGTTGGCGCGGCTGCGCGCGCATCTGCGGCAGAGCGAGCGCAGCGACGACGCGATCCTGACGATCGGTCCCTACACCTTTCGCCCGAGCGCCAAGATGCTGGTCGATGCCGAGGGCCGCAAGAAGGTGCGGCTAACCGAAAAAGAGACGGCGATCCTCAAATACCTCTATCGCGCCGGCGACCGGGTGATCGGGCGCGAGCGGCTGCTCGACGAGGTCTGGGGCTACAATGCCGGAGTGACGACGCACACTCTCGAAACGCATGTCTACCGGCTGCGCCAGAAGATCGAGAGCAACCCCGGCAACGCCCGCATCCTCGTCACCGAGCCGGGCGGCTACCGCCTCGTCCCCTGAGCGCCCAGGGAGGGACCGAACATGAACCGGAAATCGCGTGGGCTCGGCGCCGGCATAATCGTCATTGCGGCAGCGGCCGGCATTGCACCGCGAGCGGATGCGCTGACGTGGTATTGGGCCAACGGGCCAAAGTGCATGATTTCCGAGCATCCGCCGGCGTATGAGCTGGCGCGAACCCGTTCGCTGGGGGCTCGCATAGTCGATGACAAAGCCGGCCGAACCGAGGTCGTCTTGCCTTCCCTGGAGGCATATAAGTCCTTCATGGCAAAGGGATTTCATTTCGTCTTTTTCAAGAACCAGCAGACCTGCGCCGCATATCTGAAGGAGCAGGACCAGATCAAGGCGGAACAACAACGCGCGCATCAGGAGTACGAGAAGGAATTACAAAAGTATCGGTAGCCCCTCCGTCCGACCGGCCAATTCTTCACCCTTTGCGGGCGCGGCCGAGCCAAGCCTCGAGCATCAGGATGTTCCACAGCGGATAGGCCCAGTTGCGACGGCCGCTGCGGTGCTCGCGCCAGCGCGCGGCGACGACCTCGGTGGCGACGAGCCCGCTCTTACCGAGGCTCGCCGGCGCCAGGAGATCGTCGGCCCAATCCCTGAGCGCGCCGCGCAGCCACAGGCCGATCGGCGGCTCGAAACCCTGCTTCGGGCGGTCGACGAGGGCGCGCGGCACACGCCGGAACAAAGCCTCGCGCAAGACCAGCTTGGGGCCGCCCTCGACCGCGAGCGAGGCCGGCAGCGCCCAGGCGAATTCGGCGATGCGCGGGTCGAGCAAGGGGGCGCGCGCCTCGAGCCCGAAGGCCATGCTGGCGCGGTCGATCTTGACGAGGAGGTCGTCCGGCAGATAGCTCGTCGCGTCGATCAGCATGAAGGCCTGCTCGAGCGAGGGAAGCGCTCCCAATACCGGCGCCGCGAACGCGGGTGCGGGCAAGGCAAGCCCCGGCGTCAGCCCGTCGCCGGTGCGCCAGCGTGACAGATAATCGCCGTAGAGCGCGCCCGCGCTCTCATGCCCCCAGGGTTCGAGGAGCTTGCGCAAGCGGCGCCAGGGCCGCGTGTTGCTGCCCGCGAGCGGGCGGGCGAGATGCCGGGAAGCGGCGCGCCAGGCGCGCGGCGCGCGCTCGGTGCGCCGCCAGCGCCGGGCGGCGGCGGCATAGCGGGAGTAGCCGCCGAAGAGCTCGTCGCCGCCGTCGCCGGACAAGCTCACCTTGACGGCGCTGCGGGTCAGCCGGCAGAGGAGCAGCGTCGGGATCTGCGAGGCGTCGGCAAAGGGCTCGTCATAAACCTCGCAGAGCCGCGGCAAGACCTCGCGGCATTCGGCGTCGCTGACGGTGAAGCTCGTATGCGTCGTCCCGAGATGCTGCGCGACGAGCGCGGCATGGCGGGATTCGTCGTGGGCGCGATCGGGGAAGCCGATGCTGAAGGTGCGCACCGACCCCGGACGGGCGCGCTGCATCGCGGCGGCGATGGTCGAGGAATCGATGCCGCCCGAGAGAAAGGCGCCGAGCGGCACATCGGCTTCCAGGCGCGAGGCTACCGCCGCGTCGACAAGCGCCTGGAGGCGGTCGACGGCGGCGGCGAGGGTGCCCCCGAAGGGGCGCTGCGCCGCCGCCGCGGCGCATTCGGCAGCCGACCAATAGGGTGTGGCGGCGCCGATCTCGCCGGCTTCGGAGACCGACAGGTAATGGCCGGGCGGCAATTTCTTGATCCCGGCATAGGCCGAATGGGGCGCCGGCACGTAAGAGCGGCGCAGGAAGAGCCCCAATGCTTCGCGGTCGAATGCGCCGGTCCAGGCCGGGTGCGCGGCGAGCCCCTTCAGCTCCGATCCGAAGAGGAAGACGCCGCCGAGGCCGCCGTAATAGAGCGGCTTCTCGCCGAAGCGGTCGCGCGCCAGCCAGAGCCGGCGCGCTCCCTTGTCCCAGAGTGCGATCGCGAACATGCCGTCGAGCCGCCCGAGCGCCGCGACGAAGCCCCAGCGCTCGATCGCCGCGAGCAGCACTTCGCTGTCGCTGTGGCCGCGCCACGGCGTACCCGCGAGTTCCTCGCGCAAGGCGTGGAAATTATAGATCTCGCCGTTGTAGACCATCACCAGGCCGCCCCGGGACGACAGCATCGGTTGGCGGCCGGCCGGCGACAGGTCGATGATCGAAAGGCGGCGAAAACCGAGCCCGACGCCGGCCTCGCCATCGACCCACACCGCCTCGTCGTCGGGGCCGCGATGCGCGAGCCTCTCGGCCATGCGGCGGGCGATCGCGGCGAATTCGGCCGGATCGAGGCGGCGCCCGGGGTCGAAAAAGCCGGCGAGCCCGCACAACCGGGTCAGCCTTCTTGCGCCCGCCGGGCGAGGCTCCTGCGCACCGCCTGCGGCGCCATCTCGAGCCAGCGCCGGAAGCCGGGTTCCGCGAGGCGCAAGGTCTGGCAGTAGAGGTCGGGGTGGACAAGGGCGGCCGGGTCGCCCGAACTCGCCGCCGCTGCGGCGGCGAGTTTCGGGTGCGCGGCGAGCGCGTTCGGCGCGGCGAAGATCAGCACGTTCTGCTTGTACCAGAAGGCGACCGCCGGGGCGTCCCACACCCGAAGGCGCAGCGCGTCGATCGCGCGATAGCCGTGCTCGGCGAACAGCCGCGCCCAATAAAAGGGCCACTGTTCGTTCAGATGGTGGACGCCGCCCTGCCCCGGCACGGCGGCGGAAAAGAGGACGAGCGGGGCGAGCCGCGTCAATTCCTCGACGAAACCGGCGGCGCGGTCGGGCGGCAGATGCTCGGCGACTTCGAGGCTCATCGCGAGGTCGAAACGGCGTTCGATGCCGAACGGCCGGTCGAGCCGCACCCGCCGCAACCGCGCCGAAGGGATCTTGAGCCGCGCCTCCTCGATCCACGGTCCTTCGAGCCCCAAGATCTCGCCGGCGCCGCAATCGAGCGCCACGGCGAGCCAGGCGCCGTCGCCGCAACCGACATCGACGACGCTTTCGACCGGCGCCAGCTCGAAGAGCAACGGCAGGATGGCCCGCGCCGAGACCTCGGAAGTCTCGTCGAGCGAGCGGTAGAATTCGTCGCTGTAGCCCTCCTCGGCGGTTTTCATCCGCGGCTCCACGAGGCGCGGCGGGCGCGTTCGGCGCCCGGCAGCCATTCGGCCGGGCGGTCGCTGTTGCCGTCCGGGGTGAAGGCGGCGAGTGATCTTTCGATCGCGCGGGCGCGGTCGACCGGCAGCGGCAAGCGGCTCGCGACGAGGCGCAGAAAATGGCCGCTGAAGACGGCGCTGCCGCCGTGATGGCGATGAAAACGCCAGGCCCGCGACAAGGCGCGGCGGTAGGCGAGCCTTTTGTGCCGCTCGCTCAAGCCGGGATTTTCCGCGACGAGATAATGGAGCGCGAGCACGGATTCGTAGCGGCTGCGCCCGCGCTGCTGCGACAGCCGCCCGGGCGCATCCTTCGGCACGAGGGCGACGGGGCCGGCGAGCCGCACTCCGCCGCCGGTCGCGAAGAGGCGCAAAAACAGCGCCTGGTCGGGCGAGACGAGGCGCTCGTCGCAGCCGCCCGTTTCGCGGTAGCGCGCCGCCGAGACGAGGATCGAGCTGGAATTGGCCGGGCAATTGCGGATGAAGCGGGCGAGCCCGTCTTCCGCGAGCGAGAAACCGGTCGCGGCGGCGCGGCCTTCGCAGGGATCGGGCGCTGCAGGGTCGTAGAAATCGAGCCCGCCATAGGCAAAGGGCTGGCCGCTCGCCATTGCCGCCGCAAGAAGGTTCGCCGTCGCGCCGGGCAGCAGCAGGTCGTCGCCGTCGAGGAGCTTCAGCCAGGCGAGGGAGGCTTTCGCGGCGCCGCGGTTGGTCGCCGAGGCGGCGCCGCGGTTCTCCTGCCGCAGGATCGACACGGGCTCCTCCCAGCCGGCCGTCAGCTCGGCGAGCAGCTCGGCCGAGCCGTCGCTCGAACCGTCGTCCACGAATACGAACTCGCGGCGGAACGGGCCCCTTTGCCCGGCGAGCGCGGCGAGGACGCGCGGCAGGTACGCCCGCTTGTCGAATACCGTGACGATGAACGAGACGCCGTCCACGACTAGGACTTCACCATGTAGGCGACTTTGCCGAAGCGGCTCTGCCGGATCGCCTCGGCGGCCTCGCGCCGCGCGAGAAAGGCGTGCACCGCCTTGCGGCAGCCTTCCCAGGCGTAATAGTCGTCGATCAGCACCAAGGCGCCGGGCAGCAGGTTGGGCCAGAATTTCTCGAGGCACAGCAGCGTCGACTCGTACCAGTCGGCGTCGAGCCGCAGGACCGCGACCGGCGGGACCGCGACCGCGGGGAAAGTGTCCACGAAAAACCCGGCGCAGATGTGCACGCGCTCGGGCGGCAGTGCGACCCGGCCGATGACGCGGGCGAACGCCTCGCGGCTCGCCCGGCAATTGTCGAGATAGCTCGGGCCAGCCGCATCGGCCTGCCAGCGCCTCGCCGCCTCGCCGTCCTTCTCGCCGACCGGCGGCAGCCCGGCGAAGGAGTCGAAAAACCAGTAATCGCGACCCGGCCCGCCGAGCCGCGCGAGGCCCGCCGCCATGCCGCCCTTCCAGGTGCCGCATTCGATGACGGCGCCGCCGGCGAGCGCCGGGTCGGCGAGCGCGCGGTCGGCGAGGTAGAGGTTGGCGATATAGGCGGCGCGCCCGACCATCGTGAAGTCGCGGAATCTGCGATGGATGCGATGATAGAGGAGAAAGCGCGGCAGCGCCGCTAGCCCGCGCAGCGAGCGCGCCGTCGGAGGTTCTTTGGCGGGGGCTGTCGTCGCCGCGCTCATGGCGCCGGCAAGCTCGCGGCCTGCGCCGGATGGACCGCAACGAGGTTGAGGGAAAGGGCGATCGCCGGCCGGGCGGCGGCGGCGAGCGGTTCGAGGTCGAGCCGGCCCTCGGCGGCAGCGGCCGCCGGATGCCAGGTCGGCCGAAAGAGGGCGTAGCCGCTGCCTTCGAGCAACTCGAGCGGCGCCAGCATCGTGCCGCGATTTTCAGCGTCGAACCAGGATTCGAAGACAATCATCGGATGCCGGCGGCGCACGAGTTCGAGCCCGCCCAGGAGCACGTCCGTCTCGTGCCCCTCGACATCGATCTTGATCAGGTCGGGCGCCGGCAAATCGAGGCCGTCGAGGCGGCGCACCGGCACCCGGTCGCTGCCGCCGCGGTACTCCTCCGCGACGATGCGGGCGAGATAGCTGTGCCTCTCCCTCGTCAAGCGAACCTCGCCGTCCAGCCGCCACAGGCCGTAGCGGTGCACCCGCACGCGCGCCTCGATCCCGGCGGAGCGGACGAGGCGGCCGAGCCCCTCTGCGGTCCGCGGGGCGATCTCGAAGGCGTGGATCTCACCCTTGAAGCGCGGATCGGTGCCGAGCAGCAGCGGATAATAGCCCCAATTGGCGCCGATATCGTAGACGACCGAGAGGCGGGGTGCCAGATGCGTGAAGAGCGCCGTCACCTCCGGCTCGACCGCGCCGTCGCGGGCGAGCCGCGCGGCAAAGTCGAGAAAGGCGGTGTCGGCGCAATCGACCGGGAATTGGGTGCCGTTTTCGAGCCGCATCACCGCGCGCGCCGGCAGGCCGAGCCGCCGATGCACGAGCGAGAACGCCGAGCGCACGAGCTTGCGGCGCAGCCGCCGCGAGCCGCGCTCGCCTAGGCGCAGGACGCCGCGCGCCAGCGGCGAAGAAATCTCGATCTGCGCCGGCTGGCGCAAGCTCAGGCGCAGCGAGATCGGCGCGCTCATCGCCGGCCGGGCGCCGCCAGGCGCCGGTCGTGCGGATAGCCGGTGAAGCCGCGGGCGAGATAGAGCGCATAGCGGCGCGCCCCGCCCGGCCCGATGCCGATGACGAGAGGCGGCAACCGCTCGACCGAGGCAAAAGCGGGCTCGAGCTCGGCGAAGATATGGCCGGGCGAGACGACGACGAAATTGCCGCCCGGGTAGCGCGCCAGATCGTTCGTCAGATCCCATTCGTTCTTGACGGTGCGCTGCGGGTTCCAGTGGACCGCGTCGAAGGGGTGCGGACGCACGTAATAGACGAGCGCCGCCAGGGTCTCGCGGTCGTCGGCGAGAAGCCGGTAGCCGGGGTGCGCGGCAAGGACGGCGCCGACCTCTGTCCCGAGCGTCCGCCAGCCGCGCAGTCGGTGCAGCGGGTCCCAGCGGGCCGGCAGCGGCCGGCCGAGCGCGGCGAGCGCCGGCGGGCCGGCGAAGACGAGGGCGACGACGGCCAGATGCAGCGCCACCGAGGCGGCCGGCAGCCACCGCCAACCGCGATCGAGTGCGACGGCGACGACGAGGACGCTCGCCGAGACATAGGCGGGCGCCGCCCAATTGGCATGCGCCCGCGACAGGTAGCTGACCATGAGGATTATGGCGAGGGTCGGCAGCGCGAAGGCGGCGAGGAGCCCGGCGGGCGGCTCGGTCAGGCGCCGTGGCATCACGATCAGCCACAGCAGCAGCGCAAAGAAGAAGGGGCCGAAGACCGCGAACTGGGAGGCGAGGAATTCGCCGAGCTCGAGGGGGTGGAACAGCGGCCCAGCGAGGTCGGCGTTGTCGCGCAAATGCAGATAGCTGGCAAAGCCGTTCGCCCAGTTCCACCACAAATTCGGCAGATAGAGGAGAAGGGCGAGGGCGCAGGCCGCGAGGAACGGCGGCAGATGGCGCCGCTCGGCTCGGCTCGCGAAGAGGAAGCCGAAGGCCGACAGCAGCCAATAGCCCATCGCGTATTTCGCGAGGAGGCCGAGCCCCACCGCGAGGCCGACGGCGGCCCACCACAACCCGGCTGCCTCGCGCGCCCGGATGAAGGTATAGAGGGCGGCGGCCCAGCACGGCAGCAGGAGCGCGTCGGTCGAGATCACAAAGCCGGAGACCGACACCCCCGGCAGGGTCAGATAGGCGAGGCCGGCCCAGAACCCGACCCGGCGATCGTAGAGGCGGGCTCCGATGCCGTAGATGAAAGCGGCGGCGATCGCGTGACAGAGCGGCGCCGCGAGGCGGATCGCGAAAGGGCCGTCGCCGAAGAGCGTGGTCGTCAGCGCGATCGCCCAGGCGACGAGCGGCGGCTTCGAGTAATAGCCGAAGGCGAGATGCCGCGACCACAGCCAGTATTGCGCCTCGTCGGGATAGAGGCCGGCCGGTTGCAAGGCGAGCCAAAAGAACCGCAACAGGGTGACGGCGAGTGTCGCGGCGAGCATCGCCGCCCTCCAGTTCGCCCCGCCGGAAAGCGCAACGGGCGCGACGCCGCTCACGTCATCGTGAAGGGAAGCCGCAGGCGAACGTCGCTCGTCCGTCATTTTGCGCTTCTAGAGACGCCGCCGCTCGACTAGGGTATGCCGCCTTGACGCTTTACGGGAGCGAACCCATGCAAATAAAACCGTCGCTGGTCGGCTTTGCGTTCGCCTTCGGTCTGGTTGCGGGAGCCGCGCAGGCCCAGACGGTCAACTTCACGGCCGAGCTGAGCGGCGCCCAGGAGGTCCCGGCAGTCGCCGGCGCCGGCAAGGGCATGGCCATGGCTTCGCTCAACACGGCGACCGACACGCTGAGCTGGGAGGTGAGCTATTCGGGATTGAGCGGCAACGCGCTCGCCGGCCATATTCACGGCCCGGCGGCTACCGGCGCCAATGCGCCGGTATTGGTGCCGTTCACCGCCCCCCTGGCGAGCCCGATCAAGGGTTCGGCAAAATTGACGCCGGCGCAAGTCAAGGAGCTGGAAGCCGGCCAAATGTATGTGAACATTCACACGGCCGAGCATAAGGCGGGCGAGATTCGCGGTCAATTGACACCCGCGAAGTAACCGCCGCCGCGATTCTTCAGACCGATCGATCCTCCTCGCCATACGGGCGAAGGCCGGTATCCACGGCAAAAGTGGGTCCCGACCTTCGCCGGGACGACGGGACCGTCCAGGGGATTGATCGGCAACCCCTCTCGGCCTAGGCACACCAATCGCAAAGCGCCGTGCACCGATATGGCGCGCGGCGTTTTGCCATGCCCGCCCGCCGGCAGATCGACGCCGCCGCCGAGGCGGGAACCTTCTGCCGGCTCAGGCGGTTCAAAACCCGGATTCGCGAAGGGGAGACGCATCGGCGGCGGGGCTCCCGCCGCCTGCGCCGGCCGTTCGCTTTGTCAGATCGGGGGTATCCGTCACATGAGGATTGCGCAAATCGCACCGCTTTATGAGAGCTGCCCGCCGCGGCTCTATGGCGGCACCGCGCGGGTGGTGTCCTATCTGACCGAAGAACTCGTGCGGCAGGGGCACGAAGTGAGCTTGTTCGCCAGCGGCGATTCGACAACCGCGGCGCGGCTGGAGGCGGTCTGCGAGGCGGCGCTGCGGCTCGCCGAGGGGCGCCACGACCCGCTCGCCCGGCATATGCTGATGTTGAACCGCGTGGCGCGCCGCGCCGAGGAGTTCGACATCATTCATTTCCACACCGACTATCTCCATTTCCCGCTGTTCGCACGGCTC
This sequence comes from Allostellaceae bacterium, assembly GCA_035934195.1. Taxonomy (GTDB): domain Bacteria; phylum Pseudomonadota; class Alphaproteobacteria; order ATCC43930; family CGMCC-115725; genus AP-15. Next base: position 7,465 of record DASYYD010000254.1, on the reverse strand, counting down.
TGGGGCAGGACGTGACGACGCTGCACGGCCGCCTCGACCTGCCGGACCTGCCGGCGCTGATGCGGGAATTTCCGATGCTGCCGCTCGCCTCGATATCGCAGGCGCAACGCGCGCCGCTCGCCGCCGCCACCTGGTACGGCACGGTTCATCATGGCCTGCCGCGCGATCTCTATCAACTCGGCTGCGGCGACGGCGGCTATCTCGCCTTCGTCGGCCGCGTCTGCCCGGAGAAGGCTCCCGATCGGACGATCGAGATCGCCCGCCGCGCCGGCCTGCTGCTGACGATCGCGGCCAAGGTCGACAAGGCCGATCGCGCCTACTACAAGACGCGCATCAAGCCGCTCCTCAAGGATCCGCTCATCGATTTCATCGGCGAGATCGGCGAAGCCGACAAGGGGGCGCTGTTCGGCGACGCGCTCGCGCTGCTGTTTCCGATCGACTGGCCGGAGCCGTTCGGCCTCGTCCTGATCGAGGCGATGGCGAACGGCACGCGGGTCATCGCCTTCCGGCGCGGCTCGGTCCCGGAGATCGTCGAAGACGGCGTGACCGGCTACATCGTCGAGGATGTGGACGAGGCGGTCGCCGCGGTGCCGCTGGCGAGGTCGCTCGACCGCGCCCGAATCCGGCGGCGCTTCGAGGCCCGCTTCACGGCCGAGCGGATGACGGCCGATTATCTGGCGCTCTACGACGCGGTACGGCGCCGCGCCGCGGCGGGCGCGCCGTTCGGCTACGCTGCCGGCGCCTCGAACGCCGCCTGACGGTGAAGCAGGCCCCGCCACCCTCCGCCGGGCGCGACGACGAGACGGCCTCGCGCTTCGCGATCGAAACGAGCCCGTCGCCGCAGGAGCGGGCGCCGCGGGCCCTGAAGCATGGCCACACCTTTGCCGTCTTCGACGCGCGCGGCGACATCGTCGATCGCGACGGCGGCTCGGACGGGGTCTATCACCGCGACACGCGCCATCTGTCGCGCCTTGTCCTCACCCTCAACGGCGCGCCGCTGCTGCTGTTGAGTTCGAGCATACAGGCGGACAACGCGGTGTTGGCGGTCGATCTGGCCAACCCGGATCTGGGTTCCTCCCGCCGGCCGGCATTGCGTGGCGAGCTGATCCACGTCAACCGGCTCAAATTCGTCTGGCAGAACGCGGTCTATGAACGGCTGCTCATCCGCAATTACGATGTCGCGCCGCACCAGCTCGTCCTCGGGATCGCCTTTGCCGCGGATTTCGCCGATCTCTTCGAGGTGCGCGGAACCCGGCGCAGCCGGCACGGCGCGACGACGGCCGAACGGCGCGACGGGTTCTCGGTGGTGCTGCGCCATCTCGGCCTCGACGGCATCGAACGGGCGACCGGCGTCGCCTTCGATCCGGCGCCGACCCGGCTCGACACGGCGGCGGCCGAGTTCGAGCTGGCGCTGGCGCCCGGGGCGGGGGTGCGGCTCGCCTTACGGGTCGGCTGCGGCGAGACCGACCGGCCGCAGCCGGCCGCCGCAGGCTTTTACGGCGCGCTGCGCCTGGCGCGCCGGGCCCTGAGAAATTCGAGCGGACGCGCTGCGAGCCTTGCCAGCACGAACACGATCTTCAACGAGTTCGCCCGGCGCTCGGTCGCCGATCTCTACATGCTGTTGACCGATACCGAGCACGGGCCCTACCCGTTCGCCGGCATTCCGTGGTTCAGCACGGTGTTCGGCCGCGACGGCATCATCACCGCGCTCTTCACGCTGTGGATCGACCCGGAGATCGCCAGGGGCGTCCTCAATTTCCTCGCGGCGACGCAGGCGAGCGAAACCGACCCTGGGCGCGACGCCGAACCCGGCAAGATCGTGCACGAGATGCGCGAGGGCGAGATGGCGCGGCTCGGCGAGGTGCCGTTCGCGCGCTATTACGGCAGCGTCGATGCGACGCCGCTCTTCGTCATGCTGCTCGGCGAATATGTCGAGCGCACCGGCGACATCGCGACCGCTCGGGCATTGTGGCCGAATGTCGAGCGGGCCTTGCATTGGATCGACCACGAGGGCGATCCCGACGGCGACGGCTTTGTCGAATATGCGCGCCGCAACGCGACGGGGCTCGTCAACCAGGGCTGGAAGGATTCGCGCGACGCGATCTTCCACGCCGACGGCAGCATGGCGCGGGGGCCGATCGCGCTCTGCGAGGTGCAGGGCTGGGTCTATGCCGCGAAGCGGCACGCCGCGCAGCTCGCGGTGGCGCTCGACCACAGCGCGGCCGCCGCGATCCTCACGCGGCAGGCCGAGGCGCTGCGGGAAAATTTCGAGCGCGCCTTCTGGTGCGAGGAGCTGGGCATCTACGCCCTCGCCCTCGACGGCGACAAGCGCCCGTGCCGCGTCGTCACCTCGAATGCCGGGCAGGTGCTGTTCTCCGGGATCGCCCATCCCGAGCGCGCGCGGCGCGTCGCCGAGACGCTCCTCGGCGTCGCCTCCTTCGCCGGCTGGGGGGTGCGCACCCTGGCGCTGACGGCGCCGCGCTACAACCCGATGTCCTACCACAACGGCTCGATCTGGCCGCACGACAACGCGCTGATCGCGCTGGGGCTGGCGCGCTACGGCCTCAAAGAGGCGGTGGCGCGGATCTTCGAAGGGCTCTACGCCGCCGCCGGCTACATGGAACTGCGGCGGTTGCCGGAGCTGTTCTGCGGCTTTCCCGCGCGCCCGCTGACCGCGCCCACCCTCTACCCGGTCGCCTGCTCGCCGCAGGCCTGGGCGAGCGCCGCCGTCTTCGCCCTCGTGCAGGCGAGCCTCGGGCTCTCCTTCGCCGAGGCAGCCCAAGAGATCCGCTTCGAGCGACCGCTGTTGCCGCGCTTTCTCGACGATCTGCAGCTGCGCGGATTGAAGCTGAAAGAGGGCGCGGCCGACGTGCTGCTGCGCCGCTACGGCGAGGAGGTCGCGGTCACTGTCACCCGACGCGAGGGCGACGCGCGGATCGTCGTCCTGCACTGAAAGCCTGCCTTCGCGTTTCCGCGCGTGGCGGCAACTCGCGCGGGTTTAATCTTCATTTAATGCATTTCTGGCATGACGAGCATGCCGGCGGGTGGGCCGGCAACTTGGACAAGTGCACATGCTCGACTGGTTCAAACGGATCGCGACCCCTCTCCCGCCGGAGCAGGCGGTCAATGGAGAACGGGTAATGCTGTCGACCGAGGAGAAGGTCGAGAGGCTGGTGGATCGCCTGCGGGCCGAGCATTCGGCCGAGCGGGCGGACGAACCTTCGGCGACCGAGGAGGAGCCGGAACGGCTGGTGCCCCTGCCCGAAGCCACCAGCCTGGCGCCTGTTCCGTATGTCGGCAGGTCGACGAACATGCGGGTCATCGTGGTGGCGAGTCAGAAGGGCGGCTCCGGCAAGACGACGATCGCCGCGCACCTGGCCGTACAGGCCGGCTTGGCGGGCGACGGGCCGGCCGTTCTGGTGGACGCCGATTGGCAGGGCTCGCTCGCCGAGTGGTGGCGTGCGCGCAACGACGGCACGCTGGCGCTGGCGACGGTCACGCCGGGCGAGCTCACCGCGATGCGCGCGGACGAACTGGCCGCCAATCTCGCCGAGCTGCGCCGGCGCGGCTTTGCCGTCGCGATCATCGACACGCCGCCGGCGCGCACCGCGGCGATCGCGCAGGTCATTGCGATCGCCGATCTGGTCGTCATCCCGGCGCGGCCGAGCCCGCACGATCTGCGCGCCGTCGGCGCAACGGTCGATATGGCGCGGCGGGCCGGGAAACCGTTTCTCTTCGTCGTCAACGGCGCGGCGCCCCGGGCCAACATCACCGTGCAGGCGGTGGCCGCGCTCTCCGAGCACGGCCCGGTGGCGCCGGTCATTCTCTATCAGCGCACCGATTACGCCGCCTCGATGATCGACGGCCGCAGCGTCATCGAAACGGCGGCTTCCAGCCGATCGGCGCGGGAAATTGCCGAGTTGTGGAAGTTCGTCCACGCGCGGATCAGCATGCGCGCGGCGGCGTAGACGAACATGACGCACGCAAAACTGTCGGGTTCGCTGCTCGCCTGCAAGGAGGCGCCGGCCACGCCGCCGCCGCCGCGGCAAGGCGTTGCCGCGCCGAGCGTCGCCCTGGTCCCGGCGGCGGGGGAGGACGCCAGGCTGCTGGCCGATCGCCTGAAGGCGCTCAAGCTGCCGGCCTTCCTGCGCGAATACGACGCGTTGGCCCGGCAATGCGCCGCCGAGGGTCTCGCCCATTGGCGGTATCTCTCGCGCCTGGCCGAGATCGAACTGAACGAGCGGCACGCCCGCAGGGTCGAGCGCCTGATCAGGAAGGCGCGGTTTCCGGCGGTGAAGAGCCTCGACGACTTCGATTTCGCCGCGATCCCCTCGCTCGACCGGCGGTTGGTGCAGGAGCTGGCGCAATGCGAATACCTGGCTCGCCGGGAGAACATCGTAGCCGTCGGCGGCATCGGCACCGGCAAGACCCACCTCGCCATCGGGCTCGGCCTGGCAGCCTGTCGGAAGGGGCATTCGGTCGGCTTCACGACCGCCGCCGCGCTGGTGCACGAACTGATCGAGGCTCGCGCCGGACGGCGCGTCATGCGCCTGGAGCGGCGGCTGGATGCCTGCGGCCTCTTGATCATCGACGACTTCGGCTACGCGCCCCTTTCGGGCGCCGGCACCGAGTTGTTGTTCGAGGTCGTCAGCCGACGCAGCGAGCGCGGCTCCACCATCATCACCAGCGATCTTCCGATAAAGGAGTGGGTCGGCGTGTTCGGCAGCGAGCGGTTGACCGGCGCGCTGCTCGACCGGCTGAGCTGGCGCCTCCATATCATCGAAATGAACGGCGAGAGCTATCGGCTCGAGCACGGCAACCGCCGGCCGCCGCCGTTTTCGACGGTCGCCGACCTGCCCCGCCGAACGATGCGCCTCGCCGCCGATCGGGGCGCGCCGTAACGAGACGGCGCCGCTCGCCCGTCGCCTCCCGCTGCAGGAAGCTGCTATGGTCGGGGATCGGACGGAGGGGTGAGATGACCGCAACGCTTGTCGAGAAGAGCTGCACGCCGTGCCGCGGCGGCGTGCCGCCGCTGTCGCCCGAGGAAGCCGCGAATTACCTGAGCGAGACGCCGGACTGGGCGCTGCTCGATAGCGCGGGCCGCATCGAGCGCACTTACAAATTCAAGAATTTCCGCGAGGCCTTCGCGTTCGTCGAGCGCACCGCCGCGCTTGCCGAAGCGCAGGGTCATCATCCCGACATCGGCTTCGGCTGGGGCTATGCGACGGTGTCGCTGCGCACGAAGAAGATCAAGGGGCTGCACGAGAACGACTTCATCATGGCCGCCAAGCTCGACCGCATCGCCGCCGCGCCCTGATCGACGGCGGAAACCGCCGCGGCCCAGACTCTCCTGGCCGGCGCACGGCTTCCGGGTGCATGCTGCGCGCCCGAGGAACGCGCCCGCGGCAAGACGGGCGCCTCGATATAGTCGGGAGGATGCGCCGTGCCGACCTACATCATGCTCGCCAACTGGACCGATCAGGGGGCCCGTCAGGTCAATGACTCGCCGAAGCGGTTGGAGAGCGCGAAAAAGGCGCTCGCCGAGATGGGCGGCGAGTTCAGGTCGCTCTACATGACGATGGGCGACTATGACCTCGTCGCCGTCTACGAGGCGCCCGACGACGCGGTCGCGGCGCGCTTCACGCTGCTCCTCGGCATGCTCGGGACAGTGCGCACGAAGACGATGAAGGCGTTTCCCGAGGCCGCCTATCGCGAGATCATGACCTCGCTCGGCTGAAGCCGGCTATTCGAGCGCCACCGCGGCCTCGCGGCGGGGTTGCGGCCGGCGCAGCAGCAACAACAGCGGCAGCGAGACGATGACGATCACCATCATGAACTCGAAATCGTCGATATAGGCGACCATCGCCGCCTGCCGCGTCGCCTCGGCATTGAGCGCCAGCACGCCGGCCGGCGCCGAGAGGCTGAAGGGCGGCATCAGATAAGGCGCCTGCGCCAGCGGGTTGTCCGGCCGCAACCCCTCGACGAGCCGCGAGTGGACGACCTGCGTATTCTCCTGCAACAGCGCCTCGACGATCGCGATGCCGACGCTGCCGCCGATGTTGCGCGTCAGGCTGAAGATCGCGGTGCCTTGCGTCAGCACGTGCCGCGGCAGGGTCGAGAAGGTGATCGTGGAGAGCGGGGTGAAGACGAAGCCGAGGCCGAAGCCCTGCACGAGGCCCGACACGATGACCGGCGCCATCCCCATATAGAGCGAGAAGCCGGTCATCTGCCATAAGGAGAGGGCGGTCAGCCCGAAGCCGGCGACGACGATCCAGCGCATGTCGACGAGGCTGACGAGGCGCACGACCATGATCATCGCGATCATCGTGCCGAGGCCGCGCGGCATCGTCACGAGCCCCGTCGTCACGACCGGATAATTCATCAGCTGCTGCAGCATCGTCGGGATCAACGCCAGCGTGCCGTTCAAGATGATGCCGACGAAGAAGATGAGGACGACCCCGACGACGAGGTTCAAATCCTTCAGCATGTCGCGGTTCAGGAACGACCGGTCGGCCGCCGTCACGGTGTGGACGACGAAGAGATAAAACGCGACGAGCGAGATCGTCGCCTCGGCCCAGATCTCGGTCGAGCCGAACCAATCTTTGAGTTCGCCGCGGTCGAGCAGCATCTGCAGGGCGCCGATCGCGAAGCTCAAGGTGAGGAAGCCGAAGAAGTCGAAGGGCTCGCGATGGGCGTGGCGGGTTTCGTGGATGAAGATCAGAATGCCGACCGCCGAGAGCACCCCGATCGGCAGGTTGATGTAAAAGACCCAGCGCCAATTGTAATTGTCGGTGAGCCAGCCGCCGAGCGCCGGCCCGATGATCGGCCCCAATATGGTGCCGGTGCCCCATACCGCCATCGCCCGCGCGTGCCGCTCGGGCGGGTTGATCTGCAACAGCACCGATTGCGACAGCGGCACCAGCGCGGCGCCGCAAACCCCTTGCAGGAGGCGGTAGAGGACGAGCGCGGCGAGGCTCGTCGCGCTGCCACACAGGGCGGAAGCGATGGTGAACCCAACGACCGAGATGAAGAACACCCATTTGACGCCGAAGCGGCCGGCGAGCCAGCCCGTCAAGGGCGTCATGATCGCCGCCGCGACGATGTAGGAGGTCAGCACCCAGGCGACCTGGTCCTGCGAGGCGGAAAGCGAGCCCTGGATGTGAGGCAGCGCGACGTTGGCGATCGTCGTGTCGACCCCCTGCATGATCGTCGCGCAGGTGATCGAGGCAGTGATCGCGGCGCGGTTCAGCGGGCGCGCCCCCGTCGCGCGGCCGCGCGGCGGGTCGCTCATATTGTTCTGCACACCGCGCGAATCGGATCGCGGTAGGAGGCTTTGCCGGCCCGGCGACCGCGCTCAGAAATTCTCCAAGCTGAGGACCGCGTCGTCGGCGTCGTAGGCGAAGATCTCGGCATGGCGGCCCCAGTTGATCACGGTGTCGAGCACGCGCTCGGCTTCCTCTTCCGA
>DASYYD010000229.1:0-3197 GCA_035934195.1 Allostellaceae bacterium | reverse complement strand
CGCCCGGCCGAGCACGGCGTTCTGCTCGTGAATGAGGAGCGGCAGGCCGAGCGAGGCGGCGGCCAGCATCGTCGGCAGCGAGGGATAGCCGCCAAAGCCGACGACAACGCGCGGCGCGAGACGGCGCACCAGGCGGCGCGCCGCGAACGTCCCGAAAGCGAGCTCGGAAAGGCCGCGCGCAGCGTTGAGCGGCCCGCCTTGCAGCCGGCCGGCGCGCACGCGATGCACCGCGACCCCGGGCAGGCGCTCGGCAAAGGCTTCGCTGCGCGCATCGGTCACCAGATCGACCCGCTCGCCGCGGCCGATCAGCTCGCCCGCCAGCGCCTCGGCCGGGAATAGATGCCCGCCGGTGCCACCGGCGGCGATGACGACGGCGCCGCTCACGGCGCGCCGCCCGCGAGCCGCCGCCGGGTCAGCGCCAGCACCATCCCCATGCCGAGCCCCAGCGCCAGCATCGACGACCCGCCATAGGACAGAAACGGCAGCGTCATGCCCTTGGTCGGGATCAGCCGCAAGGTCGTCGCCATGTTGATGACCGCCTGCAGCCCGAACTGGATCAGAAGGCCCGTCGCGGCGAGCAGCACGAACAGGTTGCTTTCCTGCAAGAGCCGGGAAAAGCCGCGCAGCACGATGTAGGCGAACAGGCCGACGATGAAGAGGCAGGCGATGAGGCCCAACTCCTCGCCGGCGACCGCGAAGACGAAATCGGCATGCGCGTCGGGGAGGAAGTTCTTGACGGTCCCCTCGCCGGGGCCCCGTCCCCACAAGCCGCCGTTGACGAAGGCCTCGATCGAGCGGTTGACCTGGTAGCTGTCGGCCGCGGTCGGGTTGAGGAAGTCGTTGATCCGCGCCTGCACGTGCGGCGAATAGAGATAGGCGCCGAACATCGCCGCCGCCCCGGCGAGCCCGCCTGCCGCCACCCAATAAAGGCGCAGCCCGGCCATGAAGAACTGCGCGAACCACACCACCGCGACGACGACCGCCATGCCGAAATCCGGCTGCTTCAGCAGCAGAGCGACGACGACGAGGAAGAGCGCCGTCGCAATCGCATTGCCGGGGAAATTCGGGCGCAGCTTCTTCTCGGCGAACAGCCAGGCGGCGAGCACCGCGAAAGTCGGCTTCAAGAATTCGGAAGGCTGCACGGCGAAGCCCGGCAGGTCGATCCAGCGCCGCGCGCCCTTGACCTCGGCGCCGACGAGGAAGGTCAGCGCGACGAGGGTCAAGGCGAGGACAAAGCCGATGAGGGCAATGCGCCGCACCGTCCGCGGCGTTTGCAGCGAGACCGCCAGCATCAGCGCGACCGCCGCCGGCAGCACGGCCAGGTGACGGCGCACGAAATGCAAGGGGCCGTAGCCGATGCGCAGCGCCACGGCGGGGCTCGCCGCCAGGCTCAACAACACCCCGATGCCCATCAACAGGGCGAGCGCGAACAGGCTCCAGCGATCGACGGTCCACCACCAGCGCGCCACCGGGCTCTGATCGATGCGCGCGAACCTCATCGCTCGGCATCCCCGCCGACGGGCGGCGCAAGGGGTGACGCGACACCGGGGGCCATCGCGATTTCCGGATCCGTTCTACCGCTCATATAGCGCATTCACCCCGTACGGACCACTAATTCTCGTTGCTTCAGCGCAATTTCAGCGTCGCGAGCCCGGCGATCGCCAGGATCGAGGCGATGATCCAGAAGCGGATGACGATGGTCGCCTCGGCCCAGCCCTTTTGCTCGAAATGATGATGCAGCGGAGCCATGCGGAAAACCCGGCGGCCGGTCAATTTGAAGCTCGCCACCTGCACGATGACCGAGACCGCCTCGAGCACGAAGAGGCCGCCGATGATCGCCAGCACCAGCTCGTGCTTGGTGACGACGCTGATCGTGCCGAGCGCGCCGCCGATCGAGAGCGAGCCGGTATCGCCCATGAAGACCATCGCCGGCGGCGCGTTGAACCACAGAAAGCCGAGGCTCGCCCCGACCATGGCGCCGCAGAAGACGCTGAGTTCGCCGGCGCCGGCGACATGGTGGATCTGCAGATAGTTGGCGAAGATCAGGTTGCCGACGAGATAGGCGATCAGCGCAAAGCAGCCGGCGGCGATCATCGCCGGCACGATGGCGAGCCCGTCGAGGCCGTCGGTCAGGTTGACCGCATTCGAGGCGCCGACGATGACGAGGACGCCGAAGATCGGGAAAAACCAGCCGAGCTGGAGCAGCACGTTCTTGAAGAAGGGCACGGCGAGCGTGTTGGCGAGCGGGGCGCGCATGACGAAGGCGAGGGCGACGCAGGCAGCGGCGCTCAGCGCGATTTCGAGCAACAGCTTGGCGCGCCCCGACAGCCCCTTGTGCGAGCGGCGGGCGAGCTTTTTGTAATCGTCGAAAAAGCCGATGAGCCCGAAGCCGACGGTGACCAAAAGAACGATCCAGACGTATAGGTTGGCGAGATCGGCCCATAAGAGGGTCGCCGCCGTCAAGCCGAGGAGGATCAGGACGCCGCCCATCGTCGGCGTCCCTTTTTTGCGCAACAGATGGCCTTCGGGGCCGTCGCTGCGGATCGGCTGCCCGTCGCCCTGCCGGGCGCGCAGCCAGGCGATGATGCGCGGCCCCGCGACAAAGCTGATCAACAGCGCGGTGACGACCGCGCCGCCCGAGCGAAAGGTGATGTAATGGAACAGGTTGAAGAGCTGAAAGCGGTCGGCGAGCGGGAACAGCAGCAAATACAGCATCGGATCACGTCTCGGGCTCTGCCGACCGGGCACACAGCCGCTCCACGACGCGGCCGAGGCCGACGGCGTAGGAGCCCTTGACCGACACGACATCGCCGGGCTGCAGAAGGCGTAGGAGGGAAGGCATAGCCGCATCCGCGTCCGCCCACAACCCGCCGCGCACGGCTTGCGGCAGAACCTCGTGCAAGGCCTCGACCGCGCGGCCGATAAGGAAGACGCGGTCGATCCCGGCGGCGGCGATCGGGGCCGCCAATTCGCGATGCAGCCGCGCGCTCTCCTCGCCCAGTTCGAGCATGTCGCCGAGCACCGCGAGCCGCCTGCCGCCCGCCGCGGGGGGCGTGTCGGCGAGGACGGCGAGCGCGGCGCGCACCGCCGCCGGGCTCGCCTTGTAGCTCTCGTCGATCAGCGTCAGCGTGCCTCCGCGCCAAGGCAGGCGGCAGCGGCGGCCGCGAACGGGGCGCGCCGCGAGGGCAGCGAGCGCC
>DASYYD010000110.1:0-2507 GCA_035934195.1 Allostellaceae bacterium | reverse complement strand
GCAGCCCGGCCGCCAGCACCGTCAGAAAGCCGAGCCCGTAGATGCCGATCCAGGCGACGATTTCGAGCACGGCGATCGCGCCCGGGAAGCCGCCGGCCCAGACATAGCCGATGAGGTTCCAGGGCAGGCCGGTCAGAGCGTGGCCGCGCACCCACTCGAAAGCCGACCAGGCGACGGCGAAGAACGCGACGCGCGCCGCCGGCGACAGGCCAAGGCCGCGGCTCGCGAGGTGGGTCGAGAGAAAGGCGGCGCCGACCGAGAGCGCGAGCAAGGCGGGCAGGCCCGCGAGGGCGAACGGCACGAGCCACCAGAAGCGGGCGATGTCGACGAGGAGGGCGGCCGCGACCCAGTACATTCCGGCGAGAAAAAAACCGAAGCCGAAGACATAGCCGAGGCGAAAAGACGCCCAGGCGCCGGCGCTGCCGGCGTCCAGCCACAAAATGCACGGGAAGACGACAAAGACGAGCGGCGTCAAATCGATGGGAGCAAGCGCCGCCGCCGCGAGGGCGCCGAGCAACAAGCCGAGCCCATACCGGCGGCCGCCGGAAAGCTGGCCGAGTTCCTGCGCCACTCGGCACAGCGGCGTCTCGACCCGCGCCCCCGGCTGGATGCGAAGCAGCGACGCCTCAGGCATTGGCGATCGGGCTCGCTTCTTCCGGGGGGCTGCGCACGCGCAGCCGCTTGACGCGGCGCGGATCGGCGTCGAGCACCTCGAATTCGAGCCCGGCCGGGTGCTTGATGATCTCGCCGCGCTTCGGCACCCGGCCCGCCAGGGTCGAGACGAGCCCGCCCAAGGTATCGACCTCCTCCTGCTCGCCGGCCGGGCGCAGCCGCGTGCCGCGCCGTTCCTCGAGCGCTTCGATCGGGGTACGGGCGTCGACGATCAGGGTGCCGTCGGCGCGTTCGATCATGCGCGGGCTGCCGGCCTCGTCGTGCTCGTCCTCGATCTCGCCGACGATCTCCTCGATCAGATCCTCGATCGTCACCAGCCCGTCGATGCCGCCGAACTCGTCGACCACCATCGCGATGTGGATCCGCTGCTGCCGCATCTGCACGAGCAGGTCGAGAATCGGCACCGACGGGGCGACGAAAAGCGCCTGCCGCAGGATCGCCGAGAGCTTGCCCGGCCGCCCCTCGGCAACCGGCCCCAGCACGTCCTTGACGTGGATGAAGCCGATTACGTCGTCGAGGCTCTCGCGAAAGATCGGGACCCGCGAGTGCCCCTGCTCGATCATGCACCTGACGACCTCGGCGAATGGCGTCTCGACGTCGAGCGCGACGATGTCGACGCGCGGCACCATGACGTCGACGGCATTGCGCTCGTGAATTTTGCGGATGTTGCCGATCAAGAGGCGCTCTTGCGGGGTGAGCCGGTGGACGCCGTCTTCCGCCGCCGCCTCGGCCCGTTCGAGCGAAATCGCGAGCGGGGTTTCCGCTTCCTCCTCGCGCGGCCGACAGATCCGCCGGAGAAGGTATCGCAGACGCGGGAAGGAATGTTCCCGTTCAGGCACGCCGCCGCCGTCCGGCGGCTGGGAATCGGTCATCAAGGGTTCGGTTCGGGTTGCACCAAATACATGGTATCGCGATAGGGGTCCGGCACGCCCAGCTCGGCGAGGATCGACTTTTCCAGCGACTCCATCCGCGCCGCGTCGGCCGCCGAATGGTGATCATAGCCGATCAGGTGCAGGACGCCATGCACGACGAGATGCGCGAGGTGGTCGGGGAGCGGTTTTTGCTGCTCGGCGGCCTCGCGCACGACGGTTTCCAGGGCAAGAGCGACGTCGCCGAGGACGAGCGGGGTTCCGGGCGCAGTCGCCGCGCCCGGCGCCGATGCCGGGAATGATAGCACGTTGGTCGGGCCCGGTTTCCCGCGGAAGCGCCGATTGAGCCGCGCCAGTTCCGAATCGTCGGCGAGCAGGATGGCGACTTCGAGGCGCGCCGGCGGCGGCCATCCTCGATCCGCCATGCCGCGGGCGACCGCACGCCGGGCGGCGGCACGAACGAGCCGGCGCACCTCGGGGCAGGCGTTCGACCAGCCGTCGCGGCGCAGGATTACATCGGCGGCGGCGAAGGGTCGCGTCACGACCCACCACGGCGCGCGGTTCGCTCCCGCGCCTCATAGGCGCGCACGATGCGGGCGACGAGCGCATGGCGGACCACGTCCTTGTCGGAAAGCTGTACGACCGCGACGCCGTCGAGGCCGCCGACCGCGTTGAGCGCGTCGGTGAGGCCCGAGCGCGTGCCCGTCGGCAGATCGATCTGCGTCAGATCGCCCGTCACCACCATGCGCGAGCCCTCGCCGAGCCGGGTCAGGAACATCTTCATCTGCACCGGCGTCGTGTTCTGCGCCTCGTCGAGGACGACGAAGGCGTGGGCGAGGGTGCGGCCGCGCATGAAGGCGATCGGCGCCACCTCGATCTCGCCGGCGGCGAGCCGCTTCTGCAGCTGGTCGCCCGGCAGCATGTCGTTGAGCGCGTCGAAGATCGGCCGCAGATAGGGGTCGACCT
>DASYYD010000190.1:0-2855 GCA_035934195.1 Allostellaceae bacterium | reverse complement strand
CAGAGCCGATTGCGCCGCCATCCTCGGGGCCGAGGCCCCGAGCGTCAAGCGCGCCGCGCGGCGCGCGTCTTCAAGAGGCTGGGGGTCGGCGGCGGCATCGGCATCTCGCTCTCGGCGGGCGCCTCGCGGGCGATCTCGACGAGCGCCCGCAAGAGTTTCGAGGCACCATCGAGGCGCACCTTCTCGTCCTCCCAATTGCGCAGATAGACGAGCCGCTGGTCGGGGCGCAGTTTGAGGGTGCCGGCGTGGCGCTGAATCAGCGCGACGAGCCCCGCCGGGTTGGCGAAGCGGTTGCCGCGCAGCGCGACGACCGCGCCCTTCGGCCCCGCCTCCAGCCGCTCGACCCCGGCCATGCGGCACCAGCGCTTGATGTCGATGATTTCGAGCAGGTTCTCGACCTCGGGCGGCAGCGGCCCGAAGCGGTCGATCAATTCGGCCGCGAAGGCGTCGATCTCGCGGCGGTCGGAAAGCTGCGCGATGCGGCGGTAGAGGCCGAGGCGGACGCCGAGATCGGCGACGTAGGCTTCGGGGATGAGGACCGGCGTACCGATGGTGATCTGCGGGCTCCACTCCTCCGGCGCCGCCGCTTCGCCGCCCTCGGTCTTCGCCGCCGCGACCGCCTCCTCCAGCATGTGCTGGTAAAGCTCGATGCCGACCTCGCGGATATGCCCCGACTGCTCGCCGCCCAAGAGGTTGCCGGCGCCGCGGATGTCGAGGTCGTGGCTGGCGAGCTGAAATCCGGCGCCGAGATTGTCGAGGGTCTGCATGACTTCGAGCCGGCGCAGCGCGGTCGGCGACAGCTCTTTTTTCTCGGGCAAGGTCAGATAGGCGTAGGCGCGCAACTTGCTGCGCCCGATGCGCCCGCGCAGCTGGTAGAGCTGCGCCAGGCCGAACATGTCCGAGCGGTGCACGATCAGCGTATTGGCCGAGGGGATGTCGAGGCCCGATTCGATGATGTTCGTCGACAGCAAAAGATCGTAGGCGCGCTCGTCGAAGGCGCTCATCACGGCTTCCAGCTCGGCCGCGGCCATGCGGCCGTGCGCGACCGCGATCCGGATCTCGGGGACGACCTGTTGCAGCCGCTCGCGCACCTCGCCGAGATCGGCGATGCGCGGCGCGACGTAAAAGATCTGCCCGCCGCGGTCGCGCTCGCGCAGGATCGCCTCGCGGAGGACGACCGGATCGTAGGGCATGACGAAGGTGCGCACGGCCAGGCGGTCGATCGGCGGCGAGGCGATGAGGCTCATCTCGCGCACGCCCGAGAGCGCGAGCTGCAAGGTCCGCGGGATCGGCGTCGCGGTCAGGGTCAGCACGTGCACGTCGGCCTTCAGCTGCTTCAGCTTTTCCTTTTGCGCGACGCCGAAATGCTGCTCCTCGTCGACGATGACGAGGGCGAGGTGGGAGAATTTGACGTCCTTCGCAAGGAGCGCGTGCGTGCCGATGATGATGTCGGTATGCCCATTTGCGAGCCCTTCCTTGACCGCCTTCGCCTCCTTCACACCGACGAGGCGCGACAATCGCCCGATCTCGACCGGGAGCCCCCGGAAGCGCTCGCTGAAGCTGCGGTAATGCTGGCGGGCGAGGAGCGTCGTCGGCACGACGACCGCCACCTGGCCCCCCGCCATCGCCGCGACGAAGGCGGCGCGCAGCGCGACCTCGGTCTTGCCGAAGCCGACATCGCCGCAGATGAGGCGGTCCATCGGTTTGCCCGAGGCCATGTCGTCGAGCACGTCCGAAATCGCCCGCAGCTGGTCCTCGGTCTCGGGATAGGGGAAGCGGGCGGCGAATTCCTCGTAGATGCCCTCGGGCGGCGCCATCGCCTCGCCCGGGCGCAATTCCCGCTCGGCGGCGACGCGGATCAGTTCGCCCGCTATGTCGCGGATGCGCGCCTTGACCCGCGCCTTGCGCGACTGCCAGGCGACGCCGCCGAGGCGGTCGAGCTGCGCGCCGGCCTCCTCCGAACCGTAGCGCGACAGCACGTCGAGATTCTCGACCGGCACGAAGAGCTTGTCGTCGCCGGCGTAGAGGATGCGCAGGCAGTCGTGCGGCGCGCCGGCGACCTCGATCGTCACCAGCGCCTCGTAGCGGCCGATGCCGTGGTCGGCGTGGACGACGAGGTCGCCCGCCGCGAGGTTCGTCGCCTCGGCGATGAACTGGTCGACATTGCGCCGCCGCCGCGGCGTCCGCGCGAGCCGGTCGCCGAGGATGTCCTCTTCGGAGAGAAGCGCGAAATCCGGCGTCTCGAAGCCGTGCTCGATCGCCAGGACGGCGAGCCCCGCGGCCGAGCGCGGCAAGGCGAGAAGCGCCTTGGCGTCGGCGACGTGCCGCAGATCGGCGAGCCTGCGCTCGCGCAAGACGGTGGCGAGCCGCTCGGCGGAGCCGACGCTGTAGGCGGCGATCGCGGTGCGCGCGCCCGCCTCGCGGCGGGCTTCGAGCCAGTCCTTGACGGCTTCGAACAGATTGAGCTTCGGGTCGGCGCGCTCGGCGGCGAAGTTGCGGCCGGGCCGAGCGCCGGCGTCGAACGCGTCCCCGCCCTCGGGCGCCGCGAAGGGGGTGAGGCGCACGACCGGGCGGCCGGCGAGCGCGCCGCGCCATTCCTCCTCGTCGAGATAGAGCAGCTTCGGCGGCACCGGGCGGTAGGTCGGGGCGGCGGCGCGCGGGCCGCCGGCGAAATTCCGCCGCGCGGCGTAGAAATCGGCGATCGATTCGAGCCGGTGGGCGCGCGCCTCCTCGATCTGGTAGTCGAGCGAAATCCCGGCATCGGGCAGGTAGTCGAAGAGGGTTTCGAGGCTCTCGTAATAGAGCGGCAGCCAGTGCTCCATGCCGGCATAGCGGCGCCCGGCGCTCACCCCTTC
>DASYYD010000171.1:0-5525 GCA_035934195.1 Allostellaceae bacterium | reverse complement strand
GAGAGCCGGGGGGAGCCGCGCGAAACGAGCCGAGACATCGGCGCGTGGCTCCTCTACAATCCGCTCAACAATTCGCCACAAGGCGATCGTTCTGGGAGGAGGCGATGGAGACGACATCGACGCGGATGACCCGGCGGGACCTGCTCGCGGCGACGGCCGCCGGGCTTGTTGCGGGCGCCCCCAACCTGGCCCGCGGCGCGCCGGCGGGGCAGTTGACCTGGGCCATTCACGTGTCGCTGGCGCCGACCTGGTTCGACCCGGCCGACACCCCGGGGGTGATCACCCCCTTCATGGTGCTCTACGCGCTGCACGACGCGATGGTGAAGCCGATGCCGGGCAAGACGCAGGCGCCGAGCCTCGCCGAATCGTGGAAGAGTTCCGAGGACAGCCTCAGCTACGAATTCGTATTGCGCGACGGCGTCAAATTCCACAATGGCGAGCCCGTCACCGCCGAGGACGTGAAGTTCTCGTTCGAGCGGTACCGCGGCGCCGCGCACGCGCTGATGCAAGAGAATGTGGCGGCGATCGAAGCGCCCGACGCGCGGCATATCCGTTTCCGGATGAAGAAGCCGTGGCCCGATTTCCTGACCTTTTCTTCGAGCGCCAGCGGCGCGGGTTGGATCGTGCCGAAGAAATACGTCGAGAAGGTCGGCGACCAGGGCTTCAAGCAGCATCCGATCGGCGCCGGACCCTACAAGTTCGTGTCGTTCAAGCCGGGCGTCGAGCTGGTGCTCGAGGCCTTCGACGGCTATTGGCGCAAGAAGCCGAGCGTCAAGCGGATCGTCATGAAGGTGATCCCCGACGAATCGACGCGGCTCGCCGCCTTGAAGCGCGGCGAAGTCGACATCGCCTATTCGATCCGCGGCGAACTGGCGCAAGAGCTGCAGAAGACGCCGGGGCTGAAGCTCGAACCCGTCGTATTGCAGGCCCCGTTCTGGCTCTACTTCCCCGACCAATGGAATGCGGCATCGCCGTGGCACGATCTGCGGGTGCGGCAGGCCGCCAATCTGGCGCTCGACCGCGAGGGCATGAACAAGGCGCTGTTCCTCGGCTACTGCAAAACGACGGACAGCATCATTCCCTATACCTTCGACTATTATTGGCAGCCGCCGGCCGCGGTCTATGATCCGGCGAAGGCGCAGAAGCTGATGGCCGAGGCCGGCCATGCGAGCGGCTTCGACGCCGGCTTCTACTCCGTTGACAGCTCCTACGCCAATGTCGGCGAGGTGGCGATCAACAATCTCGCGGCGGTCGGCATCCGCCTCAAAATGCGGCCGATCGAACGCGCCGCGTTCTTCGCCGGCGATGCGGCGAAGAAATATCGCGGCGGCGTCATCCAGCGCGGCAGCGGCGCCTTCGGCAATGCGGCGACGCGGCTCGCCTCGTTCATCGTCAAGGGCGGGGCCTACGTCTATGGCAGCTATCCCGAGATCGACGCGCTGTTTCCGAAGCAGGCGGACGAGCTCAATTCGAAGAAGCGCGCGGCGATCCTCGATCAGATGCAAAAGCTCGTCTACGAGAAGGCGGTCGACGCGCCGCTATGGCAGCTCGGCTTCCTCAACGGCACCGGGCCGCGGGTCGGGCAGTCGAGCTTCGGGCTGATCCCGGGCTTCGCCTATACCGCCCCCTTCGAGGACATCACGGTCAAGGGCGCATGACCCGCGGCCGGCACGACGCCACCGGCCAATCAGCAAGATCGAGCACGGGATGAGCGATCTGATTACAAGCCCAGCCGGCGACAACCCGCTGATGCCGCCGGCCGGCGCGGCGTGGGGCCGTAGCATCGGGCCGGCGCTGCGCGTCCTGCGCCGGCCGATGCCGCGGTTCATCTTGAGGCGCTCCGGCTACGCGCTGGTGTCGCTGTTCCTGTTGTCGCTGACGATCTTCTTTTTCGTGCGCGTCACCGGCGACCCGGCGGCGCTCCTGGTCGAACCGGGCGCCAGCCCCGGCGACATCGCTGCGATCCACCATCAGTTCGGCCTCGACCGGCCGCTCTGGGTGCAATACTGGCTGTTCATGACGAGCCTCGCGCAGGGCGATCTCGGCCAGTCTTTCTATTACCAAGTGCCGGTCATGAGCCTCTATTTGTCGCGGCTGCCCAACTCGGTGGCGCTCGCGGCGGTCGCGATGCTGTTCTCGCTGGTGATCGGCATTCCGGCCGGCATCCTCGCCTCGGTGCACGTCGGACGCTTCTGGGACAGCGTCGGCAAACTGTTCACGTTGCTCGGCCTGTCGATGCCGTCCTTCTGGATCGGCCTCTTGATGATCCTCTTCTTCTCGGTCTATCTGGGCTGGCTGCCGTCGTCGGGAGCGGCCGGCCCGGTGGTGCTGGGCGCCTCGATCGATCCGGCCCACATGATCATGCCGGCCTTTGCGCTCGGCTGGTATTTCGCCGCCGCGCATATGCGCCTCACCCGCTCCTCGATGCTCGAGGTGCTGGGCTCCGAATACATCAAGCTCGCGCGCATCAAGGGCTTGCCGCAATCGCTCGTCATCGCCAAGCACGCGTTCAAGAACGCCCTCATTCCGGTGCTGACCCTCGCCGGCATCAACCTCGTGCTGATGATCAACGTCGCCGTCGTCGTCGAGACGGTGTTCGCCTGGCCCGGCATCGGACGGCTGCTCTACGAAGGGATCGCGTTCCGCGACTTCCCCGTCGTGCAGGGCGTCGTGATCATGGGCGGCGCCATGATCGTCATCGTCAACCTGTTGATCGACATCGTCTATGCGGTGATCGATCCGCGCATCCGGTTGGGGAGCTGAGGCGATGACCATCCGCGCCGACATCGCGACGCTGGCGACGCCGACCTCCCGCTTCGCCGCGATCCGCCGGTACCGCGCCGGCGACTATCCGGTGCTGCCGCTGCTGATCCTCGGCATCATCACCTTCCTCGCGATCTTCGCCGGCCAGCTGGCGCCGCACAACCCCGAGGTCGGCGTCCTCGCCGACCGTTTTCGCCCGCCGTTCTGGCTGGCGGGCGGCAGCGCCAAATACCTGCTCGGCACCGACCAGCTCGGCCGCGACGTGCTGTCGCGGCTGATCTTCGGCGCCCGCATCTCGATGATCGTCGGCTTCACCGCGGTCATTTTCGCCGGCGCGGTCGGCACCGTGCTCGGCATCGTCTCGGGCTATCTCGGCGGCTGGGTCGATCAGGTGATCATGCGCCTCACCGACACCTGGCTGGCGCTGCCGGCCTTGACCTTCGCGATCTTTCTCGCCGCCATCGTCGGCCCCAGCATGTGGAACATCGTCATCATCCTCGGCATCACCTATTGGACCCGCTACGCGCGGGTCATCCGCGGCGAGGTGTTGTCGCTGAAGGAGCGGGAGTTCGTGCGATTGGCGATCGTCGCCGGCTGCTCGAAGCGGACGATCATGCTGCGCCACATCCTGCCCAACGTCGTCAACTCGGCGATCGTGCTCGGCTCCTTGATGCTCGGGGTCGTCATCATCGCCGAGGCGACGCTCTCTTTCCTCGGCGTCGGCGTGCCGCCACCGCAGCCCGCCTGGGGGCTGATGCTCGCCGACGGCAAGGAGGGGCTGATGGTCGGCTACTGGTGGCTGACCGTCTTCCCGGGCGGCTGCATCATGCTCTTGGTGCTGTCGGCGAACCTGCTCGGCGACTGGCTGCGCGTCAAGCTCGACCCGCAGCTGCGCCAGCTGTGAGGGTGCATGAACAGCGGGCCGCTGCTCGACATCCGCAACCTCTCGACCCACTACGTCTCCGCCCAGGGCAGCCGCGTCGTCCGCGCGGTCGACGACGTGTCGCTGCGCATCGATGCCGGTGAGACCCTGGGTATCGTCGGTGAATCGGGATCGGGCAAGAGCACGCTCGCGCTCTCGATCCTGCGCGTCCTGCCGCCGGCCGCCCGCATCGTCGCCGGCCGGATGCTGTTCGAGGGCGAGGATCTGGTCGAGAAGTCCGATGCCGAGATGCGGCAGGTGCGCGGCAAGCGGATCGCGATGATCCTGCAGGACCCGATGGCCTCCCTCAACCCGCTCTTCACGATCGGCAATCAGGTCGCCGAGCCGATCCAGGTGCATGAGGGGGCGAAGCGCCGGAGCGCTTGGCAGCGCGCCCGCGAATTGCTGAGGGCGGTGCGCATCCCAGCACCCGAAACCCGCGTCGGGCAATACCCGCACGAGATGTCGGGCGGCATGCGGCAGCGCATCGTCGGCGCCATCGGCATCTCCTGCGAGCCGCGCCTCTTGATCGCCGACGAGCCGACGACGAGCCTCGACCTGACGATCCAGGCGCAATACCTGAAGCTGCTGCGCGACCTGCAGAAGGAGCACGGGCTCGCCCTCATTTTCATCACCCATAACCTCGGCATCGTCGCCAAGATGTGCGACCGGCTAGCGGTCATGTATGCCGGCCGCATCGTCGAGGCGGGCTCGGTTTCGACGATCTTCAATGCCCCGGCGCATCCCTATACCGAGGCGCTCTTGAACTCGATCCCGCGGATGAGCGAGGGCCGCGAGCGCCTGACCGCGATCGACGGCCAGCCGCCCGACCTGTCGGCATTGCCGCCGGGCTGCGCCTTCGCCGCGCGCTGCCCGCGGGCGATGCCGCGATGCGGCGTCGAGGCGCCCCCCGAATTCCACACCGGCGAGGATCACCGGGCGCGCTGCTGGCTGGCGGCGCCCGATGCCGCACAGTCGCCGCTTGCGCTGCCGGCCGAGGGTAGAAGGGGGTTCGCCTGATGGCGGTGATCGAGGCGGCCGGCCTCAAGAAGCATTTTGCGACGAAGCGCGGGCTGCTCGGCGGCGACGACGTCGTGCGCGCCGTCGACGGCATCTCCTTTGCGATCGAGGCAGGAGAAACCCTCGGCATCGTCGGCGAGAGCGGCTGCGGCAAGACGACAACGGCGAAGCTGGTGCTCGGGCTCGAGGAGCCGACCGAGGGCAGCATCCGCTTCGAGGGATGCGAGCTCAAGGACCTCGAGGCCGCCGGCCGCCGGCAATACCGCAAATCCGTGCAGGCGGTGTTCCAGGACCCCTACGCCTCCCTCAACCCGCGCATGCGGGTCGGCGCGATCATCGCCGAGCCGCTCGCCACCAACGAAACTCTGCCGGCCGCGGCGCTGCGCGAACGCGTCCGCGAACTCGTCGACCTCGTCGGCCTGCCGGCCCGCTCGCCCGAGCTTTTCCCGCACGAATTTTCCGGCGGCCAGCGGCAGCGCATCGCGATCGCCCGGGCATTGGCGCTGTCGCCGAAGCTCGTCGTCCTCGACGAGCCGGTTTCCGCCCTCGACGTGTCGATCCGCGCCCAGATCCTCAACCTCTTGCGCGACCTCCAGGACCGGCTCGGACTCGCCTATCTGTTCATCGCCCACGATCTGGCCGCGGTCGCGCATATGAGCCACCGGATCGCGGTCATGTATCTCGGCAAGATCGTCGAGAGCGGCGAGGCGCGCACCCTGGCGCGCGCCCCGAAACACCCCTACACCGAGGCGCTGTTTTCGGCAGCGTTGCCGAGCCACCCCGACGAGCGGCGCGAGGAGATCATCCTGCCGGGCGAGGT
>DASYYD010000109.1:0-3310 GCA_035934195.1 Allostellaceae bacterium | reverse complement strand
CGCGGTAACGGCGACGCAGCTGGCGCTCGCCCGCGAGCAGCGCGTCTCGGCGGTCGGCGCGCTCGCGGCGGCGGCGGCGCACGAGCTCGGCAGCCCGCTCGCGACCATCGCGGTCGTCGCCAAGGAGCTGGCCCGCGACCTGCCGGCGAAGAGCCCGCATGCCGAGGATGCGGCCTTGCTGCTCAGCCAATCCGAGCGCTGCCGGCAGATCCTCGCCGATCTGTCGCAGCAGCCCGAAGAGGACGGCGGCTCACCCTATGCGCGGCTGTCGATCTCGGCGCTCGTCGAGGCGGCAGGGGCGATCCACCCCGAGCAGCGGCGCGACCCGCGCGTCAGGCTGATCTTTGCCGCGACGGGCGACCCCGCCGAGGCTGAGCCCGTCGTGCCGCGCAGCCCCGAGATCGTGCACGGGCTCAACAACCTCATTCAGAACGCGCTGCAATTCGCCCGCCGCGAGGTCAGCGTCACCACCCATTGGGACGTGGCGGCGGTCAGCGTCGAGATCGCCGATGACGGGCCGGGCTTCGCCCAGAGCCTCATCAATCGATTGGGCGAGCCTTACCTGTCGACGCGCGCCGGCGGGTCGGGCCATATGGGGCTCGGCATCTTCATCGCGCAGAGCCTGTTGGAGCGCAGCGGCGCCCGGCTAGCTTCGACAATCTGCCGGAAGGCGGCGCACATGTTGCGATTTCCTGGAATCGTGCCAATCTGGAGGCCGCAGAGCGAGTTTCCGCGCCCCGAACGAGCGTCGAAGCGCGCGATTGACCCGAAAATCGGCGCCGGGGCGGACCAAAAGGGCAAGAGACCATGAATATGATCGATCGACCGAACCGCCCCGGCGCCAGCGAGAGGCCCGACGACGCCGTGGGGAGCCTGCCCGAATCCGAGCGCACGCTCCTCATCGTCGACGACGACGCGCCCTTGTGCCAGCGCCTGGCGCGGGCGATGGAGCGGCGCGGCTTTGTCGTGGCGACCGCCGACGGCGTGGCGACCGGCATCGCCGCCGCCACCGAGAACCCGCCGGCCTTCGCCGTCGTCGATCTGCGGCTCGGCGACGGGCGCGGCCTCGACGTCGTCAGCGCCTTGCGGGCGGCGCGGCCCGGCGCCCGCATCGTCATGCTGACCGGCTACGGCAATATCGCGACCGCGGTCGCCGCGGTGAAGGCGGGGGCGATCGACTACCTGCCGAAACCGGCCGACGCGGACAGGGTCGAGCGCGCGCTCTGGGCGCGCGAGGACGGCACCCCGGAGCCGCCGGAAGACCCGATGTCGGCCGACCGGGTGCGCTGGGAGCACATCCAGCGGGTCTTCGAGCTGTGCGAGCGCAACGTCTCGGAGACGGCGCGCCGGCTCAAGATGCATCGCCGCACTTTGCAGCGCATCCTTTCGAAGCACGCGCCGCGGAGCTAGGCCGCGCCCCTCACCCCGTCCCTCTCCCCGAACGCGAGGAGAGAGAGGCAGCCGCGAAGCCGGACGGTCGGCGCACCATGCCGGGGCACCATGTCGGGGTCTGTGGGTAGTCGGGGATCGGGCGGCCGTCACCCGGAAAGTACTCGGCAAAGGCGACGTGAAAGCAGTAGACGCCGTCCATGCCGTCATTGCGGGCGAGGCACCGCCTGCAGTCGTCGGCGATGCGCATCGCCCTATCCCGGAATGCGGAAGCCGAGATCGCCTTCGCGCGCCAGCTGGCGAAGGAGCCCGGTCTCCCAGTCGAGATAGCGCTGGCGCGCGCCCGGGTCGGCGTAGGGGTCGTAGGGCCGCCGCCAGCAATCGTTGGGTTCGTCGGCCATCGCCTCGCGGCCGCCCGCGAGCGGCAGCCCGAAACCGCGCCAGGCGCGGGTGCCGCCTTCGAGGACACGGACCTCGGGAAATCCCGGCGCCTCCAGCTCGGCCGCCGCGAGCCGCGCCAGCACGGCGTCGGGCGAGGTCAGCACGAGTACCGCGCGCCGCGGCAACCGCGCTAGGCTCGCGGAGAGGCGCGAGCGGATCGCGAAGAAGGCGCCGGGGATGTGGCCGCGCTCATATTCGAGGCTGGTCGCGAGATCGACGACGACCGCCTCCTGGCGCTCGATCATCGCCTGCAGCTCGCCCGGCGCGAGGAAGCTTGCGCGGGCCTCGTCGAGCCCCGGGACCGCGCGCTCCTCGGCGCCGGCGACGAGCGGCCGGCCGGCGAGCCCGCCCGCGAGCACATACACCTCGGGCCAGCCCATCTGGACGAGCCAGGAGGCGGTCATCGGCGCGCGCACGCCGTCGTCGTCGATGAGGACGACGCGCGCGTTACGGGTCGCCATGTAGGCGTCGGTCGCCTGCACGAGCTGGCCGCCCGGCGCCGAGCGGCTATGGGCGAGATGGCCGGCGGCAAACTCGTCCGGACCGCGCACATCGAAGAGGTAGAGCGTATGCCGGTCCGCCTCGGCCAGAAGGCGCGCGAGCCCCTCATCGTCGAGGCGCGGGATGCGAAAGCGCCGCGCCACGTCCTCGGCGAGGGCGCGGGCCCGCGCGAGCCCCTCGGGCGAAGGTGCGGGCGCGCTCTCCGCGCGTCCGCGCGCCAGCTCGAAGCCGGCCAATTCCCAGCCCATCGTGCCGTTTTCGAGCGCCACGACCGGGTTCGGCAGGCGCGCGTTGCGCAAGGATTGCGCGCCGATGATGCTGCGCGTGCGGCCGGCGCAGTTGACGACGACGAGCGTCTCGGGCGAGGGCACGAGGCCCGGCACGCGATGGACGAGCTCCGCCCCCGGGCAGTCGAGGGCGCCCGGGATGCTCATGTTGCGAAACTCGGGCAATGGCCGGCTGTCGACGACGAGGATATTCTCGCCGGCCTCGCGCCGCCGCTGCAGCTCGGCCGCGGTGATGTGCGGCGTATGACAGCGCTCCTCGACGAGTTCGCCGAAGGCCTTGCTCGGCACGTTGACGCCGGTGAACAGCTCGAAGCCCGCGGCGCCCCAGCCGCGCGCGCCGCCCGTCATCACCGCGACGTCGGAATAGCCGAGGCGGGCGAGCCTTGCGGCGGCGCGCTCGGCGAGCCCATCTTCGCTGTCGTAAAGGACGATGCGCGTCGCGTAGCGCGGGACGAGTCGGCGAACGTTCAGCTCAAGCCGCGACAGCGGCAGCGGGACGGCGAAGAACGGGTGGCCGGCATCGGAAAAGACGCCCTCCTCGCGCACATCGAGAAGCGCGATCTCGCCGCCGTCGCCGAGCATCCGGCGCACCTCGGCGGGCGACGGGGCCGCGTTCTTCTGCACCATCGACCGTCCTCGAAGCGGGGTGAACTCCCGCGGCAATTTAGTCGATCGGCGCGCAGCAGACAAAT
>DASYYD010000159.1:0-4130 GCA_035934195.1 Allostellaceae bacterium | reverse complement strand
GCCGCCGGAGAATTCGTGCGGGTAGCGGTCGGCCGCCGCCGCCTCGATCCCGACCTCGGAGAGCGCCTCTTCGATGACGCGGCGGCGCTGGGCGGGGTCGGCCGCAAGGCGATGCACTTTGAGGCCCTCCTCGACGATCTGCCCGACCGAGAGGCGTGGGCTGAGGCTCGAAAACGGGTCCTGAAAGACGATCTGCATCTCGCGCCGCAGGGGCCGCAATTGCCGCTCGCCGAGGCCCGCGATGTCGCGCCCGGCAAAGCGGATGCGGCCCTGCGCGGCGACGAGACGCAACAGCGCCAGCGCCAGCGTCGTCTTGCCGGAGCCCGACTCGCCGACGACGCCGAGCGTCATCCCCTCGCGCAAGGCGAGCGAGACGCCGTCGACCGCCTTGACATGGCCGGTGACCCGCCGCCACAGCCCGCGGCGGATCGGAAACCACACCTTGACCGCCTCGGCTTCGAGCAGCACCGGCGCCTTCGGGTCGGCCGGGACGCCATGCCCCTTCGGCTCGGCCTCGATCAGCCGGCGCGTATAGGGATGGCGCGGCCGGGCGAAGATCTCGGCGGTCGGCCCCTCTTCGACGATCTCGCCCGCCGTCATCACGCAGACGCGGTCGGCCATCTTGCCGACGATCGAGAGGTCGTGCGTGATGAGGAGGAGCGCCATGCCGAGCCGCTCGCGCAGATCCTTGAGGAGCGAGAGGATGTGCGCCTGAATCGTCACGTCGAGCGCCGTCGTCGGCTCGTCGGCGATCAGCATGTCGGGCCGGTTGGCGATCGCCATCGCGATCATCACGCGCTGCCGCTGGCCGCCCGAGAGCTGGTGCGGAAAGGCCTGGAGCCGGTGCTCGGCCTCGGGCAGCCCGACGAGCCGCAGCAGTTCGAGCGTGCGCTCGCGCGCCGCCCGCGGCGGCAGGCGCGCATGGATCGCCAGCGTCTCGCCGATCTGCCGCTCGACCGTGTGCAGCGGGTTCAACGAGGTCATCGGCTCCTGAAAGACGATGCCGATGCGGTTGCCCCGCACCTCCTGCATTTGCCCGGGCTTTGCGCCGACCAGCTCCGCGCCGCGAAAGCGGATGCTGCTGTCGGCCCCATGCGCCGCATTCGGGTATGGCAAGAGCTGCAGCAGCGACAGCGCAGTGACGCTCTTGCCGGAGCCCGACTCGCCGACGAGGGCGAGGCTCTCGCCGCGCGCGATCGAAAACGAGACGCCGCGCACCGCCTCGACCGGCGGCGCCCCGCCGTAGCCCTTGAAGGCGACCGAGAGATTGCGGACCTCGATCAGCGGCGAGCCGCCGCCCGCCGCCGCGGTCACAGCTGCACCTTGCGCGGGTCGAAGGCGTCGCGCACCGCCTCGCCGATGAAGATGAGCAGGCTCAGCATGACCGCGAGCACGAGAAAGGAGGTGATGCCGAGCCAGGGCGCCTGCAGATTGGCCTTCCCCTCGGAGAGCAATTCGCCCAATGAGGGCGAGCCCGGCGGCAGGCCGAAGCCGAGGAAATCGAGCGAGGTCAGGGTCGTGATCGAGCCGTTCAAGACGAACGGCAGAAAGGTGATCGTCGCCACCGTCGCGTTCGGCAGCACGTGGCGCAGGATGATCGTGCGGTTGGGGACGCCGAGCGCGCGCGCCGCACGCACATAATCGAAATTGCGCGCCCGCAGGAATTCGGCGCGCACCACATCGACGAGGCTCGTCCACGAGAAGAGCAGCATCAAACCCAACAGCCACCAGAAATTCGGCTCGACGAAACTGGCGAGGATGATCAGCAGGTAGAGCACCGGCAGGCCGCCCCAGATCTCGATGAAACGCTGAAACCCGAGATCGACGAGGCCGCCGAAATAGCCCTGGACGGCGCCGGCGGCAACGCCGACGACCGACGATAAGAGGGTCAGCACGAGGCCGAACAGCACCGAGATGCGAAAGCCGTAGATGAGGCGCGCGAACACGTCGCGCCCCTGGTCGTCGGTGCCGAGCCAATCGACGCTCGACGGCGGCGAGGGGGCGGGGCTCGGCAGGCGGTAGTTGATCGTGTCATAGCGGAACGGGATCGGCGGCCAGAGCATCCAGCCTTTTTCGAGAATGAGCTTTTGCACCTCGGGATCGCGGTAATCGGCGGCCGTCGGGAAGAAGCCGCCGAAGGCGGTCTCGGGGTAGTTCTCGATGACCGGAAAGTACCAGGAGTGCTGGTAGCGGATGACGAGCGGCCGGTCGTTGGCGATGAATTCGGCGAAGAGGCTCACCACGAAGAGCGCGAGAAAGATCCACAGCGACCAGAAGCCGCGCCGGTTGCGGCGGAACGCGTCGAGCCGCCGCCGCGTCAGCGGCGTGATCCGCCGCCCGAGAAACCGGTCGCCCGCTCGCCGCTGCGCCCCCTCGAATTGCGCCGTCATCCGCGACGCAAGCCCCTCACCCCAACCCTCTCCCCGCTTGCGGGGAGAGGGAGGGACCCGCGCAGCAGGAGGGTGAGGGGCACATGCTTTACCCGGCTTTGCGGCGCAGCGGCTCGACGTTCGAGCGGCGCCGGCCGCCCAGATGCCGCGCGACGAGATATTCGGCGATCTGCACCGCGTTGAGCGCGGCGCCCTTGCGCAGATTGTCGGCGACAACCCACAAATTGAGCCCGTGCGGCACGGTCGGGTCGCGGCGGATGCGGCTGACATAGACGGCGTCCTCGCCCGCCGCCTCGGCCGGGGTCACATACCCCTCCTCGGCGCGATGGTCGACGACGGTGACGCCCGCGGCGCGGCGCAGCGCGGCGCGCGCCTCCGCCTCGCCGAGCGGCCGCTCGAACTCGACATTGATCGCCTCGGCATGGCCGATGAACACCGGTACGCTGACGCAAGTGGCGGTCACCGCGATGTCGGGGTCGAGGATCTTGCGGGTCTCGACCGCCATCTTCCATTCTTCCTTGGTGTTCCCGTCGTCCATGAAGATGTCGCGCTGCGGGATCACGTTGAAGGCGATCTGCTTCGGAAAGCGCTCGGGCTTCACCGGGTCGTTGACGTAGATCGCCCGCGTCTGGCTGAACAGTTCGTCCATCGCGGCGCGGCCGGCGCCCGAGGCCGATTGATAGGTGGCGACGACGACGCGCTTGATGCGCGCCAGATCGTGCAGCGGTTTGAGGGCGACGACCATCTGGATCGTCGAGCAGTTCGGGTTCGAGATGATGCCGCGCTTCTCGTATTGCGCGATCGCCTGGCTGTTGACCTCGGGCACGACGAGCGGGACGTCCGGCTCCATGCGGAATTGCGAGGTGTTGTCGATGACGATGGCGCCCGCCTTCACGGCGCGCGGGGCGAAGGCCGCCGCCACTTTCGCGCCGGGCGAGGACAGCACGATATCGATGCCGCGGAAATCGAAGGTGTCGAGGTCCTGGACCCGCAAAATGTCGTCCTCGCCGAACGAGACCTCCCTGCCGATCGAGCGTGAGGAAGCGAGCGCGACCAGCTCGTCGATCGGAAAATGCCGCTCGGCGAGCGTCGACAGCATCTCGCGCCCGACATTGCCGGTGGCGCCGACGACGGCGACTTTGAACCCCATGGTGCGCGGCTCCCGAGACCAGGGTTGAGAATGTGCGTTGACTTACGATGCGGCGGTGCGCTTGACAAGCGCCGCCACGGCGCTCCTTGATCAGGCCCATGAGGTACAACGAATTCTGGAGCCATTATTTGCAGGCGCACCGCGACCCGCGCACCCGCGGGATGCACTATCTCGGGACGATGGCGGCCCTCCTCGCCCTGGGCTGGGGCCTCGGCCACGACTGGCGCTGGCTCATCGCTGCGCCGATCGCCGGCTACGCCTTCGCCTGGGTCGGCCATTTCGGCTTCGAGGGCAACCGGCCGGCGACTTTCGGGCACCCCCTATGGTCGCTCTGGAGCGACTTCCGCATGCTGGGGCTCTTTCTCGCAGGGCGCCTCGGCGGCGAATTGCGGCGTCAAGGGATCACAGAGGGGAGGCGCGCATGATGCCACTCGTCGAATACGAGGATGCCGGCCCCGAGGCGCGCGCCGTCTTCGACGACATCCTCGCGGTACGCGGCTGGATCAACAATTTCTGGAAGGCGCTCGCCAACCATCCGCCGACCTTGCAGCGCACCTGGGAGAGCCTGAAAGAGGTGATGGCGCCGGGCG
>DASYYD010000157.1:0-2380 GCA_035934195.1 Allostellaceae bacterium | reverse complement strand
TCAACACCCTCACCCCAAAATATACTTTGACCCGCGGAAACGCCGAGACTAGATTTCGCGGTTCAATGGTCTCGACCCGCTACATCTGGGAATGGGCGGGGCGGGCAAATCGGGGGGAAGAGATGCGTGTCGCGCGGCGTTTCACGAAAGCGGGGGAAGATGCCTATGCCGGGGTGCCGTTCCGCACCGCGGCGAGCGAGATCCGCAACCCGGACGGTTCCATCGTCTTCGCCGCCGAGGGCATCGAGGTCCCGGCCGAGTGGAGCCAGGTCGCCTGCGACATCCTCGCGCAGAAATATTTCAGGAAGGCCGGGGTGCCGATGCGGCGCCGCGCGGTTGCCGAAAAAGGCGTGCCGCGCTGGCTGTTGCGCCATATCGCCGACACCGAAGCGCTCGCGCAATTGCCCGAGGCGGAACGCTTCGGCGGCGAGACGAGCGCGCGGCAGGTCTTCGACCGGCTCGCCGGCACCTGGGCCTACTGGGGCTGGAAGGGCGGCTATTTCGACGCCGAGGAGGACGCCGCCGCGTTCTACGACGAGGTGCGGCTGATGCTGGCGCGCCAGATGGGGGCGCCCAATTCGCCGCAATGGTTCAACACCGGGCTCTATTGGGCTTACGGCATCGACGGGCCGGCGCAAGGCCACTACTACGTCGATTTCGAATCGGGCGAGCTCGTCGCCTCGACGAGCGCCTACGAGCACCCGCAGCCGCACGCCTGCTTCATCCAGTCGGTCGCCGACGACCTCGTCAACGAGGGCGGCATCATGGATCTGTGGGTGCGCGAGGCGCGCATCTTCAAATACGGCTCCGGTTCGGGCTCGAATTTCTCGAGGCTGCGGGGGGAAGGCGAGCGGCTGTCGGGGGGCGGCCGCTCGTCCGGCCTGATGAGCTTTCTGCGCATCGGCGACCGCGCCGCCGGCGCCATCAAATCCGGCGGCACGACGCGGCGCGCCGCCAAGATGGTGATCGTCGACATCGACCATCCGGACATCGAGGAATTCATCGATTGGAAGGTCGTCGAGGAACAGAAGGTCGCCGCCCTCGTCGCCGGCTCGAAGCTCGCCAAACGGCATCTCGGGCGCATCATGGCGGCCTGCCGCGAGGCCGACCCTGCGTGCGAAGACCCGTTCGACCCGGCGAAGAACTTGGGCCTCAAACGCGAGATCGCCGCCGCCCGCGCCGCGATGCTTCCCGAAAACTACATCGGGCGGGTGATCCAATTCGCCCGCCAGGGCTACGAGAGCCTCGATTTCCGCACTTACGACACCGATTGGGATTCGGCCGCCTATCTGACCGTCGCCGGGCAGAACTCGAACAATTCGGTGCGCGTCTCGAACGATTTTCTCGAATGCGTCGAGAAGGGCGGCGACTGGCATCTGACGCGGCGCACCGACGGCAAGATCGCGAAGAGCGTGCCGGCGCGCGAATTGTGGGAGAAGATCGGCCACGCCGCCTGGGCCTCGGCCGATCCGGGCCTGCAGTTCGACACCACGATCAACGAATGGCACACCTGCCCGGCGAGCGGCCGGATCAACGCCTCGAACCCGTGCTCGGAATATAATTTCCTCGACGACACGGCCTGCAACCTCGCCTCCTTGAACCTGCTCGCCTTTCGCCGGCCGGACGGCGGCTTCGAGGTCGGCGCCTTCCAGCATGCGGTGCGGCTGTGGACGCTCGTCCTCGAGATTTCCGTGCTGATGGCGCAATTCCCTTCGCAGGAGATCGCGCGCCGTTCTTATGCCTTCCGCACCCTGGGGCTCGGCTACGCCAATCTCGGTGGCCTCTTGATGTCGATGGGCATCCCCTACGACAGCGACGAGGGGCGCGCGCTCTGCGGTGCGATCACCGCGCTGTTGACCGGCGCGAGCTATGCCGCCTCGGCCGAGATCGCGGGCGAGCTCGGCCCCTTCCCGGCTTTCTCCGAGAACCGCGAGGCGATGCTGCGCGTCATCCGCAACCATCGCCTCGCCGCGCATGGCGAGGACGAGGGCCACGAGGGTCTGGCGATCCTGCCGGTCCCGCTCGACGCCGACAATTGCCCCGACATCGCGCTCGTCGAGGCGGCGCGCGGCAGCTGGAACGCGGCGCTGGCATTGGGCGAGCGGCACGGCTTCCGCAACGCGCAGGCGACGGTCATCGCGCCGACCGGCACGATCGGCCTCGTCATGGATTGCGACACCACCGGCATCGAGCCTGATTTCGCGCTGGTCAAGTTCAAGAAGCTCGCCGGCGGCGGCTATTTCAAGATCATCAACCGGATGGTGCCGCTCGCTCTCCAGACCCTGGGCTACGGGCAGGCCGAGATCGAGGAGATCATCCGCTATGCCGTCGGCCACGGCACGCTCAAAGGGGCGCCCTCGATCGACCACCAGAGCCTTGC
>DASYYD010000154.1:0-4090 GCA_035934195.1 Allostellaceae bacterium | reverse complement strand
GCCGCGAGCGGTAGGAAAGCGCGGTCTCCTCCTCGATCGGCAGCGCGTCCATATCGGCGCGAAGCCCGATCGTGCGCGGCGAATTGCCGTTGACGAGCCGGCCGACGACGCCGGTCTCGGCGATGCCGCGATGCACCTCGCA
Organism: Allostellaceae bacterium; assembly: GCA_035934195.1. Classification (GTDB taxonomy): domain Bacteria; phylum Pseudomonadota; class Alphaproteobacteria; order ATCC43930; family CGMCC-115725; genus AP-15. The sequence goes on along the minus strand of DASYYD010000154.1, from coordinate 3,948 downwards.
GCCGAAGGAAACGAGCTGCTGCGCCACCAGATCGGCGGTGCGCTCCTCCTTGAAGCCGAGCTCGGGATGGGCGTGGATGTCATGCCGCCAGCGCGCGATCTCGGCGCAGCTTTCGGCGATCTGCGGCAAAAGCTCCATAGCTCTTTCCTCGAACTCGGGCGGATTCGCCGAACATGCCCGCGAGGGGAGGATCTGTCCACCGCTTCCGCCGCCGCGATCTCGCGCTATAGTGGGCGGCAAGTCGGCATGCGTCGAAGGAGGAAACGGGCGATGGATCGGATCGGCGTCGAGCTCGATTGTCTCGCAGGCGTGCGCGTCGTGGACTTCACGCAGTTCGAGGCCGGGCCCACCTCCACCGAGGCGCTCGCCTGGCTCGGCGCCGAGGTGGTGAAGATCGAGAACCCGAAGACGGGCGACCCCGGGCGCCGATTGCGGCCCGGCCAGCCCGACGACGACCCGTGGTATTTCCATCAGTTCAACGCCAACAAGAAATCGGTGACGCTCAATCTCAAATCGCCGCGCGGCCTCGAGATCGTTCGTGAGCTGCTGAAGAAGGCCGACGTCACGGTCGAGAACATGGCGCCCGGCACGATCGAGCGGCTGGGCCTCGGCTATGACGAGGTGAGAAAGCTCAACCCCGGCATCATCTACTGCCAGGTCAAGGGCTTCGGCACCGGCAGCCCGTACGAGAAGAGCCTCGCCTTCGACATGATCGCGCAGGCGGCCGGCGGCCTCATCAGCGTCACCGGCGAGGCGGACCGGCCGCCGGTCAAGCCGGGGACCAGCTTCGGCGACACCGGCACCGGCATGCTGATGGCGATCAGCATCCTCGGCGCCCTCTATAAGCGCGCCAGGACCGGCGAGGGGCGGCGGCTGCAGGTGGCGATGCAGGACGCGATGCTGCACTACATGCGCGTGCCGTTCTCCCGCACCCAGCTTTCCGGCAAGGCGGTGCTGCGCGGCGGCAGCAGCCGGTCGAACGGCGCGCTCGTGCCGTCGGCGCTCTACCCGTGCAGGCCAGGCGGCCCCAACGACTACGTCTATGTCTTCACGAGCCGCGCCAATCCCGAGCACTGGACGCGCCTCTTGACGGTGATCGGCCGCGAGGACCTGATCGGCGACGAGCGTTATGCCACCAACCAGGCGCGCCTCAAGCGCCCCGACGAAGTGGACGCGCTGATCGCCGCCTGGACCCGCGAGCACACCAAGGAAGAGGCGATGAAGATCATCGGCGAAGCCGGCGTGCCGGCGGGGGCGGTGTTCGACACGCTCGAACTGCTCCACGATCCCTCCTTCGCCGAGCGCGGCATCATGCAGAACATCACGCATCCGACGACGGGCGAAGTAACGATGCCCGCCTGGCCGGTGCGCTTCGACGGCATGCCGCCGCGCGTCAAGCCGTCGCCGCTGTTGGGCGAGCACACGGCCGAGATCCTCGGGCAGTGGCTTGGCATCGGCGCCCCGGAGATAGACGGCCTGCGCGCCGACGGCATCGTCTGACCGTTCCCCAACCCGAAAAGGAGACCCCCCGATGAAGCTCTATTACGCTCCCGGCGCCTGCTCGGTCGGCATCCATGTGCTGCTCGAGGAGATCGGCAAGCCCTATCAGGCCGAAGCCGTCGATCTGCGCGGCGGCGCGCAGTACAAGCCGCCCTATACCTCGATCAACCCGAAATCGAAGGTGCCGACCTTGGAGCGCGACGACGGCTCGGTCCTGACCGAGTTCCCGGTCATCGCGCACTGGCTCGCCCGGCACAATCCGCAGGCGGGCCTGCTGCCGAAAGACGACGAGGTGCTGACCCGCGCCGAGGAGGCGATGGAATACGTCGTCGGCACGATGCATGGCCAGGGGTTCGGGCGCCTCTTCCGCCCGACCAATTTCTCCTCGAACGAGGCGGAACAGGAGAAGGTCAAGGCACGCGGCCGCGAGATCGCCGAGAACGGCTTTGCCCTGATGGACAAGGCATTGGCCGGCAAAGACTACCTCGGCGGTCAGTTCTCGGTCGCCGACGCGGCCTTGTTCTACACCGAGTTCTGGGCCGCGAAGCGGCTCGGCATGCCGCTCCCGAAAAACGTCGCGGCGCATTTTGCGCGCATGCTGGCCCGCCCGGCGGTGCAGCGCGTCATGCAGCAGGAAGGCCTCGGCTGAGAGATCGCGAAAGCCTCGCGTCGTCGTGGTTCCGGGGCGTGGGCTCTGCCCGCGAGCCCGGAAACCATGAACACCGCGTACGAGAATCAGGCGGTTGGCCTGTGTTCATGGCTTCCGGGCCCGGCCCTCTGGGCCGTTCCCGAATGACGAAGTTTGTTTGTTCAGAGCGCGCTGGCGCGGCCGCCGAAGCGGCGGGCGAATGCCTCGGCCTCGCCCGCCGCCTTGAACGCGACCGAGACGCGCAACGCCCTGCCGCCCTCGCCGCATGAAAAGACCGCCGGCTCGAACCGGCGCTCGTCGAGCCACACCCGCATCTCGGCCATCTTGCCGGTCAGCTCGCGCGGATTGACGCGAAGCTCTACATTGTGCATGTGCGACACCATTCAACTATACTGGGCTGATCGCACAGTTTACCAGCTATCCCGAAAGCTGCATTAGGTTTTAGTTAAAATCCTCTTTTTGTCACAAAGCGCGTTGCTGCTTGGGCTCGCGGCGGTAGTGATAACGGTAGAGTTCGGTGGCGAGCCCGAACCTGTCGTAAAGCGCGCGCGCCGCCAGGTTCGCCGCCTCGACCTCGAGGCAGAAGGCGGCGACGCCGCGACTTTCCCCCCAATCCGCGAGCGCGGCGAGGATGCGCCGCGCATAGCCGGAACGCCGGCGCCGCGGGTCGGTGACGACCGACTCGTAGCAGAGTAGGCCCCGGTGCACCGCGCCATAGGCGAGCGCCACGATCTCGCCCGCGACCGCCAGCGAGGCGAAAGCGGCCGGGATGGCGATGCGCGCGGCGATGCGCGCATAGGCGGCGCGCTGATGCCGGTCGTGGCCCTGCAGCCGCGACATCGCTGCGAGCCACTCCCGGCTCGGGGCCGGCTCGAGGCGAATTTCCGGGTCGGGCGCCGCCGGCACGTCCTCGGCGGCGCCGTAGAGAACACAGGTCTCGCCTTCGCTCGTAAAGCCGAGCCCATCGAGGTGCGCGTCGAGCCGCGGCGGCAGCAGCGTCGGCACGCGAAAGATCGCCGGCCGGCGGCGCACCGCGAAGAGCGCGCGGACCTCGGGAATCAGCGGCAACAGATGGTCGAGCCCGGACGCGAGCGGGCTCGCCGAATTGCCGCGCCGCGTGAAGCCGGTGCCGAGGCGGACAAGCCAGCCGCCGAGATGGACGTAATGGAGGCCGGGCCAGGCGTTGCGGCAGGTCTCCTCGACCTTCCAGGCAAGATCGTCGCGTGCCCGCGCGCGGCTCACTCCTGCGGATAGCGCCACGGCTTCTCGGGCTGCAGCGCCCCTTCGTCGATCGCCCATTGCGGCAGCGCGAGGCCCGGCGCCACGTCGCTGAACACCATCCGCACACGCGTGCCGATGCCGACCGAGCGCACGAGTTCGGGCGGCGCGAGCTTTCCGTCCGGGGTCGCGAGGTTGCCAACGACGCGCAAGGCTTCTTGCGCCGTCGGCCTCCCCTGCTGCGTGTCGAGATCGACGAGCAGCATGAGATAGGGCAGGTGGTCGCGAAAGGCCGGCTGGATCGCGTGGTGCACCTCGGTATAGGAATGTACGGCCCCCTTGCCCTCGACCGGCGTCCAGCGCGAGTCGAGCGCGGCGCACCACGGGCACGCGGTCGTCGGCGGGTAGCGCAAGAGTCCGCACTCGGCGCAGGCCTGCAGGTGGAACCGGTGCTCGGCGCAGTGCCTGAAATATTCGACGTTCTCGATGTCGAGATCGTCGAGGACGAGCGGCATGCCGAGATATTCCGCGCGAATTGCCATTGCTCTTCTCCTCAGCCGCGCCGCATGACCATCGCCGAG
>DASYYD010000108.1:0-21590 GCA_035934195.1 Allostellaceae bacterium | reverse complement strand
GACATCGACCGGACCGCCGCCGCCACTGAACTCGACGGGTCGGCGCCAGTTCGCGGCCGTATTGTAGCCGTTCATGAACAGCTTGCCGCTCGTCGCGACTTGCCCCGCATCGATGAACAGCCGTCTCAGCGCGGCCATCGCCGGCCCGTCGCTGAGCCGGCTGCCGGGCCCGAGCTGCATCATTTCGGTCACCGCGTCGTCGGCGGCGCCGACAAACACGACGTTCGCGTCGGCCGGGTATTCGCGGCGATTGGCCTTCAAGTAGGAGACGAGTTCGTCGAAGCCCAGGATCCGGCCGAGATACTCTCTCCAATCGACGACGGAGCCGACGTTGCAATAGCGAGAAGGCGCACACGTGGCGATTGCCATATGGCCCTTGATCCCGGGCGCCGTGCGGTGGAACTGCATGAATTTGTAGCCGAAGGTGAATGCGCCGGTCTCGGCGGCGATCGCCGGAAAGAACGGGAAAGGCCGGCCGTCGGGACCGACGACGTGTGCTATGCCGCGGTAATTGGCGCCCCAGCCGCCGCCATTGGCGACGTAGAGATGGCTTTTCAGCCAGCCGCCGGTTTGCGCGTTGACCGCGCGGGCGATATTGACGATCACCGGCAGCAGCTCGTTCATGTCGGTGTTCGAATTCTCGCCGAGCCGAATGCCGGCGATCCAGTGTCCCAGGCATTCCGCGTCGGCGCGGCGGATGAACGTCGCCATGTCCTGGGCAAGTTCCTGCGTGCGCTGCTGGCGCATAAAGACCTGTCGCGGCCGGTCGCCCTGGCGAAACCACAGCCGTTGATGGATGATGAAGCGCGCCGTGCCTGCGATCTCGCCCTTGCGGCGCAACGCTTCGAGACGGCGCAGAAAATCGAGCTGGATGTCGTCACGCTGCTGGCGCGTGTAGTCCCAGTGCGGGGCAATGTCGTTTTCGAATGCCAACACCCGCTCGCTTTGTTCCGCCGAACGCCGATTTTGGGGCGTATAGATGGCGTCGAGCGTCTGCTTCAGGGCCTCCGGCGAGAGGTGCGGCCGCGGCGCCAGCTTGCGTTGCGGCTCGAGATTGATTTCGGCGAGGTTGACGCCGACCGCTTCGAGATCCTTCATCCATACGTTGAGCGGCAGATGGGCGAGATCGGGCTCGATGGAGTTTCGCGCGTCCGGCCGCAGAGACAGCCATTTCGTCCGGATGCCCTTGATCTTGTCGGCGGCAAGCGGCGGCCCGACGGGCGCGGTGCAGGCCGGAGCCGCCGTCACCTGGGGCGCCGCGATGCCACAAATAACGGCGAACACCAGAGCCCGGAGAATTCGCCGACTCGCCGAGCCCATCGTCATTTCCGCCGCATAACGCATCAGCGCTCGCCATCGTGTCGCGCACTTTACTGTGCCTCGATGTTCGGGCCGCGTCCATTCGAAACGCAACCCGACCGCCGCGGCGCCGACCATTGACTTTATACATGAAATTCGTTCTGATGAAGGTCGGCGCTGGCGCATTCGTCTTGCGCGGCCCGCATTCATCCGGAACGCCTCGATATGTCTTCCCCCTTCCTGATCTGGACGATGCACCGCAGCGGCGGAACCTCGCTGATCCGCCTGTTGATGGACATGTCGGAACACAAGAGCGCCGAACCCGAGCCGTTCAATTGGGGCCGCTCGCGCACCCGGCAATTCGCCTATGTGACGATCGCCTGGCGCAAGAACCGCGACAAGGCCGCCTTTGCCGCGGCGGTGGCGGACATCTTTGCACAGCGCTACGTCATCAAGCATTGCTACCAGATGTTCAGCTCGGAATTCAATCGGAACTTGATGGAGGCGGCGGCCGAAACCGAATATCGCCATATATTCCTGAAGCGTCGCGACGAACTCGCTCGCGTCGTCTCTCAGTTCGTCGCAGAAGCGACCGGCGGCTGGCATCCGGAGCGGGCCAACGACGTCTTCGAGCGCGTGCGCAGCGGCAAGCGCAAGTTGCCGCCGATCCCGGTCGACGAGGCCGTCGCCCGAATTTTGAGCTCCCGCAAGCGCAGCGACGAAATCCTTCGGTTCGTCGAGGAATTCCGCGTTCCGCATCACGTCATCTATCACGAGGACATCTATCACGGCGAACGCGAGGCGCGGCTCGCCCGGCTCCACGAGGTGCTCGATTTTCTCGGCTTCACGGCCAAGGCGGTCGAGGAGCATCGGCCGATCATCGAGGAAAAGATCTTCAACCGCGGGCAGAACACCCCGTCGGTTGCCCGCTATGTGCCCAACCTTGCGGCGGTCGTCGCGGCGGTGCGCGCGGTCGGGTACGAGCCGCCGCCGGGCGGGCTCGGCGCGGACCTGTCGAGCGCCGCCTAGGGCGGCGGGCGGCCGGCAAAAGCGATCCTCGAAAGCGCCGGCGCGGCGCCGGTGTCCGGCCAAATCATGGCGTCGGTGTGCCGACCGCCTTGTTCCACAACTCGCCGCCGCCGATGATGACGCCGATGCCGGTGATATCGACCTCGACCGCGATCACGTCGCCCGCCTGGATCGTCGTCGCGATCGGGGTAAGCAAGAATGTTTGCGGATTGAGCCCGCGGTGCGGGTGACCGCTCGCATCCGTCGTGTCGCCCGGCTGTACGGTCGGGCAGATCCGCTGATGCAGCGCCGCGCCCGGCGGGCCTTCGTCATAGACGCCGATGCCCGGCATCCTTTGCAGCTGATTGTTTGTCGTGTCCCAGTTCTGCGACCAGCCGCCAATGCAGGTGACGACCGTGTAGGCGTGCTCGGCGATGTCGACGCTGACGACCCGGCCGCGGGGCGGCAATTGGCCGGGGCCGATCGCGTACACGTCATTGCCGAAGCTGCGCGCATCGGCGGCCGTGGCCAGCATGAGGGCGGCCGCCCCGAGGATCGCGCCTCGTGCCGCGTTGGCCGCCACTCGCCTGCCTGAGCGGCGGGGGGCGTGGCCGCGAGCCGGAATGGCGGCGCCACTTAAAGTATCTCGTCGGTAATCGCAGGTATTACCGACCAAATTGCCTGCGTAGTCGCAAGAAGACGCTTCTTTCGACAATGTACATTCCTTCCCTGAAAGCAGAAAATCTACCGTCACCGGCCGCCCATGTCAACCCCGCCGAGGCAGCCGACGCCGCTCTTTCAGCCTCGCCGCTAGCCGCAGTCATCGGCTGCTCGGGCCGGTGCTCGGGGTTTTCGTCGGCCGCCGGCGGCAAACTTGACTTCGTCTTGTACTTATGTTACCTCTCGATCGTCGCTGTTATGAGGGCGACGATGTTACTTGAGGAGAATAGCCGTTATGGCTACGATCGAAGACCTCAAAGGTTGGTTCGAGCGGGACCTCAAATCCGCCAGTTGGGACGAAAATGTCGAGTTCGACGATTCCGATCCCAATGATGTGACGATCCGCCTCTACACCCAGACAAACGAGTATACCCTGAGGGTCGTGCCGCGCGAGGAGGGCATTCCGCGCCTCAATTGCACGGTAAGATCGCGCAAGCCGCGCGCCGGCTTGCCGGCTGCGCCGCCGCGCCAGCTGCTGCGCAACCCGCAATTTCCGAACCGCCTGAACGAGCGCACCTGGCGCCGGCTGCTCGGGGCGATCATCGGGTTTGAGTTGGTCCGCGTGCACCGCCCCGAGAAGGCGGAAAAGGTCAAAGGCCGCGCCGCGGCGGCCGAGGCGGCTGCGGCATCGGATGGGGCCGAGAGCGCTTCCTCGCCCTGACTGTCGCACCGGCTTCGGCCTTTGTTCGGCGGCTTCCCCGATGTGCCGGGAAAGCCGGCGCGGCGCCGGTCGCCGCGCCCGGGCTTGACCGCGGCCAGCCACGCCCCCGCAGGATCGCGCGATGACGCCTGAGGATCCGCCCCCCGCACCGCCCGCAGGCGGCGACGGCGATGCCGCCCTCTACCAGCTCGGCCTGGCTTATGCGCGGGTCGGCCGCTGGCGGCGGGCGGCCGCGGTCATGCGCCGCCTCGTCGGTCGGCAGCCCGATCTCGCCGCCGCCCAGTTGCGCTATGGCGAGGCGTTGCTGCATCTGGCGCAACCTGAAGCAGCCGGGGAAGCGGCGGCAGCAGCGCTCAGGCTCGAACCGGGCTCGCCCGAAGCGCATCGGCTGCTTGGCGTCGCGCTTGCCTGCCGGCGGCGCTTCGCCGAAGCGGCCGAGGCGTTTCGCGGCTGGACAGCCGCCGCCCCGCGCGAGGCGGCGGCGGAATTCTCGCTCGGCCGCGCGCTGCTTTCGGCCGGGAACGAGCCAGCCGCCGAAGCGGCCTGCCGGCGCGCCGCCGCGCGAGACCGTAGCCTCTTCCGCGCCCATTTGATGCTGGCGCGGCTCGCGCTCGCGCGCGGCAAGCTCGGCCGCGCGCAGGCGCATCTGAAAGACGCCGTCGAGGCGCGGCCACAGGCGGCGAGCGCGCGCGCGATGCTGGCGAGGGTGCTGCTGCGCCGCTCGCGGCTGCGGGGCGCCGGCAAGATGGCGCAACTGGCGCTCGCGGTCGATCCCGGCTGCGATTCCGCCGCCCTGGTCGTCGCCGAACTGCATATCGTCGACGGCAATTTCGCGGAGGCGCGGGCGATCCTGCGCCAACTGCGCGAGCGCCGTCCGGATTGGGTCGAATTGCGCACGCTCGACCGCGAGTTGGCCGAGGCGGGATCGAGCGCGGCGCTACGCCGGCCGCCCCTGCTCGAGCCCGTGCCCGAGGTCGCCGAAGAAGCGGCCGACGACCGAGCTTCGGCGGGCAATGAGCCGGGCTGGGGCGCGCAAGCCGCCGGCGGCTTTTCCGCAGACCCGCGAGCAGGCGCTCTGGCGATCAGCCTGGTTCCGCTTTACGCCGACAATGATTTTCTCGATCAGATATTTCTGATGCGAGCGCTCATTCTTAGGCAGCTTAGATTACATTACCGAGAGACCAGCTTCGGTTTTTTTCTGGAGTATCTCCGACCAACTCTCGTGATTGTCTTACACTATATTATGTTTACTGCATTAAAAAAACCGATGCCGTCGAAGATCCCGATCGAGTTGTTCATCATCGGCTCATTCACGACCTGGTTCGCCGCGGTGCACGTCCTGCGCGGCACGAGCAACTCGGCAAGAGACGCGACCGGAATTCCGGGAGTGACGGATCTGCATATGGCCGTCGCCCGCACGGTCTGGGAATTTCTGTCGATGCTGTCGTATGCCGTGTTCTGCGTCGTATTGCTCAAGCTGATCGGCCGGCCCGAACCGATCCCCAACCTGCCGGAACTGGTCTTGTATTTCGCGCTCGCCACCCTCATCGGCTTGGGCATCGGCCTGATACTGAAAGCGCTCGGCCGCATGTTTGCCTCGATGGAGACAGTAAGAAAAAATATCTTGTGGATTTTGTATGTGACGTCAGGTCACTACTTCTCGATAGCCGAGGGACGCCACGGGCTCGCCCCTTACGTGTGGTGGAACCCGTTGCTGCATATCTCGGAGCTGACGCGGCACGCGCTCTTTCCGGGTTACCCGATTGCGCTCGTAGCGCTCTGGTATCCGACGCTGATGGCCGCCGTGTTGATCATTGCCGGGCTGATGCTGGACAAATGGGCAGTCAATCGAATTCGCGGCTGATCGGCCTCATCGCCGTCGCCAAGAGCTTCGCCGAGAAGGGGCGCGCCCCCACCGTGGTGTTCCGCCCGACGACGATCAGCCTGCCGGCCGATCGCCGGCTGGCGGTCCTCGGCGCCAAGAGCGAGGGCAAGACGGTCCTGTTGCAACTCTTGGCGGGCACCGAGAAGCCCGATGCCGGCCGCGTCATCGCCCCGGTCGGCCTGTCGCCGGTCGTCAATTCGGACCGCATCTTCCATCGCGATCTGAGCGTGCTCGAAAACATCCGCTTCTACGCGAGACGGTTCGTCGTCGACGAGGTCTGCCTGATGCAGGCGATGGACCGGTTCTGTCCGCTCGCCGCGGTGTTGGATCGCCGCGTCGGAGCGCTGACGATGCGCGAGCGCCGGGGGATGGAGGCGGCCCTCGCCACCGCCTTCGCGTTCGATTGCTATCTCGTCGACGATATCGACATCCTGCCACCCGAGCTCGCGGAGCGGACGCTCGCGGCGGTCGCGCGACGCGGCGCCGGCGTGATCTTCGCGACCGACCGGGCGCGCCTTGCCCGCCAGCTGGCGGACTGCGCCGTCGTCATCCACGACCAGACACTGCATCCTTTCGCCCGCATCGAGGAGGCGACCCGATTTTATGAGCGAGGATAACGACAGGCTCGGCGCGCCGGCCGTGCTCCCCGAGCGCCCGAGACGCAAACGCGGCCGCTTCGCACGCGAGGCCGGCGCGCAGCCCAGGCCGCCGGCATCCGAGTTACCGGCGCCGGGACCGGCCGCGCCGTCGCCGTCCGAGAGGCCGCCGCGGCGCGACGGAAAGGAGCGGCGTCTCGCGCGCCAGGCGGAACGGAACCTGCCGGCGACGCCGTCACCCTCGCCCGCCCCGGCGCAAACCTTCGCGACGGCGCTCGCCCCTTGGCCGCAGCCCGGCGAGCAATTGGACGTTCTCTTGACCATGCGCCGCGACCGCAAGCGGCGCTTCTGGTTGCGGTTCGGGCTCTGTGTCGGGCTTCCGACGCTGTTGACGGCGCTCTACATGATTTTTGTCGCAGCGCCGCGCTACACCTCCGAATTCCAGCTCACCTATGACACCTATCAGGCGCCGCAGAAGCTATCGACCGGCCTCGTTCAGGCGCTTTTCGGCAGCTCTCAGAATAATGTCGTCGATTTCGGCGTCATTCTTTACCAATATATTCAATCTCCTGCACTCTTGAAGAAATTGGATGCTGAACTCCACTTACGAGATTATTACAGTGGCTCTAAGGTAGACTACCTATCCCGGATGAATAAAAATGCAAGTTTTGAGAAATTTTTATTTTATTATAATTGGTACGTATCGGCCTCGTATTCCCTCGGTGGTTATTTGACCGTGGATGTCGAGGCCTTCGACCCGAAATTCACGCTCGAGCTGTCGCAGGCGATCGTCAAGGCCTCCGATCGGATGATCAACGACCTTACCGCGCGCGCGCGGCAGAACGAGGTCAAATATGCGCAGGACGAGCTGACGCGACAGGAGGAGCGGCTGCGCAAGGCGCGGCTGGCGCTGACGAGTTTCCAAAACGCCCACACCGACATCAACCCGCCGGCCTCGGCGAACCAATTCACCGGCATCGTCGGCAAGCTGCAATCAGATTTGAGCGCGGCGCGAACGCAATTGAGCGATACGCTCTCCTATATGAGCCCCAATTCACCGCAGGTCGCGACCATCAAATTCAAGATCGCCGCCCTCGAAAAGCAATTGAAGGAACAGCGGCAACAGTTGGCCAACAATGGCGGCGGCATCCCCTACTCGAAGATTTTGGAAGAATACTCGCGACTGCAGGTCAACGAGGAATTCGCCAAGAACGCCTATCAGGCGGCGCAGCAGGGGCTGGAAGTGGCGCGGGCCGACGCGGCGCGGCAGCAGAGCTATCTGGTCGATTTCGCGCCGCCCTATCTTCCCGACAAGGCGAGCCTCACGGTCCCGATCCTCTACACGCTGACGGTCTTTGCCGCCTCGCTCGTCTTGTTCGGGATCGGCAGCCTGATCGCCGCCGCCTTCCGCGACCACGCCGGGATGTAGCGCCTCAGTTGCCGGCGAGAACGGCGCGCGCCTCGGCCGCGCGGCGGGCGAGTTCGGAGTGCCTGATGTCGCCGGCGACCAGCCGCTCGATCATCAGCTCCCGGCGCGCCTCGATTTCGCGCAGCTCGCGTATCAGCTCACTCTCGCCCGACCCGGCCAAGGCGGGCGCCGTTGCCGGCGAGCCGGCGGCCGCGATCGCGGTCAGGCCGAGTGCCAGATCTTCACCGAGCCAGGCTTCGAGCCGCGTCGGCCTGCCATGCCAGCGCAGCCGCGCGAGTTCGGCCGAGCTGCCCGGCCGCGGCCGCGGCAGGAGGAGTTCCTCGGCGGGAAAAGAGTTGAGGCGGCCGACGACATCGAGTTCCGATATCCAGCCCCGCGGCTTGACGCCGGCCGCGCGTCGCGCCTTGTTGGCCAGCCGCCGGGTGTGCTTGCGGAAATCGTTCAAGAACTGGCGGTAGCGATGTGCGAACACGCTTGGCGGTACCGCCGCCAGCGCCGTCGTGTCATAGGGCTCGTCGAGCAACAGCTCGCGGCCGAGGATTTCCTCGCTGAACGCAACCAGCGGGTCGCCGCGCAGGATGATAATTCGCGCGTTCGCGCGCTCGAAGATCAACTCCGGGATATGCCCGCCCTGCCCCCACAGCAAGAGAAAGCTGGTAAGTCGCTCCCCTTCTGAGCGCACGATGTCGGCGAGGAAGCTGCTGGGCGAGAAATTGCGCAGCTTGACCGCCTCGGCGCGATAGCCGGCCATCGTGGCCCGCCCGTCGGCGAACTCGATCCGCCGCGGGTGGAAGAGCTGCCCGTGGCATAAGAGCTCCGGACGCCGCGCCAGCGCCTTGTGGACGAAGCGCAACTCGGCGGCGCTGCTGCCGAGCACCGCGACATAGGGGCTCTGGAGCCGTTCGAGCGGCCCCTGGCGGCGCCGCGGCGCGCGCCCGACCACCGGCAATCCCGGCACCCCGTCACGGTGCGTTCTGCGAAAGTCCTCGTAATCGCGGCTGATCGCACCAACCGTCACTTCCCCCAACGGCGCGGTCGAGCGCCCGCCGCGCCAGCATTCGTCGAGCGCATCGCGCAACGCCATCTGGTGCTGCGAGATCTTGCGGGCCATGAAGAAGGGCTGTCGCAACAGGTAGTCGAGATGGTCGATGTAATACACGACCGGTATGCCGTAATCGGAGAACTGATAGAGAGTCAGCGTGCGGCTGACGATCCGTTCCGCCGGAACCAACTGCCGCACGAGCGTTTGGAAAAACAACTCGTCGGGGACGAGCGTCGTGCGGAAGAAGCGCTTGATGTCCCGCTCACGCGCCAGCGCCATGACCTGTTTGAGGGTCGGCCAACTCAGCACCCACCATTGCGAGCCGATATGCGGGGTCATTCCGCGCACGAACCTGCGCTTCCAGCCGAGCCCCTTCTGCAGCTTCCAGAACCACTCGGAGCGGCGCCGCTGCTCTCGCCAGTTGAACGGGAAGCGGTATTGATAGCGCTCCTGCTGCGGGCCGGTCCTGACCCAGCGAACTTTTTCGGCCGGCACGCTCTCGATGAACTCCTTGCCCTTGTTGCGCTCGAGGAAGGCAAGGAGGTCGGCGGAGGAGCGGATCGGATAATCCATGCCGCTCAGGTAATAGACGTAGTCGGGCTCCCATCCGGCGGCGGCAATCTCTTCGAGACAGTTCAGCGTCGCCTCGACGATCGACCATTGGCCCCAGCCGACTTTGACGCGCCGCGCGAACCGCACCGCAGGGGAGCCGGCAAAACTGCGCAACAGATGCTGGTACCCGGTGGGCGGCGACTTCAGGTCGTAATGCAGCGCCACCTGATGGCCTTCGGCAATGAGGATGTCGACGAGCCGTTCGACGACTCGCGCATTGCCGTGCGCCACAATCGCGAAGGCGAGCTTCACCGCCATCCCCCTAAAACCATTGCCCGGGGTTCAAGAGGCCGCATTCGACGAGCGCGGCGCTGCCGGTGAAGCGGCGACTGACATCCTCCTTCAGCTGATAGCGGCGCAATGCCGCGATGCCCGGATACGCCGCGGTGCCGCCGCGGGCGATCTGCCCGGCCTCCGCCATCGCCGCACGGGCGAGGGTGGCATCGCCGTCCAGCAGCGCAAGGCCCAACAGACAGGCGGTCGGGCTCGAATGCCACGGCGAATGCGAGGTATTGAGGCGGCGCGGCATCAACAGCCGCGTGCCGGCGACATAGAGGTAGTTCCAACGCCATTTGACAAGCGGAATCCGGTTGAGCGCCGGGCTGCGGCGCGGCATGTCCCAATAGAGAGTGCGGCGCTGCACGCCGCCGCGCACGACGACGTTGCGATAGCGGTGCGGCCCGGTCGTCGCATAGCCGAGCGCATCGAAATACGGCAATGCCGCAAGCGGATGTTCGCCGGGTCTGAGGCTCAGCGTCGAGGCGGGGCGATCGCCATACATCTCGACGACCAGGGCGTAAAGGTGATTGCGCCGCTCGGCGTCGAGAAAATCGGTCAGGTCGCGCAGCTGCCGGCATTCGGAGCGGCAATAGACGAATAGCTCGTTGGGCTCGAGCGACAGGCACCAGCGTCCCGTTCCGTAATGCCGCCGCAGATAATTGAGCCAGTAGATCGTCCGCCTCGGGTCGGGCTCGCCGCGCGGCCGCCACACGGCACAATCGCTCTCCTCGGCGAGAACGGCTGCGAGACCGCCTTCGACCGACAGGTCCAGGAATACGAACTGATCGACCCCGAGCCGCCGGTGATGGTCGAGAAACGGCTGCAACAGCCTCTCGTTTCCGTAATAGGGGCCGACGACGACAACCCCCCGCCCGACCGGATGCACCGGTCCCGCGCGGCGGCACAGGCCCAGGCCACTCCACTGCGAGCGCAGAAGCGGCCAAACGTTGAAGCGCAGGGTCTCGCCGACTTCGCTCAGCCACGCCCCCGCCTTGTCGACGCGCAACGGCAAGCGCCGTCCCCCGAAGCGGGGACCGCGCGCGGCGGGTTCCGGCGTTATGGGAGCGGGGATCATTGGGGGCCGTCTCGATGCGTGACCTGAAACGTACTGCGCATTACCCAAAAGTTGTCGGGCGAACCCACTTGCTCTCGCCGCCGAGCCGCACCATGACTGCCTCCGTTGACGAGTTCGCCCGCCCGTTTTGCGACGGTATCGGCTTTCCGACGGACTGCCGACCACTCCCACGCTTCAGAGATGAAGTCATAAGGCGGGATCGCCCTTTTTTTGTCAAGCGAAATCATTGGCATAATACTTCCGATACGACCCACTTGAGAGGCGACAATCGCACGGATTGAGTTAAAAATATGTTCATAGCTCTGAAAGCATCCCCGGCGATCGGCGAAACACGCGAACGGACAATATAGATGGGCGAAACGTTTCCCCTCGCCACAACGAAGCTGCCGGCGGGAAATTCCGGCGAGTTCCCGATCCGTACCCGCATGGCGGCCCGCCGCTGCGTCGTCCCAGCCCGCTCATGGGCTGAAGCGAACCGCACCGGTCGCGCCGATCGGATCGAGCTGCCAGCCGTCGCTCTCGCGGCAGACGGCCCGCGTCTCGGTGGCGCGCGCCGCCGCACCGCCGAGCGGGGCGAGGGTGAAGTGCCGGCACAAGAGCGCGGCCGCGGAGTAGTATTCGCGCCCCGCCGTCACGCGCACCGCGCCGGCGGCGGGATCCTCGAAGGTGCGCGACTGGCCGGGGGCGGCGTTGGCGACGAATTCGAGAAGGCCCGGCGGCTGCCGGTTCCGCTCGACGGGGGCGGCGGCCGGGACGGCGGCCCCTCGCACCGCGGCCGGCGGCGCGTGCGGGTGCAGCAGCGTGCAACCCGTCAGGGCCGCGACGAGGAGGACCGCGCCGCGCCCTAACCTCATTGGGTAACCCGCAGGGTGACGCCGGAGGCGATCGCGACCTGGCTCTCGATCGCCCGAATGATCGAGAAGATGTCCTGGAATATCGCAAAGGCGTGCGCGCCGGCTTCCGGCATCACCATGATCTGGTCGCCCGGACTGATCGGCTCCGCGGCGCCGGCCTTCGCAACTGCGCCGCTCGCATGGATGAGCAGGGTGTCCGAGGAATCCGCGCGCTCGGTGTAGCCGCCGGCCAGGGCGACGTATTGCTCGACCGTGCGTCCGGGGCTCCAGATCACGGTTTGCGGGATCCTGACCTCGCCATTGATCGACACAACGGCGGATTTGGCGGGGATCACGATCTCGTCGTTGGGCTCGAAGATGAGATTGCGCGCGGCGGGCGAGCCGGCCAGCACGATGCGGCCTTGCGGCGTGAACTGCTGCACCCGCTGCATAAAGGCGTCGACCATCGCCGCCTCCTCGGTATGGATGGTGGCGTCGCTGGTGCTGACCGAGCGGGCCGTCAAGAGCGCCCGGCGCAGCGCCGCGAGCGACTCTTGCAACGCCTGCTGCTCGGTCACGGCGACGCTCTGCCGGCGCAGATAAATCGCCTGCAAGTCGGCGACTTTCGGATCGACCTCGATCAGCTTCAGCACGTCTTCGAGCGTCGCCCCGCGCGGCACGACGAGCGAGGACGGCCCCGCCGACTGCCCCGTGACGTTGACGAAGATCATTTGGCTCACGTAGTCCGAGGCGAAGTTGTAGGTGTCACCCTTGGCGAGGCGCATCTCCTCGAACTGCGCGAGCGGCACGTAGGCGTCGTAGGGCGCGCCGTTGCGGATCCCCTGGATCGACACGTCGGACACGTTCGGATTCGGACGGGCGAGGGCGACGAGCTGGGCGCCGGTGAAGCCGCCGCGATCGAGCTCGAAGCGGTAGCTGTTCTGCACGTCGCCCAGCGCCGTCACGGTCGGCCTCTGATAACCGACCGCGATCGTGTCGTTGACCTCGAATTCGATCTTCGGCAACGGCACGCCCCGCAGAAAGGCGTAGAGGTCGATTTGGCCGAGCGTCTTGCCGTCGCGAATGACGCGGATGTCGCGATAGGACCCGCTCTGCTGCTCGATGCCGCCCGCCTGGGCGATATATTGCAGCGGCGAATCGAGGCGGTCTCCGGAGTAGCGTCCGGGGTTCTTGACCGCTCCCGTCACATAGACCGCGACCGGCTGCTTGCTCAACAGGCTCGAATAGACGTTGACGTTTTGCGTGAACACCTCTTTGACGGCGTGCTCGACGACGGATTGCAGTGCGCCGTTGTTGACGCCGGCGACGCGAATCGGGCCGACCTGCGGGATGAAGATGTCGCCTGCCGGATCGACCCCCTGCACGCCGTTATAGGCGTAGGCGCCCCAGATATGGACGACGATCTGATCGCCCGGCGCGACGATATAGTCGCGGTTGAGGGCGATCGGACCGAACAATATCGGCGGGTTGACAAAGAGCTGCGCCCCGTACGGCAGCGCCGCGCTGACCGGCGGCGGGGCCTGCGGGTTCGGAGTGCCCGGCAGCGGCGGGGCGCCGCCGGTCGGCGGCGCGTTCTGGCTCGACAGCGGGTTCGGCAGCGTTCCCGAGACGGCGCCCGGTGTGGGCGCCGCGACGGCCGCGGCGGCTGCGGGCTGCGGCGCGCCCCCCTCGTTCCTGCCGGCGGGAGATTGGAAATGCGCGATCGGCACCGGCACGGCCGGCATCTGGAAGCCGCCGCCCCCCGCGTCGGGGCCGGTGCCCGTCGACAGCGGCCCGGCGGTAGGCACCGCCAGCGCCGACGGTTTCTGGGCCACGGCCGGCGACAGCGCCCCGAGCGGCCCCGCCGAAGGCAACAGAGCAAGCAGCAACAGCCCCGTCTTCAGCCGGCCCCTCATCGCCCCCCGCCGACGCTCTTCCCCCAGTGCCGCGCCGAGATCGGCGGCGAACCATCGCACAGGACGCCGCGGCCGCGCAACCGGATCGGATGCTTCACCGGCCCGGCGTGGGGATGATATCTTCGTGCCCCTCAGCGAGGGAGGCTCCGATGGCGAATGTCCCGGGCGCAGTCACCGATCCCAGTCGGGTGCAAGCCGAGGCGATCAGCTTCAAAAGCGGCAGCGACACGATCCGCGGCTATCTGGCGCGGCCGCGCGCGGCTGGCCGATATCCCGGCCTCGTCGTCATCCACGAGGCCTTCGGTCTCGTCGAGCACATCCGCGACATCGCCCGCCGCTTCGCCAACCTCGGCTACAACGCGCTGGCGCCCGATCTTTACTGCCGCGGCGGCGCGCCCGACCCGAACAATATGGACACGGTGTGGCCGATCATGTTCGGGCTCTCCGACGCGCAGGCGGTGCAGGACCTCGAAGCCGCCGCCGCGCATCTGCGAGGTCTCGCCGCGGCGACCCAGAAGGTCGGCTGCATCGGCTTCTGCTCGGGCGGGCGGCAGACGCTCTTATTCGCGTGCAGCAGCATGCAGGTGGACGCCGCCGCCGATTGCTGGGGCGGCTTCATCAGCCGGGCGACCCCGGACGCGGTCACGACGCCGGCGCGGCCGACCCCGGTCATGACGCTGGTCGATCGGCTCGCCTGCCCGCTCTTCGCGGCTTTCGGCGAGGAGGACCAGAACCCGACGGTCGCCGAATCGGAGGAATTGCGATCGCGCGCCGCGCGCGCCGGGAAAGAGGCGAGCGTCAAGGTCTATGCCGGGGCCGGCCACGCGTTCCTCGCGGACTATCGGCCGAACTGGCGCGAAGCCCCCGCCTTCGTGCTGTGGTCGGACATCACCCAGTTTTTCGCCCGGTGCCTGAAGGGCTGAGGCCGCCCGGCGGCGGGCCAACTTCAGCAGGTCGAATCGCCGCCGCTGAAATCGCCGCCGCCTAAATCCGATCCGTCGTCCTGGCCGGGATCGAAGTCCTGGCCGGAATCCTGACCGGTTCCGGGGTCGAAACCGCCGCCCGCATAGTCGGCGCCGCCCGGGTCACTGCCCGGGTCGCCGCCGTAGTAATTGTTGACCACGGTCTCGCCGAGGCCTGGCGTGTAGCCCTGGCCGCCGAAAAAGCCGCCGCCGCCCATGCCGCGGCCGAACAGCGATTCGATGCCTTGAAAGAGCAGCGCGCCGCCGGCGATCCCGGCCGCCGTCGTCGCCGCCTGGCGCAGAAAGCCGCCGCCGCCGGCGCCGCCGCCGAAGAGGCTGCCCATGCCGCCGCCCATCGGCTGGCCAGAGCCCGGCTGGCCAGAGCCCGGTTGCGCGAAGGCGGCCGGCGCTGTCGGCTGCGGTTGCGGCGCGCGCGTCCACGGGCCGGCCGAGGGTACGCTGCCCGAGGCGGGCGGCGCGGCCGGCTCGCCGCGGCCGAAAAGGCCGCCCAAGAAGCTCGTCGCCGGCTTTGCCGCTTGTGCCTCGGCGAGCCCTTTTTCGAGTTCGGCGATCCGGTTCTGCGCGTTGTGCAGGCTGATGTCCTGGATCAGCACGGTCTGCACGAGGAAATAGGGAGCGTCCGGCTGCTCGCTCATCGCCTGCCGGATCAGCGCCTCGGCTTCCGGATCTTTCGGTTGGCCCGCGGCCCCCTTGAGCCGCTCGAGCAGGGTCGTGATCAGGTCTTTTTCCTGGGGTATCATCGCCGTCATCCAGCACGGGAAGCAAGGATGCCTTTTTCGAGCAAGGGCATCGGCGCCCGCCGATCGCCGCGCTCCGGCTCGGCACGCCGCGCTAGATGTGGGGGCGCGCCGAGCCGCGTCAATGACCGGCCGGCAAGGCGCCGGGCGGGATCAGAGCCCGCGCCGGCCCATCGCCAGAAACTTCTGCCGCCGCCGCTCGCGCAGGCTCGCGCCGTCGACCCCGAGGAGTGGCCGCAGCGCCTCATCGAGCGCCTCGCCCAATCGCTCGACGGCCTCGGCCGGCTGCCGGTGCGCCCCGCCCAAGGGCTCGGGCACGATCCGGTCGACGACGCCGAGGCGCGAGAGATCTTGGGCGGTCAGGCGCAACGCGTCGGCCGCCTCGGCCGCGGCTTCCCGGTTGCGCCACAGGATCGAGGCGCAGCCCTCGGGCGAGATCACCGAATAGATCGCGTGCTCGAGCATCAGCACCGTGTTGCCGGCGGCGAGCGCGATGGCGCCGCCCGAGCCGCCCTCGCCGATGATGGCGGCGACGAACGGCACCTTGAGGTCGAGCGAGGCTTCGATCGCGCGGGCGATCGCCTCGGCCTGGCCGCGCGCCTCGGCGTCGATCCCCGGGTAGGCGCCGGCGGTATCGACGAAGGTCAGCACCGGCAGCCCGAAACGATCGGCGAGGCGGAAGAGGCGCCGCGCCTTGCGATAACCTTCCGGCCGCGCCATGCCGAAATTGCGCTCGACCCGCGCCTCGGTGTCGCCGCCCTTCTCGGTGCCGATGACGACGACACTCTGGCCGCGGAACCGCCCGAGGCCGCCGACGACCGCCTTGTCCTCGGCAAAGGCGCGGTCGCCGGCGAGCGGCACGAAATCGGTGACGAGCCCCTTCACGTAATCGAGGCAATGCGGCCGCTCGGGATGGCGCGCCACCTGCACCTTCTGCCACGCCGAGAGCCGTGCATAGGTCTGCCGCAACAGCCGCCCGGCCTGGCCTTCCAGCCGGCCGACCTCGTCGGCGATGTTGAGCTGGCTCGCCGTCGACAGGTGGCGCAGCTCCTCGATCTTGCCTTCGAGCTCCGCGATCGGCCGTTCGAAATCGAGAAAATGCCGCATCGCTTACTTCCGCCGCGCCAACGGATGGCCGCTTTCGACGAGCTTTTTTAGGCGCCCCGCCTGAACATGGGTATAGATCTCGGTCGTCGCGATCGCCGCGTGGCCGAGCATCTGCTGGACGCTGCGCAGATCGGCGCCGTGGTCAACCAGATGACTCGCGAAGGCGTGGCGCAATACATGTGGCGACAGGCGCGCCGGGTCGAGGCCGGCGGCGATCGCCAGCTCCTTCAACAACCGGCCGCAGCGCTGCCGGGTCAAATGGCCGCTCTTGCCGCGCGACGGAAAGAGCCAGCGCGACGGCGCGGCGCCCAACAGAAACCGGTCGCGGCAGGCGAGATAGGCGGCAAGCGCGGCCCGGCCGGGCTCCGACAGCGGCACGATGCGCTCCTTGCCGCCCTTGCCGCGGACCAAGAGGAAGCGCGGATCGCGCCGCGCCGCGGCGAGTGGCAGGCCGATCAGCTCGGAAACCCGCATCCCGGTCGCATAAAAGAGCTCGACGAGGCAGCGCAGCCGGATACCGTCCTCGCCGGCGAGGGTCGCGGTCGCCTCGATCAACGAGGCGACCTCGCTCTCCGACAGGATTTTCGGCAGCGGACGCCCGAGCCGCGGGGTGTCGAGGCCGGCGCTCGGATCATCCGCGCGCAGACCATCGACGACGAGGAATTTGTAGAACTGCCGCATCGCCGAAAGCCGCCGCGCGAGGCTGCGCGGCGAGAGGCTCCTGGCGCTCCCGGCGGCGAGGTAGGCGTGCAATTGGGCGGCTTCGGCAAAGGCGGGTTCGCCGCCGCGGGCCGCGAGAAAACGCGCCAGATCGAACAGGTCGTTGCGGTAGGCGGCAAGGGTCAGCGGCGCGGCGCCGCGCTCGGCCGCCAGCATCTCGAGAAACGCCTCGAGATGCGTCACCGCCGTCACCGCCGGCGGCGGCGTCTTAGAGGCTCGCGGCAAGAGCGGCTTCGAGCGCGAGGCGCCGCGCGTCGCCGTCGAGCCCGACCCGTCTAAGGCTCGCGACTGCGGCATGCAGAACGACCGGGTCGGTCGACAGCGTGCCGCTCGACGCCGCGACGAGGATCGCGGCGAGCGCCGTCTCGCCGACCCGTCCCGCGTGCCCCGCTTCGGAGAGGTCGAGCCAGGATACCGCGGGCGCCGCCGGCCGCCCGGCCGCCGTCCATGCCGGCGGCGGCAACCCGACCCAGGCGGCGGGCGCGACCTTTTCGCCGAGCGCGGCGAAAAGCGCCAATGACAGCACGCTGTGCGCCATCTCCGCGGGGTTCGCGGGCTGCGCGTCGGTGGCGTCCGGCCCCGCGGCGAGATGCAGCAGCAGCGACAGGGCCCCTCTCTCGGGCGCCGGGACCAGCTCGGTCCAGCGTCGCGCCCGCGCCGCGTGGCCCGCCGCGATCAGCAGCCGAGCCGCGGCCAGCGCCGAGCCGGCAAGGGTCGGATCCGGGGCGATGGCGCGCAGCTGCGGCGCCACCAGCCGGGCGGCAAGCCCGGGCCCGCCGACGCGGCCGAACTGGTCGGCGAAGGCGAGGGCGCGCGACAGCCGATCGGCGGGGGCCGGACCGCGTTCAATCGCCGCGAACTGCCTGGCATGCGCCACCGCCGGGCCGGATTGCGACCCGGCGGACTCGGCCAGCTCCTTGTAGAGAGCGGCGAGCCGGTGCGGCGGCAGCGCGCCGAACCGCGCCGCCCGCTCGGCCGCGGCGAGCCGGGTGCCGGAGGGAGCCTTCTGGTCGAGCGCGACGGCCAGCGCCAGCTCCGGGCGCAGGCCGCGGATCAAATTCGAGCTCAGCTGCCGGTGCGCCGCGACCAGAAGCCGCAAGGCGAGCGGGTCGGGCTGCGCGATGTGATCGATCGCCTCGGGCGCCGGCCGGCCGGCGAGCGCATTGACGGCGATCGCCAGCCCATCGTCGCGCGGCGCCTTCTCCTCGGCCAGAATTTGCAACCCGAGGCTCGCCTGCCCGAGCTTGCCCTGCAGTCCCTGGCAACCGATCAGCGCGCGTTGCCAGAACACGCCCTGATCGAGGTGGATCCGGTCGCGCACGGTTTGGCAGGCGCGGTCGAGCTTGCCGGCGATCGCCACCACTTCGACGTATAGCGGCCAGGTCGCGCCGCGCTCCTTTTCGGGAAGGGCCTCGATGACCGTGCGGGCGGCCTCCACCTCGCCGAGACGCAACAGCGCCTTGGCGCGCAACATCGGCAGGTCGAGCCCCTGCGCGTCGGCGCCTTCGGGCGCGGTCCCCTGCGACAACAGCACGCGCCGTTCGAGCGTCTGCAGCGCCGGCGACGGCGTCGTCGGCAGGCGCGACAACAGGATGTCGGCAAGCGCCCGCGGCGTGCCGTGCCAGAAATCGGCGGGCAGCGGCTTGCCCGGCGGGGTCGTGTCGCCGCTCCAGCCGGCCGCCGGCGGCGCCAGGGGTTCGCCGGTGATCGCCCCGCCGGGCGCCCGCGGCGCCTCCGGGAAGAGCGGGATCGGCGGCCCGAGGTTCTGCGCGGAAAGGGCAGCCGGCGACAGCAAGGCAAACCCCGCCGCGGCAAGCCCGGCGAGCCGGCGGCGCCGGCGCCGCCCGTCACTTCGGGAAGCGGCCATCGGACAACACCTTCTCGACCGGGGCGGCGGGGACCGGCGGCTGCCAGAAGGCGAGGAACAGCCCGCCGCCGAGCCCCGCCAGCGCAACCACCACAACCAAGACCACGGCGAGCCTTCCCATAGCGCGACCTGCGTTTGTCCGTCCGGCGCCGATTGACGGCCGGGCGCTACGATATGCTACTACCGCTCCGGCGCGAGGCGGAAAAGAGCGGCGGCGACGGAGGGCGCGGACGTGCAGGCCCACAAGGTCGCGACGGAAGGACAGATCGCGGGTGCGCTGGGCTTTGCTCCTTGCCGCACGATCGTCCTCGTCGGCCTGATGGGCGCCGGCAAGACCAATATCGGCCGACGGCTGGCGGCGCGGCTCGGCCTGCCGTTCTGCGATTCGGACAACGAGATCGAGGCCGCCGCCGGCGAGACCGTCGAGGAGATCTTCCGCAACCGCGGCGAGCGGGTGTTTCGCGATGGCGAGAGGCGGGTGATCGCCCGGCTTTTGGCGCAGCCGGTGCATGTCCTGGCAACCGGCGGCGGCGCCTTTATCGACCCAGGCACGCGCGCCCTGATCGCCCGCCGCGGCGTTTCGGTGTGGCTGCGCGCCGATCTCGACGTGCTGGTGCAGCGCGTCTCGCGGCGCAGCAACCGGCCGCTGCTGAAAGGCGGCGACGCAAGCGCGATCCTCGCCGAACTGATCGAGCGGCGCTATCCCATCTATGCGCAGGCCGCCCTTGTCGTCGACAGCGGCGAGGGCGCGCCGGAGGCGACGGTGGCGCGCGTCATGGCGGCGCTCGCCGCCTGCCCGCTGGCGCGCGAGCCACCGGAGGCAGGGGAGGAGGAGACATCATGACGGACGCCGCCGAAAGCCTCTCCCTCGACCTTGGGCCGCGCGGCTACGAGATCCGCGTCGGCGCGGGGTTGATCGAGGAGGCCGGCCGCGCGATGCTGCCCCTGATGCGGCGCCGGCAAGCGGTCGTCGTCACCGACGAGAACGTCGCGCCGCACTATCTGGCAGCACTCGAAAAGAGCCTTGCCGAGGCGGGGATCGCGCACCACGAGGTGGTTTTGCCCGCCGGCGAGGAAAGCAAGGATCTCGCGCATTTCGGCCGCCTCGTCGAGGACATCCTCGGCTTCGGCATCGAGCGCGGCACGATGCTCGTCGCGCTCGGCGGCGGGGTCGTCGGCGATTTGACTGGGTTCGCCGCCGCGACGCTCTTGCGCGGCATCGATTTCGTGCAGCTCCCGACGACGCTCTTGGCGCAGGTCGACAGCTCGGTCGGCGGCAAGACCGGGATAAACAGCAAATTCGGCAAGAACCTGCTCGGCGCCTTCTACCAGCCGCGCCTCGTGCTGATCGACACCGCGAGTCTCGCCAGCCTCTCCCGCCGCGAGCTCCTGGCGGGCTACGCCGAGATCGTCAAATACGGGCTCATTCGCGACGCCGGCTTCTTCGACTGGCTGGAAACCGCGGGCGAGGCCGTCTTGGCGCTCGACCCGGCGGCATTGCGCCGCGCGGTGATGACGAGCTGCCGGATGAAGGCCGAGATCGTCGCCGCCGACGAGCGCGAGGAGGGCGACCGGGCGCTCCTCAATTTCGGCCACACCTTCGGCCACGCGCTCGAAGCCGAGACCGGCTTTTCCGACCGGCTCCTGCACGGCGAGGCGGTGGCGCTCGGCATGGTCCTCGCCTGCGATGTCGCGGTGCGCCTCGGCCTTGCACGCGGCCAGGACGCGCTGCGCGTGCGCCGGCATCTCGAAGCGATGGGGTTCTCGACGACGCTGGCCGCGATCGGGCTCGACAAGATCCCGCCCGAGCGGCTGCTCGCCCATATGAGCCGCGACAAGAAGGTGCGCGACGGCAAGATCGCGCTCGTCCTGCCGCGCGGCATCGGCGACGCCTTCCTGATGCGCGGGGCGCCGGTCGAGGAATTGCGCGCCTTTCTCGCCGAGGCGGCGCGCGAGACTACTTGAGGCTGCATCGCCGCCCTGCGTGCTTCGAGACGCCGCCTGCGGCGGCTCCTCAGTATGAGGCTGTTCTCGATGGCACCACGAACGAGCCTCATCCTGAGCCGGCGCGCAGCGCCGAGTCGAAGGACGCAGGGTGCCGTCGAGGTCCTATCCTCGGTCCTCGCCCGGCGCGCGCACCTCGAGCGAGAGCGCGTGCACCGGCCCGGCAAGCTCCTGCGCGAGCGCCTCATAGACGAGCCGCTGCCGCGCGACCCGGTTGAGCCCGGCAAATTCGGCGGCGGTGATGGCGATCATGAAATGCGTCTCGCCGCCCGGCCGCGCCCCGGGGTGGCCTTCGTGGCGGTGCGATTCGTCGATGATGTCGAGCCGGCTCGGCCGGAACCGCTCGCTGAGCTTCTCGCGCATCCTGTCGGCGACGGGCATCGGGCTCTCCTCACGCGCGCCCGGGCGGCGAGGCGGCACCGAGAAAGCGGGCGAGATCGTCGATCACATAATGAATATGGGGCTCCGCCGCGCCTTCGAGCGCCCAGTCGTTGGGCGAGCGCAGCCACGCCGTCGTCATGCCGAGCGCGGCGGCCGGCGCGAGGTTGCGGGCGATGTCCTCGATCATCAGCGCGCGCTCGGGGGCGACATCGTAGCGCCGCAGCAGCTCGCGGTAGCCGGAGAGCGCCGGCTTCGGTTCCCATCCCGCCGCCTTCACGTCGAAGATGCCCGAGAAGGCGTCGGCGACGTCGAGCCGCTCCAGCACCCGTTCGGCGTGGCGCACCGAGCCGTTGGTGTGGACGAGCTTCTTCCCCGGCAGCCGCTTCAGTGCGGCGACAAGGGCCGGGTCCGGCGGCAGGCAGGCGAGGTCGATCTG
>DASYYD010000138.1:0-3742 GCA_035934195.1 Allostellaceae bacterium | reverse complement strand
TGCGGGGCCGTGCTGCAATACGGCAGCGAAGAACAGAAGCGGCGCTTTCTCGCGCCGATGGCGAAGGGCGAGATGCTGACCGCCTTTGCCTTGACCGAGCCGCAGGCGGGCTCCGACGCGGCGGCGATCGAGACGCGGGCGCGCCGGCACGGCAATTCCTGGGTCTTGAACGGGACGAAGCAGTTCATCACCACCGGCAAGAACGCCGATCTCGCGCTCGTCTTCGCGGTCAGCGACCCGGAACGAGGCAAGCGCGGCATCAGCGCCTTTCTCGTGCCGACCGACAGCCCCGGCTACAAAGTGGCGCGGCTCGAGGAAAAATTGGGGCAGCGCGCCTCCGACACCGCGCAGCTCGTCTTCGAGGATCTCGAAGTGACGCCCGACCGGATGCTCGGCGCCGAGGGCGAGGGTTACAAAATCGCGCTTTCGAACCTCGAAGGCGGGCGCATCGGCATCGCCGCGCAGGCGTTGGGCCTCGCGCGGGCGGCCTGGGAGGCGGCGCTCTCTTACGCCCGCGAGCGCGAGACCTTCGGCAAAAGGCTCATCGAGCACCAGGCGGTCGCCTTCAAGCTCGCCGACATGGCGACCGGGATCGCCGCCGCGCGCGGCCTGGTGCTCGATGCCGCCGAGCGCCGCGACGCGGGCGAGCCCTGCATCAGGGAAGCCTCGATGGCGAAGCTCTTTTCGTCCGAGATGGCCGAGCGCGTCGCCTCGGACGCGATCCAGATTCATGGCGGCTACGGCTACCTCGCCGATTTCCCGGTCGAGCGCATCTATCGCGATGTGCGCGTCTGCCAGATCTACGAAGGCGCCAGCGAAGTGCAGCGCCTCTTGATCGCCCGCGAGATCGCCAAGGGGTGAATCAATCCGCGTCCTCCTCGGCGAGGATGCGGGCGAAGAGCGGGCGGTCGATGTTGCCGCCCGAGAGCACGACCGCGGCCCGTTTGCCGGCGATCTTCCCGCGCTCCTGCATCGCGGCGGCGAACGCAGCGGCGCCGGCGCCCTCGGCGAGGTTGTGGGTGTCGGTGTAGAGGATGCGGATTGCCCGCGCGATCTCCGCTTCCGAGACCGTGACGACCCGCGCGGCGCCGCGGCGGATCACCTCGAAGGCGCTCGCGTCGGGGACGCGGCAGGCGACGCCGTCGGCAAAAGTGTCGGCGGTGTTGGTGCCGACCGGCCTTCCGGCAGCGAAGGAGAGCGCATAGGCGGGCGCGTTCTCGGCGACGACGCCGACGATCTCGGTCTTGAGCCCGAGCGCCTCCCTCGCCGCGATCATGCCGGAGATGCCGCTGCCGAGCCCGATCGGCACATAGGCGACACTGAGATCCGGGACGGCGCGGAAGAGTTCGAGGCTGTAGCTCGCGACGCCGCGCACCAAGAGCGGATGGTAGGAGGGCAACAGATGCAGCCCCTCGCGCGCCGCCAGCTCGACGGCGAATTCGTAGGCCGCCTGGAAATCGTGGCCCGCCTCGACGAGCCGCGCGCCGAAAGCGGCCATCGCGCGGTTCTTCTCGACGCTGTTGCCGTGCGGCACGACGATCGTCGCGGCGATGCCGAGCCGCTGCGCCGCCAGCGCCACCGATTGCCCGTGATTGCCGCGCGTCGCGGTGACGATTCCGGGAACGCGAGGCTCGCGGCGCTTCAGATCGTCGAGATAAAGGAGCCCGCCGCGGATCTTGAAGGCGCCGATCGGCGTGTGGTTCTCGTGCTTGACCCACACTTGCGCGCCGAGCCGTGCCGACAAGAGCGGCCAATTGTATTGCGGCGTCGGCGGCACGACCGAATGGACGAGCGCGGCGGCGGCTTCGATCTGGGCGAGGCTCGGAAGCTCGATCATCGGCTATTTGCGCAGGCCGAAGCGGCCGCGGTCAACCCGTCGCAATTCGCCCTTCGCCTCGAGCTCCTCGACGCGCTCTTGCACGGCGAGGATGCGGTCGTTGAACTCGCTCGCGTCGATGACGCGGATCGCCGTCTCGACGGTTTGCGCCAGCGCCTGCGCTTCGGTGGGCGTGATCTCGCCGGCGGCGGCCCCGGCCGTCACCGCGCGCATGATGCGCACCAGATCGGCGGCGCCGTCGAGCGGCGGCAGCGCGAGTTGCACGGCGCGCTCGCGCTGCGGCGCGATGAGGCGGTCGAGGCAGAGCTTCAAGGCGGCGGCGTCGCCCGCGAGCGCCCGCTCGACGGCCTTGCGCACCAGCGCCTCGGCCTCGCCCTGGAGCAGCGACGCCGCCAGCAGGGTCTTGCGGTTCTTCGAGCCCGGTTCCCGCCCCTTCGGGTTGCCCGATTGCCCCTTGCGGAACGGCCGCCCGCGCGGCCTCCCCGGCCCTTCGCGCTTTGCTGCTTTTGCTGCTTTCTGCAGGGAATCTGCAGCCATCCGCCCCTCCGCCCGCGCCCGGCGCCCCGCCATGGGGCACCCGATCGGACGCATTATAGGATGCGATTATGGCAATTTTGGCGATGTCGCAAGGACGGGCAGCGAACCCGAAGAATTGCGGAATTATGTAGCCGTCTCAACTACAGGGGCCGCTTAACTATGGAGCTAATCGTCGATCCGAGGTTAAGGAGGTCGCCGCCTTCACGCAAAGCAACTCCCGGCCGCCAGAGTCGGGCCGATCGCGAGAGCGGTCGCTCTCTTGACGCCAATTTTGTGGGGGCGGCATCAGGAGGAGGACGTCTCCGTCCTCTCCCTTCGCCGCTCCTATCAGTGCGGATCGTGCTGAGCGTACACCGCAAGACGCCAGATCACCGGCCCTTGAGCTTGGGAATGCTGGTGATGGTTCTGCGGCGGAAGCGTTCTAGCTTCTTCGCCCACCAGCTCTCGCCCGCATCCCTTGCAGCGATAGATGCCTGAATGATCTGGCGCCGCGCCAGGCTTGAACTCCTTGTCGAACGCATCGCTGCTGCTGCTACCGACATCAGAAGAACGTTTGTAGAGTGCCATGATGGCGGGTTCCTCCATTGTGAAGGAGCCGCTTGACCGCAGTCGAAAATCCTGACATAAGCCGAGACGCAATCCACTGTTCCCGCGCCGGCTCCAATTTGCCGCGGGTTAAGATCAAGGCCGCGGCTCTCACCCCGCGGCCTTTCTCTTGGTCGCGTGCATTGTTGCTGTAACGTTCCTCGAAGTCAAGGGATGGTGCCTTTCGGGACGGAAAGGCGCCATATATGCGGGCATCCGGTCGGCGGCCGGCCCCGGGCAGTTCATGCTCACGCCTAACGAATTGTGGGAACAGTGGATAACTTTGGGCGGAATCCGCCTATGACGCGAATCGCTCGGTAGGTAGATACCATAAGAGTAGGAGAGCCGAGAGAGAGCCCGCCATGGCGCTCCTCGGAATGAGGCTGTTCTCGATGGCGTTGCGAACAGCCTCGTCCCGAGGCGCCTCGTGGAGCGCGGCCGCAAAGGCACATCACGCGGCCGCCGGCGTCACCTCGGCGGCGATCTTTTCAGCGAGTTCGGCCTCCGCGCGGGCGAGATCGTGAGCGACCTGAAGGCGCAGCCAGATCCCGGCCGGGCCGCCGAAATAGCGGGCGAGGCGGAGCGCCGTCTCCGGCGTCACGGCGCGCTCGCCGCGCACGATCTGGCTGATCCGCGACGCCGGCAGGCGCAGCGCGATAGCGAGCGCGTGGGCGGACAGGCCTCTTGCCGCCAACTCGTCCTTCAACAGCTCGCCCGGATGCGGCGCGGGCCCGGCGAGCGGGCGTGTGCGGGCGATTGCCATGCTGCATCCTCCATCAATGA
>DASYYD010000136.1:0-9984 GCA_035934195.1 Allostellaceae bacterium | reverse complement strand
CAGCGCGATCGTGCTCGACCGCATGCTGCCCGGCATGGACGGCCTCGCGCTGCTCGGGGCGCTCAGGGCGGGCGAGATTCGCACGCCGGCGCTGATCCTGTCCGCCCTCGGAAGCGTCGACGACCGGGTGAAGGGCTTGCGCGCTGGCGGCGACGACTATCTCGTCAAGCCCTTCGCCTTCAGCGAGCTGCTGGCCCGGCTCGAGGCGCTGTTGCGCCGCGGCTCGAGCGCGCCGGCGACGACGCGGCTCAATGTCGCCGATCTCGAGCTCGATCTGTTGACCCGGACCGTGCGCCGCGGCGGCAGGTCGATCGAGCTGTTGCCGCGCGAGTTCCGCCTGCTCGAATACCTGATGCGCAACGCCGGCCACGTCGTCACCCGGACGATGCTGCTGGAGCACGTCTGGGACTATCATTTCGACCCGCAGACCAACGTCATCGACGTGCATGTGAGCCGGCTCAGGCAGAAGATCGACAAGAACTTCGCGAGCCCGCTTTTGCACACGGTGCGCGGCGCCGGCTACTGCCTGCGTCCGGACGAATAGGAGGCGTGCGCGTGGCCGCCGATAAGCTCACGCTGCCGGCGGCGCGGTCCTGGCCGTTGCGCCGGCCGGTGTTGCCCAATCTGCGCCGGCTCGTGCGCACGCACGCCTTTCGCCTCGCCGCGCTCTATTTCGCGGTCTTCGCGCTGTCGGTGCTGAGCGTCTTGCTGTTCGTCTATTGGACGAGCGCCGATTTCGTCGAGCGGCAGACCGAAGCGACCCTCGACGCCGAGGTCACGGGGCTCGCCGAGCAATACGCCCAACGCGGCCTTTCCGGCCTCGTGCAGGTGGTCGCGGCGCGCAGCGCCGGCAACCGCGGCGACCGCATGCTCTATCTCGTGACCGATGCCGAAGGCCGGCCGCTCGCCGGCAACATCGCCGGCTGGCCGCAGGGCGCGCCCGTCCGCGCCGGCTGGGTATCGTTCACGGTCGCCTCGCGCAGCAAGGGCAATGTCGAGCGCGACCCGGCGCGCGGCGCGCTCTTCATCATCCCCGGCGGCTACCGGCTGATGGTCGCGCGCGACATCAGCGACGCGGCGGCCTTTCGCGACCGGCTGCGGGAGACGCTCTCCTGGGCCGGGCTGGTGGCGCTCGGCATCGGCCTCGTCGGCGGAGCGGCGATGAGCCGCAATCTGTTGCGCCGCGTCGAGGAGGTGAACCGGACGAGCGAACGGGTCATGGCCGGCCACCTGTCGGACCGCGTGCCGGTAGGCGGCACCAGCGACGAATTCGACCAGCTCGCGCAGAACCTGAACCGCATGCTCGACCAGATCGAACGGCTGATGACGGCGATGCGCGAGGTCACCGACAATGTCGCGCACGATTTGAAGACGCCGTTGTCGCGGCTGCGCGCCCGGCTCGAACTGGCGCTTCTCGACGCCGGCGACGCCGAGGGAGGCATCGCCGCAATCGGCGCCGCCATCGAGGAAGCCGACCGCCTGCTCGCGACCTTCAATGCGCTGCTCAGCATCGCCGAGGCCGAATCGGGGGCGCCCGGCAGCGCCACCGCACCGATCGATCTCGGCGAATTGGCGCACGCCGCGGCCGAACTCTACGAGCCGGTCGCCGAGCAGAAGGGATTCCGGCTGTCGCTCGCCGCCGAGCCGGGGATCGTCATCCGGGGCGACCGGCATCTTCTGTCGCAGGTGCTCGCGAACCTGCTCGACAACGCGCTCAAATATGCCGGCGACGGCGAAATCACTCTGCGGGTCTCGCGCTTCGGCGGCCGCGCTGTCCTGGAGGTCGCCGATCGCGGTCCGGGGATCGCGGAAGCGGACCGGGAAATCGTCTTCGACCGTTTCGTCCGGCTCGAGAGAAGCCGCAGCACCCCGGGAAACGGGCTCGGCCTCAGCCTCGTGCGCGCCGTCGCGCGGCTGCACGGCGGCAGGGTCGAACTCGACGACAACGGACCCGGGCTGGTCGTCCGACTGGACTTTCCCGAGCTCGTCCAATAAGCGGTCCGCTATGCCTCAGAAGGCCTCGTCCTCCCGGCGCTCCTCGATGCGCCTGGCGGTTTCGACCATCATGTCGCGGAACTGCTGCGCGTCGAAGCCGGCACTCCTCAGCACAGGCTCCATCATCTCGTCGGAAAGCAGATCCTCCAGGCTCGGCTCATAGTGGCGGCATGGATTGCGTCCGTCCATGATCCCCTCCTTACCTTTAATATAGGTAAGATCGCCGCAAAGCGTGTCCGCTTTATGACCGGGAATAGGAAATTTCGCGGCAATTTGCCGAAAAGTCTCACGATATTGCCGTATTGATTGCGCGAGTCGGCATTTGTCGAGAGGGGCGGCAATTTCTTCCTGGTGCCGCCGCATCGGGCTGGCTAAGGGAGTGCGCAACCGCGATCGCAATTTCAGGGGCCGTGGAATTTTGATGCCGAAGCGATTATCGCCACTCCGCGGCCGGGCAGCGGACAACCCCGATACTCCCCGGCCGACCTCGTGATCCCCGCAATCGTCGCCTGTCTCGTCGGCGCCGCGCGCCGGCACGCCGCGGCGTTCGTCTGCGGATTCCTCCTCGCCGCCGCCGCCGCCGGCTGGTACGCCGCCGGCCACCTCGCGATCAACACCGACATCGAGCGCATGCTGCCGAACGATCTGCCCTGGCGGCAGCGCGAAATCGCCCTCGATAAGGCGTTTCCGCAAAACAACAATCTGTTGGCGATCGTCGTCGACGGCGCGACGCCGGAGCTCGCCGATCAGGCGGCCGCGGCGCTGGCGAAACGGCTCGGCGACGAGCCGCGGCTGTTTCACGATGTGCGGCGCCCGGACGGCGGCTCCTTTTTCGAGAAGAGCGGCCTTCTCTTCCTGTCGCGGGAGGACGTCCAGAAAACGGCGCAGCAGCTGATCGATGCGCAGCCGCTGCTCGGCGGACTCGCCCACGATCCGAGCCTGCGGGGGCTTTTCGATGCGCTCGCGCTGTTCGTGCGCGGCGCGGCGCGGGGTGACGTCAAGCCCGAGAAGGTGGATCCGGCCCTGACGACGATCGGCGGCATCCTCGCCGATGTGCTCGCCGGCCGCCCGGCGCATTTGTCCTGGCAGCGCATGATCACCGGCAAAGCGCCGGAACCCCGCGATCTGCGCCGCTTCGTGCTGACGCGGCCGGCCCTCGATTTCACCGCGCTCGAGCCCGGCGGGCGGGCGCGGGCGGAAGTGCGGCATCTCGCGCGGACCCTCGGCCTGACGCCGGCGGCGGGGGTGCGCGTTCGGATGACCGGGCCCGTCGCCCTCGACGACCAGCAATTCTCCGATCTGAAGAACGGCGCGCTGGGCTCGACCCTCCTATCGCTCGCGCTCGTCTGCGCCATCCTCTTTCTCGCCTTGCGCTCGGCAAAGCTGGTCGGCGCGATCCTCTTGACGCTCGCCGTCGGGCTTGTGCTGACCGCTGCCTTCGCGGCCGCGGCGATCGGCTCGTTGAACCTGATCTCGATCGCCTTCG
Organism: Allostellaceae bacterium; assembly: GCA_035934195.1. Lineage (GTDB taxonomy): Bacteria > Pseudomonadota > Alphaproteobacteria > ATCC43930 > CGMCC-115725 > AP-15. The sequence continues at coordinate 6,503 of DASYYD010000136.1, read as the reverse complement.
CGGTCCTCTTCGTCGGGCTCGCCACCGACTTCGCGATTCAGTTCAGCATCCGCTATCGCGACCACCGCCATCGGCACGGCGATTTCGCGCTCGCGCTCGAGAGCGCCGCCGGCTCGATCGCGCGCGCGCTGGTGCTCGCGGCCGGCGCCACCGCGATCGGCTTTTTCGCGTTTCTGCCGACGCATTACATCGGCATCTCCGAATTGGGGCTGATCGCCGGGGCCGGCATGGTGATCGGCATCACCCTCACTTTCCTGCTGCTGCCGGCGCTGCTCGCGCTGTTGCGCCCGCAGGGCGAGCCCGAGCCGATCGGGTTTCGCCGGGCCGCCGGGCTCGACCGCTTTCTCCTGGTGCACCGTCGCCGGACGATCCTTCTCGCCGCGGTCGTCGGCGCCGTCGGCCTCGCGCTGCTGCCGCGCCTTTCCTTCGATTTCGACCCGCTCGACCTCAACAACCCGAAAAGCGAGGCGGTCTCGACCCTCTATTCGATGATGCGGGACCCGACCACCAGCCCCTACCCGGCGGAAATCCTGACGCCGTCGATCGCCGCCGCGGGACGGCTCGCCGTCCGGCTCGGCAAGCTGCCGCAAGTGGCGCAGGCGGTTTCCGTGTCGAGCTATGTCCCCGAGCACCAGAAGGAAAAGCTGGCGGCGATCTCCGACATGTCGCTGCTCTTGGGACCGACCCTGACGCCGATCGCGAGATTGCCGCCGCCGAGCACGGCCGAGGTGCTGCAATCGATCGGGAAATGCCGCGGCGCGCTCGACCGGCTCGCCGCCAAGCAGGGGCCGAAGAGCCCGTCCGCGCAACTGGCGGCAGGCCTCGGGCGCGTGCTCGAGAAGGGTGCGGCCATCGTGCCGCCGCTCCAGGCGGCCCTGATCGCGAGCCTGCCGCGCGAGCTCGATCTGTTGCGCCAAATGCTGGAGGCGCAGCCGGTAACGGAAAAGAGCCTGTCGGCCGACCTCGAGCGGACCTGGGTGACGCCGGACGGGCGGGCGCGGGTCGAGGTGTTCCCGCGCGGCAACCCGCGCGACCAGGCGGTGCTGCGCCGGTTCGTCGATGCCGTGCGAACCCTCGCGCCCGAGGCGACCGGGCCGGCCGTCACGATCCAGGAAGCGGGCGCGCTCATCAGCGGCGCCTTCATCGAGGCGGGGCTGATCGCCGTCGTCGCGATCACCGTCCTGCTCGGGATCGTGCTGCGCCGCCTGCGGGACGTCGTCTTGGTGATCGCGCCGCTCGCGCTCGCCGCGATCCTGACCCTCGCGACGACGGTCGTCATCGGCATGCCGCTCAACTACGCGAACATCGTCGCGCTGCCGCTCCTGCTCGGGATCGGGGTCGCCTTCGACATCTATTTCGTCGTCAACTGGCGAATGGGCACGAGCGCGCATCTGCAATCGAGCACGGCGCGCGCCGTCGTGTTCAGCGCGCTGACGACATTGAGCGCTTTCGGCAGCCTCGCGCTGTCGAGCGATCCCGGCATGTCGGCGATGGGCGCGCTGTTGTCGATCTCGCTCGCCGCTACGCTCCTTTGCACCCTCTTCGTCCTGCCCGCGCTGCTCGGCCCGGCGCCGCAGGCGGAAGCCGCCGCCGTTCAGGAGCGGCAGGCCGCGAGGCTGCCGTAATCGACAAGCCGCACGCCCTCCTGCGCCAGCCGCTCGCGGACGGCGGGGCTCAAGAGCGCCGCCAGCTCTTGCGTGTGGCGATAGTCCGGCATCATTGCGACGAGAGCGGGCGTGCGCTCGCTCGCCGGGTGGAAATAGATCTCGCTGACCCCCTCGGGCAGCTGCGGGATCAGCGCGAGGAGGCGCTCCTCGACCATCGCCCCACTCCAGGCGATGCCGAAGAGGTGATCGTTGACGGCGAGCCCCGCGCGTTCGAGGCGGCGGCGCAAACGCCCGGTCCAGGCGCCGTAGAGGGGCGCCCTACGGCGCTCGCCGGGCCAGGCGCGGTTGAGCGGGCCCACCGGCTCGGCCGGCACGCGCACCGCCCGCATGCCGTAGTCGCGGCCGATCTCGACGATCATGCGGGCGACCGTCGGGTGTATATGCATGTGCTTGTGGGCGTTGACGTGATCGAGCGCGAGGCCCGTCGCCGCAAACGCCGCGAACTGCGCCCGGATCTCGGCTGCGAGCGCGGCGCGCACCCGCGGCAGCAGGAAGAAGCGCACGCCCGCGCGCAGCATGTTGCGGTCGAATTCGCCGGAGCGGCGCAACAGCGGCGCGGCCGCCGGGCCTCGAAGCACCGGCGCCGCATCGACGAGCGCCAGATGCAGGCCGACATGCAGGCGCGGCAGCAGCTTCGCCCGACGCACCGCATCCGCCGCCTCGGGCGCGCCCACCATCAGGCTCGCGGTCGAGAGAATGCCGTCGCGGTGCGCCCTTTCGACCGCCTCGTTGACGGCGCGGTCGAGGCCGAAATCATCGGCCGTGACGATGAGCTGCCTCACGGCCCCATCGGGATTGCGTCGTCGCTGCGCTCCGCGCAATGACGGCCCTTTTCCGCTGTCATTGCGAGCGAAGCGAGGCAATCTCGCGGCAGGCTGAGGGCTATCCCGCCATCTCGCGGCCGCGCAGGAACTGGAAGAACTCGACCCCCTCGCGCAGCCGGCGCCCGAACATCTGCGGGCTCTTCAGCATCTCGCCGACGAGCGAGGCGATCTTGCCGGCGCGGAAATAGAAGCGCTTATAGAAGGTCTCGACCGAGTCGAAGATCTCGGTGTGCGACAGATGCGGGTAGTGCAAGGGCGCGATCTGCACGCCGCGCGCGTCGACAAGTTCGGCATGCGCGGCGTCGAGCCAGCCCTCTTCGACCGCCTGGCGGTGCAGATAGGTGCCGGGATAGGGCGCGGCGAGCGACACCTGGATCGTGTGCGGGTTGATGTCCGCGGCAAACCGGATCGTCTCCTCGATCGTCTCCCTGGTCTCGCCGGGCAGCCCCAGGATGAAGGTGCCGTGGATCGTGATCCCCAATTCGTGGCAATCCTTGGTGAAGCGGCGGGCGATGTCGATCCGCATGCCCTTCTTGATGTTGTTGAGGATCGTCTGGTTGCCCGATTCGTAGCCGACGAGGAGCAGCCGCAAGCCGTTGTCGCGCATCACCTTCAGCGTCTCGCGCGGCACGTTGGCCTTGGCGTTGCACGACCAGGTGATGCCGAGCTTGCCGAGTTCGCGGGCGACCGCCTCGGCCCGCGGCCGGTCGTCGGTGAAGGTGTCGTCGTCGAAGAACAGCTCCTTCATCTGCGGGAAATAGCGCTGCGCGAGGCGCGCCTCCTCGGCGACATGGCCGACGCTGCGCACCCGGTAGCGGTGTCCGCCGACGGTCTGCGGCCACAGGCAAAAGGTGCATTTCGAGCGGCAGCCGCGTCCGGTGTAGAGCGAGACGTAAGGGTGCTTCAGATAACCGATGAAATAGTCCTCGATCTTGAGATCGCGCTTATAGACCTCGGTGACGAAGGGCAGCTGGTCCATGTCCTCGAGGGTGGGGCGCGCCGGGTTGTGGGCAATGGCGCCCGCGGCGTTCCGGAAGCTGAGGCCGAGAACGCGGTCCCACGGCCGATCCTCGGCAATTTCCTTGATCGTGAAATCGAACTCCTCGCGGGCGACGAAATCAATGGCCGGCGAGGCTTTCAGGCTGTCCTCCGGCTCGACCGCGACCTTGGCGCCGACAAAGCCGACCTTGAGCGCCGGGTTCTCGTCCTTGAAGGCCTGCGCGACGCGCACGTCGGAGGCGAAGGAGGGGGTCGAGGTGTGCAGCACGAGCAGCTCGTACTCGCGCGCCAGCGGCAAGAGCTCAGCCAGGCCGCGCCGCGCCGGCGGCGCGTCGATCAGCCGGCTGCCGGGGACCAGCGCCGCCGGCTGGGCGAGCCAGGTCGGATACCAGAACGAGCGAATCTCGCGCCGCGCCTGATAGCGCGAGCCGGCGCCGCCGTCGAAGCCGTCGAAGGATGGCGGATGCAGGAACAGGGTCTTCATCATGGGGCCTATTCTCCGACGACGGTCATGCGGCCATTCGGCGCGAGGCGGACAACCTGGTCCCGCCAGAAGACCGTGTTCCCGAAGAAGCTGGCGATAAACACGGCAAACGACAAGATGTCGCGGGCCACGAGGAGGAACGCGCTCGCCGGAGCGAGGCCGAGAGCACGCGCGATGAGCCTTGCCGAGAGCCATCGCAACAGCAACGACATCACAAGAAAGAGGCCCGCGGTCAAGCTAAATCCCGTAGCCGCCGCGGCGAGCGCGGCGATCGGCGCCGGATAGGTTATCACGGAGCCGGCGAAACCTGCGGGCGCGATCGAGCGGTTGGTGCGCGCCCAGCGCAGCTCATGCCGCCACAAATCCGCGAGCGACGGCTCGCAGACGCGGTCCTCGACGAGATAGCGCGAGAGGCGGACCTCGAGGCCGAGCTCGCGCACCGCCTTGCCGATCGCGTGGTCGTCGGCGAGTTCGTCGCGCAGCCGGCCGAGCCCGCCGATGCGCTCGAGGACCTCGCGCCGCAGCGCGATCGTGGCGCCGAAGCAGCCGCCTCCCCAGCCGAGCGCGGCGCCGACGAGCGCGCTCGGCAGAAAGCCGAAATTGATGTAGAGCGCGCCGAGGGCGGACCACAACCCGCCGCTCCCGGCGCCCGAGTAGAGGCAGGTCACGAGCCCGACCGCGGGGTCTTCGAGGGGCGCCGTCACCGCGGCCAGATAGTGCGGCTCGACGCGCATGTCGCTGTCGGCGATCACCAGCACCTCGTGGCCGGCCCGGCGCAGCATGTTCTGCAGATTGGAGACCTTGGCGTTGCTGCCGGTCACGCGCTCCTCGACGGCGAGCACGATGTCGCGTCCGGGCAGATCGCCGATCAGCGCCCGGGCGACCGGCACCGCGCCGTCATCCTCGCGGTGCACCCCGAGCACGATCTGCACTTGCGGATAATCCTGCTCGGCGAAGGAGCGCAGATTTTCGTAGAGGCCCGGCTCGGCGCCATAGAGCGGCTTCAGCAGCGAAACCGCCGGCCGTGCCGCCGCCGCCGCCAGCCGCCGCCGCGCGAAGCGGCGCGCGAGCGCGGCCGACGCGACGAGGTAGAGCCAGCACGGCGCCAGGACAATCGCGAGCACGACCGCCTGCGACATCACGAACGCGTCATTTGCTGTTGCTTTCCCGTCGTGGATTGCCAACCATAGGGTCGGTTCCCCCGCTGCCTGCGCATCGTTCCGTCACCCCATCCTGCGGATCGTCAGTGAGCCATTCGACTGCCCGGCGACGCGGTGCCGCGCGCGGCACCCTCGCGGCCGGCCTTCTGCTGCTGTCGGGGCTCGCCGGCTGCGCGACGCCGCCAACCGACCCCGCGGCTCGCGCCGCCTTCGAACAGACCAACGATCCGCTGGAGCCGTTGAACCGGAAAATCTTCGCCGTCAACCAAATTATCGACACGATCCTGTTGAAGCCTCTCGCGGAGATTTATGTCACGGTCTTTCCGCAGATCGGGCGGGATACGCTGCGGCATATGCTCGACAATTTGAAAGAGCCGGTCGTCGCCATCAACGACACGCTGCAATTCGAGCCGAAACGCACCGGCGTCACAGTCGGCCGCTTCATCGTCAATTCCACAGTGGGGATCGGCGGAGTTCTCGACGTCGCCTCCGGATGGGGCCTCAAAAAGCAGACCGGTGATTTCGGGCAGACGCTCTATGTCTGGGGCGCCACGTCGAGCCCCTATCTCGTGCTGCCGATCCTCGGGCCGTCGAACCCGCGCGACGCGATCGGCATGGGGATCGATGCCTATATCGACCCGTTCGCCTATTTCGCCACGGTCCAGGATGCCGACGAACTCGAAATCGCCCGCTTCGTCCTCGACGGCGTCGATCAGCGCGCCCAGGTGCTCGACCAGCTCGACCAATTGCAAAAGAACTCGCTCGATTTCTATGCCCAGCTGCGCAGCCTCGTGCAGCAGAAGCGGGCGGCGGAACTGCGGCGCGGCGCGGCGCCGCCGACGCCCGAGAATTTCTACAACGTGCCGAACAAGGCGGCACCCCCGACCCCGGGGTCAACCCGTTCGTAACGCCGCCGCGCGCCGCTGCAACAGGCGCACCAGCCCTTTCGCGCCGTCGCGCTGCAGCACCGCGACAAATTCCGACCGGCGGGTCGCCAGCTCGCTGATCGTGCCACTCAGATAGACGTCGATGATCTGCCACGTCCCCCGCGCCCCGCGGCGCATCAGGTAATTGAGGGTGACTGGCTTGCCGTCCGACTGGACGAGCCGGCTCTCGACGATGACCCCGTTCGGGTTCGGAACCGACGTCGGCTCGACGACGAAGCGCTCGCCCGAATAGCCGTCGAAGCGGCTCGCATAGGTCGCGATCGTGTAGCGCGCGAAAGCGGCGGCGAGCTCCTGCTGCTGCGCCGCCGGCAGATCGACCCATTCCGGGCCGACCGCGATCCGGGTCATCAGGCCGAGATCGAAGGCCCGCTCGATCGCCGGCTGCAGCAGCTGGTAGCGTTGATCGAAGCTCGATCCCTTGG
>DASYYD010000127.1:0-15932 GCA_035934195.1 Allostellaceae bacterium | reverse complement strand
GGGCAGCGGCGGCCGGCGCAAACGGCCTCGCCTTGTTCTGCCAGTCCGCAAGGAACACCTGTTCGAAATATTGCGCAATGCCCGCATGCTCGATGATGACGCCCGCGTCGCGGTTCTGCGAGACGCCGGCCGGGGAGAAGTTCTGGCTGCTGACGACGACGATCTTCGAATCGACGACGAAGCCCTTGTTGTGAACATTCGGCTGCAATGCGATGTTGGCGGTGAGGTCGACGCCGCTCGACTTCATCTTCTCCGCCCATTTCTCGCCGTATTGGAGGCTCTCGATCAGCCGCACATCGACGCCGGCGGCGACGCGGCCGGCAATGGCGCCCAATAGCGCGCCGTAGTCGGGATTCGTCTCGCTCGACGCTTCGATGTATTGCAGCTGGATATAGAGCCGCTGTTGCGCGCTCGCGATCAGCGCCATGATGTTGGTCAGGTATTGCCCCGTGCCGTTCGGCAATTTGTCCGGGGTGAGCAGCGGCGTGATCCTGACGCTCACATCCTTGAACACCTGGGCCGGCAGGAGAGCGGCCGTACTCGCCGTGAGCGGCAGCGGCGGCGGCGGGTTCTCCTCCTCCGCGATTTTGGCGCGCGCGTCGGCGACCGCCGCCGCATCCGCCGCAGCGGCGCCCTGATAGTCGCGTGCCGACAGGAAATCCTGATTGAGAAAGGCGGCGAACGTCTTCGCGAGGCCCGCATCTTCGATGATGACGTGCCAGTCGCGGTCTTCGGTATTGGGCGGCGCCGCGAGGTCGGGCTGGTTGCTGTTGTTCAAATTGCCGCTCGACAGCCAGAAGGCGATGCCGTCGCGGACGATGACCTTGATGTGATAGGCGTAGGGAAAGATCCAGGCCGAGACGAGCGCGTCGGAGCGGTCGAGCGCCCGGACGATCTTGGCGCGGGCGCCGAGGCTGCCGTCGAGCTGCTCCACGGTTTGCGTGTCGGTCTGATCGCGCGTCTTGTTCGGGGCCGGATTGTCGAGCACCATCTGCAATGTCTTGGCGCCATCGAGCACCGTCTCGAAGGTGTCGAGGATGCGCCCCGACGTGAAGTCGTACATGCCGACGACGAGGGAGCTCTGCGTCCCGGACAGAAAGCCCTGCAGGGTCGCCAGCCCCGCATCGGGGCTGACATGGGCGGTGATCGTCGTCGTCGTCGTTACCGGATCGAGCGAGGCGCCGGGGGCGGGTTCGTACGGGATCTGCCGCTTCGTCGCGTGCGCGCTGAGCGCATGCTCCGCCGCCGGCTGCGGCGCGCCAGCCCGCGCCGGCGCCTGCCCCAGGAGGTCGCCGCCCGGCATCTCGCGCTCGTAGGGCCAGACCGGCTCACGTTCTTCGGGGCGAGCATGCGCCATTGCCAGAGCCGCCGCCGTCGGATCGCGCGCGCGCAGGCGCTGGTAGGCGGTCGCCTCGCGGACATCGACGGGAACATTGGCGAGGCGGTCCGGCAGCACGTCGCCGCGCGGCAGCTCCGACTTCGCCTTTTTCGTGTGGACGGTGGCGACGACGGCCGGCTCGCCGGTCAGCTGATGCCCGGCGATCTCGTAACCGGGCCGGACCGTCAGAACCCCCGCCTTGCGCAGCCGGGCGAGATTGTCGCGGATGATGCGGTCGATCGTGCTGGGTGTCGGCGACGGCATGAGGTTGCCCTCCTGCCGCGCGGTCAGAACGGCGCGGCGCCGCTGATCGCTGCGGTCAGAGGTGCTATATCACCGGGCACCGGCATCGCGTGTGCGCGAGGTCACACCGCCGCTAAAGCTCAAACGCCGCGACCCTCCACGGCTCGGCGCGGGCGGCTTCGGCCCACTCCTGCATCGGGGCCGAGGCGAGGAGCCTCTCGCAATAGGCCTGCGCGTCCGGCGGCAGCGCCACCCTATAGGTGCGGAAGCGGCTGGCGACCGGGGCGTACATCGCGTCGGCGATCGTGAAGCGGCCGAAGAGGAAATCGCCCTTGCCGTTGCCGAAGCGGGTACGGCACTCGCGCCAGAGCGCCGCGATGCGCCCGATCTCGGCCGCGACCTCGGGCGACAGCGCGCGGCCCGGCAGATGCGCGCGCACATTCATCGGCAATTGCGCGCGCAGGGCCGCAAACCCCGAATGCATCTCGGCGCAGGCCGAGCGCGCGGCCGCGCGCGCCGCCGCGTCTTGCGGCCAGAGATGCGCCTGCGGAAACGCCTCGGCGAGGTATTCGCAGATCGAAAGGCTGTCCCAGACGAGAAGATCGCCGTGGCGCAAGGCCGGCACTTTGCCCGAGGGCGAGAAGTCGAGGATCGCCCTCTTGCTCTCCGGCCGATAGAGCGGGACCACGACCTCGTCGAAGGCAATGCCGGCCCCTTTCAGCGTGAGCCACGGCCGCAGCGACCAGGAGGAGTAGTTCTTGTTGCCGATGTAGAGCGTCAACTCCGCCATTTGCCACCTCGAGCCCGGGGGGCGCCACTGTGGCGCCGCGCCCGGGCGCAGGCAACCGCGATCGGCGGGTTATTCCGCGGCGGCCGGAAGGCGGGTTTCGACGGCGGCGGCCGGCCGCGGCAGCCGCAGCCAGAAGAGCGCGACCGCCGCCGAGACCAGCGTGCACACGGCGAGCCCGTAGAGCCCGCCGGCAAAGCCGCCGCTCAGCTGCCTCGCCCAGCCGACGATCGTCGGGCCGAAAAAGCCGCCCAGATTGCCGAGCGAGTTGATCCAGGCGATGCCGGCGGCGGCGGCGGGGCCGGTCAGGAACATCGTCGGGCTCGACCAGAACGGCCCCTTGGTGCCGTAGAACCCGGCCGTGGCGATCGAGACGCCGAGGATCGCCCACCAGGTGCCGACCGAGATCGCGGCGATGACGAGCCCCGAGGTCGCCAGCATGCAGGTCCAGAACAAGGTCCAGCGCCTGTCGCCGAGGCGGTCGGACAGCCAGCCGAAGAACAGCATGCTGAGCGCGCCGACGATGTAGGGGATCATCGTCACCCAGCCGACCTGCATGTTGGAGAGGCCCAGTTCCTTGATGATCTGCGGCACGAAGAGCAGCATCCCGAGGCTCGCCGTGACGATGCCGAAATAGTTGAGCGACAGGAGCAGCACCTTGGGGTCGCACAGCGCGCGCCAGAGGCTGTAGTGCCTTTGCGCCTCGATCAGCCGGCGCTCGGCGGCGAGGCGGCCGCCGAGCCATTCCTTCTCCTCGCCGTCGAGCCAGCGCGCCTCGGCCGGCCGGTCGGCGAGGAAGAACAGGATGCCGATGCCGATCAGCACGGTCGGCAGCGCCTCGAAGATGTAGAGCCATTGCCAGCCCCTGAGGCCGAGCATGCCGTTCAATTCGAGAAAGGCGGTCGACATCGGGGCGCCGACCGCCACCGCCAGCGGCAATGCCAAGGTGAAGCCGGCGTTGACGCGGGCGCGATAGCGGTCGGGGAACCAGTAGGTGAAGTAGAGCACGATGCCGGGGAAGAGGCCCGCCTCGGCAAGGCCGAGCAGGAAGCGCACGGCCATGAAGCTCTTCGGGCCGACGACGAAGGCGGTGGCCGCCGACAACACGCCCCAGCTCACCATGATGCGGGCGATCCAGAGGCGCGCGCCCAATTTTTCGAGGATGACGTTGCTCGGCACCTCGAACAGCACGTAGCCCCAGAAGAAGGCGCCGGCGGCCATCCCGTAGATCGCCGGGTCGAGGCCGATGTCCTTGTTCATGGTCAATGCGGCAAACCCGACATTGATCCTGTCGAGATAGCAGAAGAAGTAGGTGAAGATCGCAAACGGCAAGAGGCGCAGGTACACCTTGCGCATCGCCTGTTGTTCGAGCCCGCGCATGTTCTTTCCCTATGGGCGCACCGGCGATTTATGCCGTCGCAGATACGTAGCGAGGGCGGCGGGCGGGCGGAAAGGCGTTTTTGGCCGAACAGCCATGCGATGCCCGGGGAACCTCCCGCGGGAGCGGAGCGTGGGGCTCTTTGCAATTTCGTCTCGCCTAGGCATGCTGCGGCAAACCGCGAGAGGTGCCGCGACATGGCCTTTTCCCTGATCGACGAGGTGCCGGGCGCCGTCCCGGTCGCGCTCTTGCCGAAACGCGCGCTCGCCCCCTTCTTGGCCGAGGCCGGCGAATCCGAGCGGGCCTGGCTCGAGCGGACCGGATTTGCCGCCGAAGCCGGGAAATTCGCGCTTGTGCCGGACGCGGGGGGCGGGCTCGCCCGGGTCGTCCTGGGGCTCGGCGAGGATGCCGAGGGCGAGCGGATGTGGGCCCTCGCGGGGCTGCCCGAGGCGCTCCCGGAAGGCGATTACCGGGTCGAGCGGGCGCCATCGGGCGCCGACGCGAGCCGGCTCGCGCTCGGCTGGGCGCTCGCCACCTACGCCTTCACGCGCTATCGCGCGAAGCCGGCCCAAAAGGCGCGGCTCGTCTGGCCCGCGGGGGCCGACCGCGGGCTCGTCGAGCGGCTCGCCGCCGCCATCTTTCTCGCCCGCGACCTCGCCAACACGCCGGCCGGCGATCTGGGCCCCGCCGAACTCGCCGAAGCGGCGGTGCGGGTCGCCGAAAAGGCGGGGGCGCGGCACCGCGTCATCGCCGGCGAACAGCTCGTCGCCGAGAACTATCCGACGATCCATGCCGTCGGGCGCGCCAGCGACCGGCCGCCGCGGCTCGTCGATTTCGCCTGGGGCGCGGCGGACGCGCCCAAGGTGACGCTCGTCGGCAAGGGGGTGTGCTTCGATACCGGCGGGCTCGACCTGAAGACCGCGAGCGGCATGCGGCTGATGAAGAAGGACATGGGCGGCGCGGCGATCATGCTGGGGCTGGCGCAGGCGATCATGGCGGCGGGCTTCGATGTGCGCCTTCGCGTCCTCTTGCCGCTCGTCGAGAACGCGGTTGCCGGCAACGCCGTGCACCCGATGGACATCGTCAAGACGCGCAAGGGCGTGACGGTCGAGATCGGCAACACCGACGCCGAAGGCCGCCTGATCCTCTGCGACGCGCTCGCCGAGGCCTCCAGCGAAAAGCCGCGGCTGCTGATCGACATGGCGACCTTGACCGGCGCCGCGCGGGTCGCGCTCGGGCCGGAGCTGCCGGCGCTCTTCTGCAATGACGAGGCGCTCGCCGCCGAGCTTCTCGCGACGGGCGCTGCCGAAGCCGATCCGCTGTGGCGGATGCCGCTCTGGCGGCCCTACCGCAAGATGCTCGACAGCAAAGTGGCCGACATCAACAACGTCTCGGAATCGCCGCATGCCGGGGCGATCACCGCGGCGCTCTATCTCGCCGAATTTGTCGACGAGGGCGTGCCCTGGGCGCATCTCGACGTGATGGCGTGGAACCCGCAATCCCGGCCCGGCCGCCCCGAGGGCGCCGAGGCGACGGGCCTCAGGGCGCTCTACGCCCACATCGCCGAGCGGTTCGGGTAGCCGGCGCTCACCAAAGGCGGCGCACGCCGTATCGGTCGAACACGGCCTCGTTGGAGACGAGCGTCATATCGGCTGCCATCGCCTGGGCGATCAGCATCCGGTCGAACGGATCGCGGTGCGGACCGGCAAGACTGCCCGCCGCCAGCCCATGCTCGACGGTGATCGGCAACTGACCGAAGCCCTGACCCGCGAGGACGGAATGGAGATCGGACGCGAGTGCCTCTGCCCGCGGTAATCGTCCCAAACGATGTTTCGTCGAGATTTCCCAAGCCGATGCGGCGCTGACGAATACTTCATTCTCCTGCGTCGCAATCGCCGTTCGGGCCTGCCGCGACAGCAACGTATCGCCGGAGAGCCACCAAATCAGGGTGTGCGTGTCAAGAAGAAGCCGCACCCTTCCCTACCGCTCCCAGTGCTCGATTTCCTCCACGGGAAGCGGCTCGAAAAATTCGGGTCCGATGTCGATCTTTCCGCGCAGCGCGCCGAACTCGCGTTTCGCCTTTGCCGCCACCGGGACGAGGCGGGCAACCGGGACATTGCGGCGCGCAATCGTGATCTCCTCGCCCGCTTCGACGCGCGAAAGCAGTTCGGAGAGATGCGTCTTTGCCGCGTGCACCGAGACCGTACTCATGTTGGTCATATAATTAGCTAAGTATTTTCCCGTCAAGGTTCGGGGCCATACCTAGTCTAATACCCGAGGGCGGGATCGACGAGGTTCGGGACCGGCAGCCCGGCCTCGAAGCGGGCGATCGCCTCGCGGAAGATCGGCGCGGCGGTCGGCGGGTGCGTCGCCGCCGCGATGTGCGGCGTCACGATAATGCGCGGATGCCGCCAGAACGGGTGCGCCTTCGGCAGCGGCTCCTCGCGGAAGACGTCGAGCGCCGCGCCGGCGAGCCGGCCCTCATCGAGCGCGGCGAGCAGATCCGCCTCGACGAGATGCGCGCCGCGCCCGACATTGACCAGAAAACCGCCCTTCGGCAGCCGCGCGAAGAGGTTCCGGTCGAGGATGCCTTCGGTCTCGGCGGTCAGCGGCAACAGGCAGACGAGGATCTCGGCGCGGCCGAGAAAGCGCGGCAGCTCTTCCCTTCCGCCATAGCTCTCGAAGCCGGCGTCGGCGCGCGGCCGGCGGCTCCAGCCGGCGAGCGCGAAGCCGAGCTCCGCCAGCTTTCCCGCGACCGCCATGCCGAGCGCGCCCAATCCCATGATCCCGACCCGCCGCTCGGCGGCGTTCTTCTGCTCGTGCTCGCGCCAGATCCGGGAGCGCTGCTGCGCCGAATAATCGAGGTCGCGGCGGTGCAGGCGCAACACCTGCAAGGCCACGTGCTCGGTCATCATGTCCGTCATGTGGGGATCGACGAGGCGCACGATCGGCACATGCCGCGGCAGCGACGGGTCGTCGAGGATGTGGTCGACGCCGGCGCCGAGCGAGAGGATCAGCGCCAGGTTCGGCAGGCTCGCGAGCAGCCCCGCCTCCGGCTGCCAGACGAGGGCGTAGCGGATGTCGCGCCTGTCGCCGAGATCGGGATGGACGCGCACCTCGAGATCCGGCAGCAGCCGCGCCAGCTGCGGCAGCCAGCGCGCCGCCGATTGCGGCGAGGAACGGAAGAGGAGCGCCATCTACTCGGCCGCGACGGGCGGGATGCGCGCCGCCCAGGGCTGCGCCGCCTCGAAGAGCGCGGCGGCGTGCAACAGCGCCCGCTCGCCCCAATGCGGCGCGACGAGCTGCAGCGCGACCGGCAGCCCGTCCGAGGCCCAGCCGCAGGGCAGGCTGACCGCCGGATTGCCGGAGAGGTTGAAGGGGTGGGTATAGGGGTACCAGGCCTTGCGCACGGTGTCGGTCACCTCGCCGTCGATCTCGATCGGGGTGAAGAAGTCGTGGTCGATGGGGAGCGCGGTGCGCGCGAGGGTCGGCGTCGCGACCAGGTCGCAAGCCTCGAACCAGCGCGCGATCTCGCGAAAAATCCGCGTGCGCGCGAACATCGCCTGCTGCAATTGGGCGGCGCCGAGCCCCTCGCCCGCGTCGATCTGGCGCAACAACGTCGCGCTCATCCGCGAGCCCCACTCCTCGACATAGCGGCGCAGCCGGGCGTTCCAGAAGGATTGCGTCAGGACGAGCCAATCGGGCTCGGTCTCCGCGAAATCTTCGTTTGTCGGCAGGATCTCGGCGCCGAGGCCGGCGAGCGTTTCGAGCGCGGCCTCGCAGGCGGCCCCGACCTCGCGCGCCAGGACGCGGTTGCCGAGATAGGGCCGCCAGGCGATCTTGACGCCTTCGAGGCCGCCCTCGGGCCGGGCCGCGGCGACATAATCCTGCGGCGTGCGGCCGAGCGAATGCGGGTCGGCGGGATCGGGCCCCGCCATCGCGGCGAGCATCAGCGCGGCGTCCATGACCGTGCGCGTCAACGGCGTCAGGTGCGATTGGTTGCCGAAGCCGTCGGGGGTCATGTCGTGCGGCACCAGGCCGAGGGTCGGCTTGAGGCAGAGGACGCCGACGGCGGCGGCCGGAATGCGCCCCGATCCGCCGCCGTCGGTGCCGATGGCGAGCGGCCCGAGCCCGGCGGCGACCGCCGCCGCGGCGCCGCCGCTCGACCCGCCGGCGGTGCGGGAGAGATCCCAGGGGTTCGGCGTCTTCCCGAAGAGCGGCGCGTCGGTGAAGCATTTGTGGCCGAATTCCGGGGTCGTCGTCTTGCCGAAAAGGATGGCGCCGGCGCGCTTCAGCCGCGCCACCGCCACCGCGTCCCGCGCGGGCACGTTGCCCTCGAAGATCAGCGAGCCGAAGGTGGTGCGCAGCCCCGCCGTGTCGAGCAGATCCTTGACCGAGAACGGCACCCCGAAGAGCGGCCCCCTCGCCTCGCCGCGCATCAATGCCGCCTCGGCCGCCCGCGCCTCGCGCCGCGCCGCCTCGGGAGCGAGCGTGATGAAGGCGTTGAGGCGCGGCTCGATTCGCTCGATTCGCAAGAGCAGGTGGTCGACGAGCTCGACCGGCGACAGATCGCGGGCGGCGACGAGGCGCGCGACCCCCGCGGCTGAGGTAAAGGCGAGATCGCTCATCTTCTGCTCCCTCTCGCCATCGAAGAGCCAGCAAATAGCCCTGAAAACAAGGATTTGCCGGCCCCTCGGATACCGATCATTTGCGACACCGGTACATACCGACAACTTGACTAAAAATTAATGAATCGTTAAGAAATTGGCTGCTTCCAACGCCATTACTTTGCCACATGCGGTTCCGAGGATAGGCGATTATATTTCACCTGCGCTTGCGGGACAGTATCGTTCGATCGGCAAATGTCGGCAACACGGCTCTTCATCGAAGCGGAACGCTGCTACCGGCTGGCGCGCGGCATCGCCGACGCGAAGCTGTCGGACGAACTCGAAGCGATCGGCCGCGAATTCGAACGCGAGGCGCGCCGATTGGTGCGCGGCAGCGTGCCGGACTGGAGCGCGCTCGCCGACGCGGCGGATTGATCTCGATCAAGGCTGGATCGGCGTTTTGACCCGATGCTAGGCTCCGCGTCGGCAGGACCGACGCGGCCATCGGGAGAGCGCGCAATGGCGTATAAAGACCTCTTGGTCGTTCTCGACAACAGCGCCGCCGGGCTCCGGCGCATCGACCTCGCCGCCGCGCTCGCCGAACAGTTCGGCGCCCATCTGATCGGCCTGCATCCGCGGCCGCAACCGCGATTCTCCGCCACCTTCGGGTATTACGACCCGACCCTGTTCGACCCGCTCTACCGCGAGATCGCCGAGCGGCTGCAGCAGGAAAGCGACGCGCTGCGGCGGCGGTTCGAGCACGCCGCCGAATTGCGCGGCGTCTCCGCCGAATGGCGCAGCCCGGAAATCGGCGGCGAAAACAACCCGGCGATCCACATCCGCTATGTCGATCTGGCGATCTTCGGGCAGCGCGACCCCGACCGGCCGTCCGACGAGCTGCTCCGCTTCCCGCCGGAGGCGGCGGCGCTCGCTTCCGGCCGGCCGATCCTCGTCATCCCCTATGCCGGCAATTTCGCGAGCCTCGGCCGCCGCGTGCTGATCGGCTGGAACGCGAGCCGCGAGGCGACGCGCGCGGTCAACGACGCAATGCCGCTCTTGGAGAAGGCCGACAAGGTGACGGTCCTCGTCATCGATCCGGCCGCCGGCGGGCATGGCGAGGATCCGGGGGCCGACGTCTCGCTGCATCTCGCGCGCCATGGCGTCAAGGCCGAAGTCGAGCGCACCAGCGCCGCCGACATCGCGGTCGCCGACGTGCTCTTGTCGCGCGCCGCCGATCTCGGCGCCGATCTCTTGGTGATGGGCCTTTACGGGCATTCGCGCGCCCGCGAGCTCTTACTCGGCGGCGCCAGCCGCGGCATCCTCGGGACGATGACGATACCGGTCCTGATGTCGCATTAAGGCGGCCTCGGCAAGGAGCCGGGCTGCAAGCAAAGAGCGAAGCCGGTTCTCGCACCGGCCGCATCGACCGGCGCAGCCCCTCACCGCGGCCCTCGCCCCGCGAGCGGGGAGAGGGAGGATGAGGGGCAGACGGATTTACGCCGCTTCGGCCTTTGCCGCAGAAGCCTCGCCGATGACGAGGCCGAGGGGGCTGGCGGCGACATGCACGCTCGCGCCGTCGCCGATCTTGCCTTCGAGGATCTTCTGGGCGAGCGGGTTCTGCAGTTCGCGCTGGATCACCCGCTTCAAGGGCCGCGCGCCGTAGACCGGGTCGTAGCCGGCGTTCGCCAGCCAGGCCTTCGCCGCCTCGTCGACCTCGAGCGCGATCTTGCGCTCGGCCAAGAGTTTTTCGAGGTGGCGCAGCTGGATCGCGACGATCCCCTGCATGTCGGCGCGCGAGAGGCGCCGGAACAGCAGGACCTCGTCGAGCCGGTTCAGGAACTCCGGGCGAAAGGCGTCGCGCACCGCCGCCATCACGGCGGGCCGCGCGCTCTCGACATCGGCGCCGTCGGGCAGCCCCGCCAACGCTTCGCTGCCGAGGTTCGAGGTCAAGACGATGAGGGTGTTGCGGAAATCGACCGTGCGCCCCTGCCCGTCCGTCAGGCGGCCGTCGTCGAGCACCTGCAACAGCACGTTGAAGACGTCGGGATGCGCCTTCTCGACCTCGTCGAAGAGGATCACCTGATAGGGCCGGCGGCGCACCGCCTCGGTGAGTGAGCCGCCCTCCTCGTAGCCGACATAGCCCGGCGGCGCGCCGATGAGCCGCGCGACCGCGTGCTTTTCCATGTATTCCGACATGTCGATGCGCACCATCGCGCCCTCGTCGTCGAACAGGAATTCGGCGAGGGCGCGCGTCAATTCGGTCTTGCCGACGCCGGTCGGACCCAAAAACAGGAACGAGCCGATCGGCCGGTTCGGGTCCTGCAGGCCGGCGCGGGCGCGGCGGATCGCGTTCGAGACGGCGACCAGCGCCTCGTCCTGGCCGACGACGCGGCGGCGCAGGTTCTCTTCCATGTCGAGCAGCTTTTCGCGCTCGCCCGACAGCATCTTTTCGACCGGGATGCCGGTCCAGCGCGACAGCACGCCGGCGATGTGCTCTTCCGTCACCGCCTCTTCGAGCATGCGGCCCTGTTCCGCCGCCTCCGCCGCCTTCAGCTGCTGCTCGAGCCCCGGGATGACGCCATAGGTCAATTCGCCGGCCCGGCTCCAATCGCCGCGGCGCTGCACCTGCTCCAGTTCGGCGCGCGCCTGGTCGAGCCCTTCCTTCAGCTTTTGCGCGCCGGCGAGCTTTTCCTTTTCGGCGCGCCATTGCGCGGTCAATTCGTTGGAGCGCTCCTCCAATTCCTCGAGCTCCTGGACGAGCTTTTCGAGCCGATCGCGCGAGGCGGGGTCGCTCTCCTTCTTCAAGGCCTCGCGCTCGATCTTCAATTGCACGATGCGGCGGTCGAGTTCGTCGATCGCCTCGGGCTTCGAATCGACTTCCATGCGCAGGCGCGAGGCCGCCTCGTCCATCAGGTCGATCGCCTTGTCGGGGAGAAACCGGTCGCTGATGTAGCGGTTCGACAAGGTCGCCGCCGCGACGATCGCCGCGTCGGTGATGCGCACGCCGTGGTGCAATTCGTACTTCTCCTTGATGCCGCGCAGGATCGAGATCGTGTCCTCGACCGAGGGCTCCGAGACGAAGACCGGCTGAAAGCGGCGCGCCAAGGCCGCGTCCTTCTCGATGTTCTTGCGGTATTCGTCGAGGGTCGTCGCGCCGACGCAATGCAGTTCGCCCCGCGCCAGCGCGGGTTTGAGCATGTTGGAGGCGTCCATCGCGCCTTCCGCCTTGCCGGCGCCGACGAGGGTGTGCAACTCGTCGATGAAGAGGACGATTTCGCCGGCCGCCGCGGTGATCTCGGAGAGGACGGCCTTCAGGCGCTCCTCGAATTCGCCGCGGAATTTCGAGCCGGCGATCAATGCGCCGAGGTCGAGCGCCAGGAGGCGCTTCTCCTTCAGGCTCTCGGGCACGTCGCCGTTGACGATGCGCAGCGCGAGGCCCTCGACGATCGCGGTCTTGCCGACGCCGGGCTCGCCGATCAAGACGGGGTTGTTCTTGGTGCGGCGCGAGAGCACCTGGATCGTGCGGCGGATCTCTTCGTCGCGGCCGATGACGGGGTCGAGCTTGCCCTCGCGCGCCGCCGCCGTCAGGTCGCGGGCGTATTTCTTGAGCGCGTCATAGCCTTCCTCGGCGGTCGGGCTCTCGGCGGTGCGGCCCTTGCGCAACGCCTCGATCGCGGCGTTCAAGGATTGCGGCGTGACATGGCCGGCGGCGAGCGCCTTCCCCGCCCCCGTCTCCTTCGCCATCGCGAGCGCCAAGAGGAGGCGCTCGACCGTGACGTAGCTGTCGCCCGCCTTCTGCGCGATCTTCTCCGCGTCGTCGAAGACGCGGGCGATCTCGGGAGTGAGATAGAGCTGGCCGGCGCCGCCGCCTTCGACGCGCGGGAGCTTCTGGAGCTCGGCCTCGTTGCCTGCCGCGACGGCTTGGGCGTCGCCGCCCGCCGACCGGATCAGATTGGCGCAGAGCCCCTCCTTGTCGTCGAGGAGGACCTCGAGCAGGTGCTCCGGCTGGAGGCGCTGGTGGCCGCTGCGCAGCGCCAGGCCTTGGGCCGATTGGACAAAGCCTTTCGACCGCTCGGTGTATTTCTCGAAATCCATGGGGAGGCCCTTCCGATGAACCGGCCGCGGCGCCCCCGAAGGCAGCCTCCGCAGCCCTTCCGCAGCCTATATGGTGCGGCGGCGAGGGCAGTCCAACCCCAACCTTTGCGGGTGCTGACGGGCGTCGTTCGCGCTCTCGCCTCCTCACCCGGCCGCGTCGCCGAGCATCGCGAGGGCTTCCTCCGGCGCCAATGCCGCCGACGCCGGCAATCTGACCGTGACCGTGGTGCCGCGGCCCTTTTCGCTGGCGAGCGTCAGCGAGCCGCCATGCAGCTCGACCAGCCGCCGCGCCAGCGGCAGGCCGAGGCCGGTGCCCTCCTGCTTGCGCGTATACCCCGCGTCGATCTGACCGAACGGCTCGAGCGCGATCTCGATTTCCGCCGCCGACATGCCGACCCCGGTATCGCGCACTTCGAACACCACCCCGCCGTCTTCGGCACGGCGGAGCGCGACGGCGACCGAGCCGCCCGGCTCGGTGAACTTGACCGCGTTCGAGAGCAGGTTGAGCAGGATCTGTTTGAGCCGGGTCGGGTCGGCGACGAGAACCGGCAGATCCTCGCCGATCTCCATCGCGAGCCGCACCTCGCCGGCCTCGGCGTGACCGCGCACCAGGGTGACGCACGCCTCGACGGTGCGGCGCGGATCGACCCCGGCTTCGGCGCGCAATTCGAACTTGCCGGCATCGACCTTGGCGAGATCGAGAATGTCGTTGATGACCTCGTGCAGATGCCGGCCGCTCTGGTGAATGTGCCCGCCATATTCCCGGTAGTCCCCCGGCAGCGGGCCTTTGAGGCCGAGCGCGATCATCTCGGAAAACCCGAGGATGGCGTTGAGCGGCGTGCGCAGTTCGTGGCTCATATTGGCGAGGAAGGCCGATTTCGCGAGGCTCGCCGCCTCCGCCGCCTGCTTCGCCTCGCGCAACGCGCTTTCGGCCTGCACCTGCTTCGTGATGTCGCGCCCGGTGCCGCGGTACCCCTGGAACCGGCCCGCGGCGTCGAACACCGGATCGCCGCCGACCGAAGCAATGCCTTCTGCGCCGGCGGGGTTTTTCCAGGTGAAGACGAAGTCGCGGAATGGCTCGTGGCGATCGAGCAAGGCATGATGCTGCCGCCATTTTTCGGCGTCGCTCCCGGCGTCGACGGCGATCTCCAGCCGGGTGCGGCCCAACAGGCTTCCGGGGCCCGTCGTAAAGCCGAAGGCGCGAACCCCCTCCGACACATAGGAAAAGCGGTGCTGCTCGTCGGTTTCCCAAAGCCAGTGGGAGGCGGTCAGGGCAAAGTCGCGGAAGCGCGCTTCGCTGCGCGCCAGTTCGTCGGCCTTGCCCTCGGCCGCGTCGCGGGCGGCGGCCAGGTCGCCCGTCATCGCCGTCAGGTCGCGGCTCAACTTTTCGAGCCGCTCCTGCGCCGCTTCGAGATCGCGCACCTGGCGCATCAGCGCCGCTTCCGCCTCCTTGATCGCGGTGATGTCGGTGCGGATGCCGGCGATGCCGCCGTTGCGGGTGCGCCGCTCGACCGCCCGCACCCAGCGGCCGTCCGTCAGCTGCTGCTCCATCGGCTGGTCGCAGGCGCGATGCCATTCCATGATCTGGCGGAACCAGGCTTCGCGGCCGCCCGGGCCGAATTCGTGCAGGTTGCGCTCGGTATTCGCCCGCATCGCGCTCTCGAAGGTGCGCCCGGGGGCGCACAGATCCGCGATCCCCGGGTAGAGGCGGCGGTAGTTGCTGTTGGTCAGCACATAGCGGTCCTCGCTGTCGAACAGCACGAACCCCTCCGAGATCGACTCGATCGCGTCGGCGAGCTGCTCCTGCGCGGCCTCCAGCGCCTCCTCGGCCCGCTTGCGTTCGGTGATCTCGGTGCGGACCGCGACGATGCCGCCGTCACGGGTGCGGCGTTCGACCATCCTGATCCAGCGGTCGCCGGCAAACCGGACCTCGCGCAAGTCGGCGCAGGCGCGGTACTCCTCGAGCTTTCTTTGCACGACGGTTTCGGGGGCTTCGCCCGCGAGCTCCGTGGCGCCGCAGGCGATCGCGGCTTCCACCATGCTGCGGTAGGGCGTCCCGGGCGCGATCCTGTCGCCGAGATAGGGGAACAGTTTGGTGTAATTCGAATTGGTGAGCACGAACCGGTCGTCGCGGTCGAACAGGGCAAAACCTTCCGAGATCGATTCGATCGCGTCGATCAGCTGCGCCCGCAGCGCTTTCAGATCATCTTCGCTCTGTTTTCGCTCGGTGATGTCCTGCGTCGTGCCGAACATGCGCACGAAGCGGCCAACTTCGTCGTAATGCGGCCGCATCTCGACGTGCACCCAGCGCATGCCGCCGTCCGGGCGCACGAAACGCACTTCCGCCATCAGCGTCTCGCCGCTGGCGATCGCGCGCTCGCGCACGTCGAAGAAAATCGCCCTGTCGCCTGGGTGGAGCGGCGGCAGGCGGGACAGATCGAGCGGCATCGCCGGCTGCGGCGGCAGCCCGGTGATCTCGAACATCTGCGGCGACCAGGTGACGGTTTTCGCCACCTCGTCGGCGATCCAGTGGCCGAATTTGCCGATGCGCTGCGCCTCGAGCAGATTCTGGTTCGCCTCCTCGACGAGACGGCGCAGGCGGTCGGCCTCGGCACGCGCCGCTTCCGCCTCGGCCTTAGCGCGGCGCAACGCCTCGGCGGCGCTGCTCAGCTCGGCGGCCTGCCGTTCGAGCCAGGCCCGGCTCTTGCCGCGCCCCCGATCGGGCGCGGCCGGCCGTCCGAGGCGGCAGATCCGGGCCCACAGCGCGCGCAACGGCACCGCGGCCGCAATCGCGCGACGGCGTATCGAGCGGCGTCGGTCGCAGGAGAGTGGGGCCTGCCCCGTGCGGTCTGTGGACGCCATTCCTCCCTGCCAGCAATCAAGCCCGCCTGAGAGTAGGCTAACGGTTGAGTCTTAATATATTTTTTAACTCATCCGCATCGTGCGGCGCCTCCGCGCCGGCAACCGCTGCCGGCGGCTCGTCCCCAGCTTGCGAACCGGCGCTCAGATCGGCAGCGAATCGTCGCTCGGTGAGCTGTCGCGAAAGCCCTGGACAAAATCGTGCTCGTGCTCGCCCTCGCGGCGCTCGCCTTCGATGCCGCCGCCGTCGATGCCGCCGCCGTCGATGTCGGCCGGAGTGGTCGGGCGCGGTTGGCCCTGGCTCGACCCGTCGCCGTTGGCATTCATGATGCGGAAATAGTGCTCGGCGTGCTGATAGAAGTTTTCCGCCGCGATCCGGTCGCCGCCCGTCGCCGCCTCGCGCGCCAGCGCGACATAGCGCTCGAAGACCTGGTAGGCGTTGCCGCGGATCTTGACGTTCGGCCCGTTGCTTTCGAAGGTTTGCGAGCGGTAGGGCGGCCGCGGCCGATTGTGATGCGGATTGCCGCCGTTGTTGCGACCGCGCGATCGCTTGTTCGATGGTCTCATGACACCTGTCTAATCGCG
>DASYYD010000124.1:0-6121 GCA_035934195.1 Allostellaceae bacterium | reverse complement strand
CCTTGGTGTCGAGCGGCCGGCCCCGGCCGCCGCCGGCATTGCAGACGAGCACGTCGATCCGGCCCCACTCTTCGACGACCCGCGCGACCATCCGCTCGACCGCCTGCGAGTTTTGCACATCGACCTCGATCCCGAGCGCCTCGCCACCCGCGGCATTAATCTCGGCGACCGTCGTTTCGCCGGTCATGTCCCTCGCTTCCGCCTCGAACTCGCGCCAGGATCCGAGATCGAGATCGGCGACGGCGAGCCTGGCGCCGAGCCCAGCAAGGCGCTTTGCGTAAGCGCGGCCGAGCCCGCGCGCCGCGCCGGTGACGATCGCGACCTTGCCGTCGAGCTTGCCCATCTTCATCCCTCCGCTGCCGGATTGCGCGATAGAATGCGGCCGGCACCAGCGGGGAGGAAGAGGCTATGAGCAAGACTGGCAGGGTGGCGGTCGTCACCGGCGCGGCGGGCGGCATCGGGACGCAACTGGTGCGCGGCCTTCTCGGGGCGGGGATATGCGTCGCCGCGGCCGACCGCGACGGCGCGCGGCTCGCGGCGCTCCCGGGCGAGCACGGCGCGGGAGAGGCGCTGTTGACGATCGAGGCCGACCTCGCGCGCGACGCGGCGGCCGAAGAGATCGTCGCGGCGGCGACCGCCCGCTTCGGAGAGGTCGACATTCTCGTCAACAACGCCGGGGTCGGGCCCGGCGCGATCCGCCCGGACAGCTGGCAGCACCCGCTCAAATTCTGGGAGATCACCAGCGAGCAGTGGCGGCTCTTCCTCGCCGTGCACACGACGGCGCCGCTCGCGCTCGCGCGCCTGCTCGCGCCGGCGATGATGCGCCGCCGATGGGGCCGCATCGTCAACGTGACGACGAGCCTCGGGACGATGCTGAACGCCGGCTTTCCGACCTATGGCCCCTCGAAGGCGGCGCTCGAGGCGATGAGCGCGGTCTGGGCGAAGGACCTCGCCGGAACCGGCGTCACGGTCAACGTGCTGGTGCCGGGCGGCGTCACCGACACGCCGATGATCTCGGACGCCGCCGGCTTCGACCGCGCCCGCCTGATCCGGCCGCAAGTCATGGTGCCGCCGCTGCTCTGGCTGTTGTCCGAGGACGCCGGCGCGGTCACCGGCCGGCGCTTCATCGCCGCGCATTGGAACACGGGGCTCTCGTCCGCCGCCGCGGCCGAGAAGGCGGGCGCGCCTGTCGCCTGGACCGGGATTGCGACGATGCCGATCGCGCCGTAACTCTGGTCTTCTCTCAACCCAACCCGATCGCGACGGCGATCTGGCCCCGGATCGTCGCCAGCTGCTCGCTTGTAACTGCAGAGCCCGTCCGCCGGACGCGCCCCGCTGAAGTCGTCGCGACGCAATGCGAAAGAGCATAGCACCGCTTCGTGCACCCGTTCTCGACAGTCGGTTCAATAGGCACCGACAGCTCGGCTATCGCGAGCCGCGCATCTTCGGTCAGCGGTACGAGGATGACGTTGGGATATGCCGGATCGAACAGGCGGTCATCCTCGACGACTATCGCGGGCCGCAATTTGTTAGGTTCTTTCGGCAGCGCGTCGCGCCAATCGGCGACGACGATCTGGCCGGCGCGAAAGACCGCCAATGCTACGCCCCGTCCCGCCTCGGCGTGCCCCATTCCTCATAGAATGCCGCTGCTTCCGGCGACCGGCCGACGTATTCACCGACCGCCCTGCTCTGCTCGCGGATCCGCTCGCGGCGGATGCGGGCCGCAGCTTCGCCCGCAATCTCTCGCAGAAGCGTCGAGAGGCCGACGCGGCGGGTACGCGCCTCGGCCTCCAGCGTCTCTCTCACGCCGTCGTCGAGCCGTAGCGAAATCGGTGGGCTCATGGCTTTCACCTCATGTAGTGTGTTGGAAACTACATGAATGTATCACAATGGGATTTCAAGCGGCGCTACAGATTTGAACCGGAAATACATGATGTCGCCGTCTTCGACGCGGTAGTCGGCGCCTTCCAATCGCCTGCGGCCCATGTTTTTGGTGCCCTTCTCGGCACCGCGAGTTGGCGTTTGCGTGCCGCAACGCGCGCCCCATTCCAACGGGCGAGGTCGAACCCAGCCTCGGTCGTCAACGAACGTGAGTTCTTGGCGCTTCTGCGCTACCCTCGTGGGCAGCGCGATGCCGCCCGCGCGGGGGGCGGAGGGGGCGGCAGATGGATAGCGATACCCACGTGCCGAAAGAAGGATATGTCAGGCTGCAGGACATTGCTGAAAAAATCCGTAACGGTGAGAAAGTCGAGCCCGTCGCTGTCCGCGAGCTTCAATCGAACGGCGAAAGTCCAGCCGAGTCTGCGCGAATCCGTTAGAAGCATAGAAGCGCTCGATGACCGGACCAGGAAGGAAATATTATCACAGGAGCCCAAATACCTATCAACCATGGAGCGTCAGCAGATACAAAGCCTGGCCGAAGCCGGGCGTGCGGAACTTGCAAGGATTCGACAGCTTGTTAGCGAAGAGCAGCGGCACCGTCCAACTGAGGCCGGAGTTGACGACAGCACCCGCTCGAGAAATGCGGGACATGAGGGAAAACAAGCGGTCCACGAGGGCAAAGTGTTCCAGGGGCCTTGGGCTATTCCGCAGCGGGTTCCCCACTCCCCTCTTCGCGTACGCCTGTTGCTGACGAAAGACCCGCCATTACTCGCTCCTTGCCGACTCGGAAGAGGCGTTGCCTCATTGAGGGTGTTCGTCCGAGCTGGGGCTGCTGCTGACCGGCTCACAGATTGAACCGGAAATACATGACGTCGCCGTCCTGGACGGTGTAGTCGGCGCCTTCGAGGTGCATTCGGCCTGCGTCTTTGGCGCCCTGCTCGCCGCCGCAGGCGGCGAAATCCTGGTAGGCGATCGTCTCGGCGCGGATGAAGCCTTTCTCGAAATCGGTGTGGATGCGGCCGGCCGCCTCGCGCGCCTTGGTGCCGCGCGGGATCGTCCAGGCATGCGCCTCCTTCGGCCCGACGGTGAAGAAGGTGAGGAGGTCGAGGAGCGCGTAGCCTTCGCGGATGACGCGCGCGAGCCCGGTTTCTTCCAGGCCGATCGCGGCGAGGAATTCGCGCTTTTCTCCCGGCTCGGCGAGCCCGGCGATCTCGGCCTCGATCGCCGCCGAGATGACGACGACGCGCGCCCCCTTCGCGGCCGCCCAGCGGGCGAGCCTTTCGCTGTGCGCGTTGCCGGTGGCCGCGCTCGCTTCCTCGACATTGGCGACATAGAGCGCCGGCTTCGCGGTCAAGAGCTGCAAGCTCGGCAGCAACCGGCGCTGCTCCGAATCGAGCGCGAGGCCACGCGCCGGCCGCCCCGCGCGCAATCGCGCCAACGCCGGCTCGACGACCCCGAGCAGCGAGCGCGCCTCCTTGTCGTCGCCGCGGGCGCGCTTTTCCAACAGCGCCGCGCGCCGCTCGAGGCTTTCGAGATCGGCGAGCATCAGCTCGGTCTCGACCGTCTCGGCGTCGCGGATCGGATCGATCGAGCCCTCGACATGGGCGACGTTCTCGTCGGCGAAGGCGCGCACGACATGCAGGATCGCGTCGACCTCGCGGATGTGGGCGAGGAATTGGTTGCCGAGGCCTTCGCCTTTGGCAGCGCCGCGCGCGAGGCCGGCGATGTCGACGAATTCGAGCTGGGTGGGCACGACCTTGACCGAGCGGGCGAGCGCGGCGAGAGCATCGAGCCGCGGGTCCGGCACCGCGACGCGCCCGAGGTTCGGCTCGATCGTGCAGAACGGATAGTTCGCCGCCTCGGCCGCCTGCGTTGCGGTCAGCGCGTTGAAGAGCGTCGACTTGCCGACATTCGGCAGGCCGACGATGCCGCAGTTGAAACCCATGCCGCTATTCGTCCGCCTCGTCGGGCGGCGCGAAGCGGCGCGCCACCTCGCTCATGAACGCGTCGGGCGCCCCCGAGAGCAACAGCCCGATCGTTTCCGCCAGCGCTTCGATCAGCGGGACGACCCAGAGCGTCGCCTCCTCGGCCGAGAAGTTCTGCAGGACATAGGGATAGACCAGCTCCTTCACTCCCGGGTGGCCGATCCCGAGGCGCACCCGCCAGTAATCGAGGCCGATCAGGGCATCGATCGAGCGCAGCCCGTTGTGCCCGGCATTGCCGCCGCCGCGCTTGACGCGCACCTTGCCCGGCCGCAGATCGAGCTCGTCATGCATGACGACGATCTCCTCGGGCGGGATCTTGTAGAACTGCGCCGCCGCGAGGACCGACTCGCCGGAATCGTTCATGAAAGTCTGCGGCTTCAGGAGGAGCCGCTTTTCCTCGGCGATCACACCTTCCGAAAGCTCGCCCTTGAAGCGGTTGCGAAAGGCGGCGAAGCGATGCCGCCGGGCGATCGCGTCGGCCGCCATGAAGCCGATGTTGTGGCGGTTTCTGGCGTAGCGCGCACCCGGGTTTCCAAGGCCGACGATGAGGCGCATAGGATAATTGGGAAAGCCGGCAGGGCGCGCCAGCGTTCCGCTTTACTGGGTCTCCGCCGCCGGCGCCGCCTCCGGCTGCTCCTCCTCCGGCGCGGGCGGCGGCGCCGCGGCGGCGGCGGCCGCTTCCTCGCGCACCGCCGAGGAGGCGGCAATCGTGGCGATCGTGAAATCGCGCTCGGCGATCACCGGCCGCGCGCCCTCCGGCAGGGTCACCGCGCTGATGTGCACGCTGTCGCCGATCTCGAGGCCGTTCAAATCGACGACCAGCCGGTCGGGGATGTTGTCGACGGCGGCGTTCAGCTCGACGCCGTGGCGCACGATGTTGAGAATGCCGCCGCGCCGCAGGCCGGGCGACTGCTCGTGGTTGATGAACGCCACCGGCACCGTCACCGTGACCCGGCTGCCGGGGGCGACCCGCATGAAATCGACATGCAGCGCCGCGTCGGTCGTCGGGTGGTACTGCACCTCGCGCGGCACCGTGCGCTCGGCCGCGCCCTCGATCGTGACATCGACGAGGGTGGCGAGAAAGCCGGGCCGGGCGAGCGCCCGCGCCAGCTCGCGCGGATCGAGGGTGATCAGCCGCGGTTCCACATTGCCGCCATAGACGATGGCGGGCACCCGCCCCGTCCGCCGCACCGCCCGCGCGGCGCCTCTGCCGGTGTGCGCGCGCGGCTGCGCGGAGAGGGCAATGATCTCGGGCATTCTCTGATGCTCCTCAAAGGCAATTCACAAAAATGGGGTGGGCCGCGGCTAATCGAAGAGGCTCGACACCGAACGCTCTTCGCTGATCCGCCGGATCGCCTCGGCCATCAGCGGCGCGATCGTCACCTGGCGGATGTTGCGGGCCGCGCGCACCGCCTCGGTCGCGACGATGCTGTCGGTGGTGACCATCGATTCGATCGGCGAATTGACGACCCGCGCCACCGCGCCGCCCGAGAAGACGCCGTGCGTCACATAGGCATAAACGGCCTCGGCGCCGGAGCCGATCAACGCTTCGGCGGCGTTGCACAGCGTGCCGGCGCTGTCGACGATGTCGTCGACGAGGATGCAGCGCCGCCCGGCGACGTCGCCGATGATGTTCACGACCTCCGAGACGCCGGCCCGCTCGCGCCGCTTGTCGACGATCGCCAGGTCGGCGTCGAGCCGGCGCGCGATCTGCCGGGCGCGAAAGACGCCGCCGACATCGGGCGACACGATGACGAGGTCCTCGCCCGTATGGTTCTCGCGGATGTCCTTGACGAGCACCGGCTCGGCATAGAGGTTGTCGGTCGGGATGTCGAAGAAGCCCTGAATCTGCCCGGCATGCAGATCGAGGGTCAGCACCCGGTCGGCCCCTGCAGCGGTGATCATGTTGGCGACGAGCTTTGCCGAGATCGGCGTGCGGGGGCCCGATTTGCGGTCCTGCCGGGCATAGCCGTAATAGGGGATGACGGCGGTCGCGCGCCGGGCCGAACCGCGCCTCAATGCGTCGAGGGTGACGAGCAGCTCCATCAAATGGTCGTTCGCCGGGTAGGAGGTCGGCTGGATTACGAAAACGTCCTCGCCGCGTACGTTTTCGAGGATCTCGACGAACACCTCCATATCGGAAAAACGGCGCACGCTCGCCTTTGTGAGCGGCAGGCCGAGATAGGTTGAAATGGCCTCGGCGAGCGGGCGGTTGCTGTTGCCGGTGAGGATCTTCATGGCGCTGACACTGGAGA
>DASYYD010000111.1:0-1730 GCA_035934195.1 Allostellaceae bacterium | reverse complement strand
GCATTGCCAGTCCGCTGCTCGCCGGATGGCTGCTCGTGGCGTTCGGACCGCGCGTCGCCTTCGGCGCCACCGGCGCGATCGCGGCGCTGGCCGCCGCGCCGTTTTTCTGGACCCCCGATGTCGCAGTCAGGTGGCGCGCGGCCGGTGTGCTGAGCGCGGCCGTCCCCGGCGTCCTGCTGTTCATGTGCGACGCCTGGATTGCGGTCGGCCTCTGGGTCGTCTGGCAGCTCGCCCTGTTCGTCACGCTCGGCGAAAGCTTCATCGCCTATGGCGGAGCGCTCGCGTTTGCCGCATTTGTCGGTGCTGTCGGCAGCCTGACCGTG
This sequence comes from Allostellaceae bacterium, assembly GCA_035934195.1. Taxonomy (GTDB): domain Bacteria; phylum Pseudomonadota; class Alphaproteobacteria; order ATCC43930; family CGMCC-115725; genus AP-15. Next base: position 1,407 of record DASYYD010000111.1, on the reverse strand, counting down.
GGCCGGCACATCGATGCAGGGGGCGGCCGGCAGGCGGTATGGCTGGCGCTCGGCACCGTCGCACTGATCGTCGTGCTGCGCGCCGACGCGATCGGCCATCCCGCCTTTGCCGTTATCGCAAACGCACTGGGGTCGCTGGCGGGGTGCCTCTACATCCCGACCCTGATGACCCCGGTCTACACGATGGCAAAGCGCTCGCCATGCGCGCTGCGCTTCCACGTCGCGACCGAAGGCGGCTGGGATATCGGCGGCGCCGCCGCCCTGTTGACGGCCGCGCTCGTGACCGCGAGCGGCGCCGCGCTGTCGGCCGCCGTCCTGCAGTCTCTCGCCGGCGTCGCCGCGCTCCTATTCCTGCTGCGCCGCCAATACGCTCACGGCGGAGCGGCAAAAGCGGGCGGCGAAACCTAGGCTCAGCCCTGATCGAGGCGCAGCGCGACGAAGTGCAGATCGCCCCGGCGCTCGACCAGCAGCAGGATCGACTTGCGGCCGGCCTTCCGCGCGTCGGCGATCCTGCCGGCGACCTGGCCGGCGCTCTTGATCTCCTCCTGCGCGGCTTCGACGATGACGTCGCCGGGCTTGAGCCCCTTCTCGGCGGCCGCGCTGTCGTGGACGACATCGACGACGACGACGCCCTTGTCGCCGCTCAGCGAGAATTTCGCCTTCAGCGCCGGCGTGATGTCCGAGAGCGTGAGGCCGAGCGTCGTCGTCGTGTTGACGTCGGGCGGCGGCGCTTCGCTGCGGGCCGGCTCCTGCGCGGCGACCTGCTCGGTCTCGTCGAGCTTGCCGAGCGTCACCTGCAGCTTCGCCTGCTGGCGCTTGCGCCATACCGTCACCGCCACCTTCTTGCCGACCGCATCCTCGGCGACGAGGCGCGGCAGCCGGTGCATGTCGGTCACCGGCTTGCCGTCGAAGTCGAGGATCACGTCGCCGGGCTCGATGCCGGCGAGCTGCGCCGGCCCCTTGTCGCTTACGCTCGCGACGAGCGCCCCATGCGGCTTGTCGAGGCCGAGGCTCTCGGCGATCTCGCCGGTGACCGCCTGGATGCGCACCCCGAGCCAGCCGCGGTGGACCTTGTGGTCGGGCGCCTCGATCAGCTGCGTCGCTACGGCCTTCGCGAGGTTCGACGGCAGCGCAAAGCCGATGCCGATCGAACCGCCCGAGGGCGAATAGATCGCCGTGTTGACGCCGATCACCTCGCCGTCCATGTCGAACATCGGCCCGCCGGAATTGCCGCGGTTGATCGCGGCGTCGGTCTGCAGGAAATCGTCGTAGGGCCCCGAGTTGATGTCGCGCTGGCGCGCCGACAGGATGCCGGCGGTGACGCTGCCGCCGAGTCCGAACGGATTGCCGATCGCCAGCACCCAGTCGCCGACCCGCGCCTTGTCGCTGTTGCCCCATGCCGCCGCG
>DASYYD010000076.1:0-2014 GCA_035934195.1 Allostellaceae bacterium | reverse complement strand
ACCGGAAGGAGCAAACTCTGAGGGTGGGGAAAGCGCACATGATCTCGAACCCGCCGCGGTCCCGCCGGTGATCCGGAATTTCTCCGATCACGCGGCCAACGAGCGCACCTTCCTCGCCTGGATACGCACCGCGATCGCGGTCATGGCGTTCGGCTTTCTCGTGGCGAAATTCAATCTGTTCCTGGAGATCGCCGCCCGCTCCCTCGCCGGCGGCGGGCGCCCGGTTCGAGTCCCCGGCGTCGGGTTCGGGGGCGTGGCCGGCCTCGCCCTGATCGTCGCCGGCACGGCGATGGTGGGCGTCGCCGCGGTTCGCTTCATCCAAACCGGGCGGGCGATCGACAGCCCGCAGCCGGGGTCGAACGGCGCAAGGATCGATCTCGCGCTGGCCGGCCTGATGGTGGTGCTGGGGCTCGCGCTGGTGCTCTATTTGTCCCACACGTTGTTGACCGGACTTCGGGCGGGGTAGAAAGGCGAATGCAACGGATGGAGGTGCGCCGATGGGTAAGCTCGACGGGAAGATCGCGCTGGTAACCGGCTCGGGCCGGAATATCGGCCGTGCCACGGTGTTGGCGCTCGCCGGCGAAGGCGCGCACGTCGTCGTCAATGCCCGCAGCAACGAGGCCGAGGCGCAGGCGGTCGCGCGCGAAGCCCGTGCCCTCGGCGTCGAGGCGCTCGCCGTCGTGGCCGATGTCGCGAAGCGCGAGGAGGTCGAGGCGATGGCGGCGAGGGCGCTCTCCGAGTTCGGCCGCGTCGACATCCTGATCAACAACGCCGCGATCCGGCCGCACAAACCCTTCACCGAGCTGACGGTGGCAGATTGGGAGGCGGTGCGCGGCGTCGTTCTCGACGGGGCGCTGTACCTCACGCGCGCGGTCATCCCGTCGATGGTCGCGAACCGCTATGGCCGCATCCTCTTCTTCACCGGCGACGGCGCCTTCACCGGCGGCAAGGGTCGCGCGCACGTCTCGGCGGCGAAGATGGGCCTCGTCGGGATGGCGCGGGCGCTCGCTTCCGAATTCGCCGACAGCAACATCCGCGTCAACGTCGTCTCGCCCGGCAGCATCGACACCAGGCGCGACAATCCCGAATGGTACCAGGGCCGGCCGCCGTCGGCCGCCGGGGTGCCATTGGGGCGCCAGGGCAAGCCCGAGGAGATCGCCGCCGCCTGCCTCTTCCTCGTCAGCGAGGAGGGCGGCTTCATCACCGGCCAGACGATTCACGTCAACGGCGGCGCGGGATATTACTGAGGAGAGCCGACGAATGCCGCGTCTCAAATTCGGCGCCTTTCTCGCCCCGCATCATCCCGTCGGCGAGCACCCGATGCTGCAGTTCCGCCGCGACCTCGACCTCGTCGAAACGCTCGACCGCCTCGGCTACGACGAATTCTGGTGCGGCGAGCACCATTCGAGCGGCTGGGAGATGATCGCTTCGCCCGAGATGTTCCTTGCCGCCGCGGGCGAGCGCACGCACCGCATCAAGCTTGCGACCGGGGTCGTCTCGCTGCCCTACCACCACCCCTACAACGTCGCGCAGCGCATGGTGCAGCTCGACCACATGACGGGCGGCCGGGCGATCTTCGGCTCCGGCCCCGGCGCGCTCGCCTCGGACGCCCACACGCTCGGCATCGACCCGATGCTGCAGCGCGACCGGCAGGACGAGGCGATCGGCGTCATCCGGCGGCTGATGCAGGGCGAGCGGGTGACCGCGCAGAGCGAGTGGTTCACCTTGCAGGATGCCGCATTGCAGCTCTTGCCGTTGCAGGAGGAGATGCCGTTCGCCGTCGCCTCGCAGATCAGCCCCTCCGGCATGACGCTGGCGGGGAAGCACGGCATCGGCGTCATCTCGATCGGTTCGTTGTCGAGCGAAGGGCTGAACGCGCTATCGACGCAATGGGGCTTCGCCGAAGCCGCCGCTAAAAAGCACGGCACAACGGTCGATCGCAAGGAATGGCGCGTCCTCCTCAGCTGGCACATCGCCGAGACCCGCGAGAAGGCGCGCGCGGAGGCCCGCCACG
>DASYYD010000014.1:0-5844 GCA_035934195.1 Allostellaceae bacterium | reverse complement strand
AGTTCCGCCGGCAGCCCAGCGTAGGCGGCGCGCATGTTGGCGAATTCGGTGTCGCCGAGCGGCCGGCCGTCGCGCCGCGGCACGCGGATCGCGTAGAGCGCGTTGGCGAACGCGATCTCTTCGCTGTACGACATGTCGGTGTGCCAGTCCTGGCCGGCATCGGCGAGGCCCGAGGGCCGCCCCTCTTCGATGATGTTCGAGAGGGTCATGACTTCGGGATGCCCCGGCTCCTGAAAGGAGCCGGCGACGTTGATCTCGAGCCCGCCGAACCGCCCGGCGAAGGCACTGAGCGAGGCCGCGTCGAGCTTCTGCCCGGGGAAGCACAGAACGCCGCGGCGGCCGAGCGCCAGCAGGATCTGCGCGAAATCAGGCGCCGCGAGCGGCTCTGCGAGATCAACCCCGGTGACCGTCGCGCCCAGCACTTCGCCCGACGGCGCGACCCTGATCATCGCGCTTCGCCGGCAAAGCCCTGCCGCAGCGCCTCGAGCCGCAGCAGGGCGGCCGGCGACAGCGGGCCTTTTTCGACCGCGGCGGCGGCGTCTTCGAGCTGGCCCTGGGTCGAATAGCCGACGAGCGCCGTCGTCACCGCCCGGTGCGCGATGGCAAAGCGCACCGCCGCCTCGGCGAGGCTTGCCGCATGCCCCTCGCGCAACAGCGGCTCCAGCCGCCGGGCGCGTTCGACATCGGTCTTGTAGTCGCGCCCCGTGGCGATCGGCTCGACCGACGGAGAGCCGAGCGGGTGGCGCTCCTCGGTGCCGCTGAGTGCCCCGGCGGCGAGCACCCGGATCGCGATGACGCCCATTTGCGCCCGCTCGATGCGCGCGAAGAGGTTCTTGTAATCATGCGCCGGATAGCCGGCAGCGACCGCGGCGCCGGCGCTCGGGTTGAGGATGTTGTAGGGGACTTGCGCGCTCTCGAAGACGCCCGCCTCGACGACCCGCTCGAGGGCCTGCGTGTCGCCGACCGCGGTGATGCCGAAAAACCGGGTCTTGCCCTCGCGCCGCAGGCGCTCGAAGGCCGGCACGGCTTCGCCGAGGACCTGTTCGGTGGTCAAGCCGTCGTCATGCCCGGCGAGCGTGATGTGGTTGTGCAACTGGAGGAGATCGACATGGTCGAGCCCGAGCCGCCCGAGGCTCGCTTCCAGCGAGGCGGCGATGGCGGCGCCGATCCGGCCTTTCTCCTCCGGCGGCACCCGCACCTTGGTGCCGACCAGCACATTCGGCTTCAGCGCCTTCAGCACGCGGCCGAGATGGCGCTCCGACTGGCCTTGCCCATACATCGCGGCGGTGTCGAAATAGTTGATGCCGAGCTCGATTGCGCGCGCAACAGCGCGCTCCTGGTCGGCCGGGCTGCCGCGCACCATCAGCCCGCCGACCGCGCCGCAGCCGAAGCCGAGGAGCGAAAGCTTGAGGCCGCTCTTGCCGAGCACTCGCTGTTGCATGACTCACCTCCCGCAATGGCGAACGAATCAATCCTCGCCTCCGGGGGCTGTCAATCGGGAGCGATTCGGGTAGTGACTCACTTTGAAATCTGAGCCGGCTGGCGCGGCTTGTAGGGACCCACCCTTCTGCGGCTCGGGCTCGCTTGCGTCGATCTATGGTAGATGCGAGTTTTCCACAACATATTAGTCGCGTCTTCCACACAACAGTTGCGTCTTGGAATCCTAGAGGGCACTATGCATTGTGTCGTTTCCGTTATGTTCTGGAGGGAGAATCAATGTATCGAGTGAAGGTGCGGACCGTGGGGGACGGACAGCACCCGAGCGAGACTGTTGTCGCGGTAACCACGGCCGACGGCAAGCAGGAAGAATTGATCGTCGATAAGCGATCCTTGGAAGGGGGCTCGCTACGGATTGGCTATCCGCTCAGGAGTAAGGCTGGAGAGTTTCTGATTGAGCTTCCTCGCGAAACCATGCGGGGATCATGGCGGATATGGGTTCGCAGGAATCAATTAGAGCAAGAGCGTGCCGCGTGATCCTTACGGATCGTGAAATAAAAATCTACATCAAGCGGAAACTGATCATTGTGGATCCGGAGCCGGAGGATATTGCCTATCAATCAACCGCAGTAGACCTCCGGCTCGATCCTACTATCAGCGTTTTCACAAAGCCGCCGACTGTAAGCGGCGTTCAGCAAATCACCCGTATTGATCCGGCACATCCGGACTTTAAAGCCGATGAGGCAATTCGGGTACTTACGAAGAACGAGAACATTAACTCAAACGACGGCTATCCTTTGGACCCGGACATATTAATCCTCGGGTGGACAAAGGAGTTTCTTGATCTCAGGCAGTCTCGATTAGCAGCCAGAGTGGAGGGGAAAAGTTCACTAGCGCGCTTGGGGCTGTCGATTCATCTGACGGCTCCGACTATCCATGCTGGCTTTCAAGGCAGGATTAGGCTAGAGATCATCAACCACGGCCATCATCCGATTATCATTCGCCCTGATATGCGTATTTGCCAACTCATCTTTGAAACGACGCTTGGTACTCCCGACAAAGATTACGAAGGGCAGTTTGTCGGACAACTTCCTGAGCCGCCCGCAGCTACATCGGCGCCCTAGATTTCAAACTGAGTCACCACCCCGATTCGCGCCGCCGCGGACGTGGGCTCGCGGCCCAAGCCGTGCTTTGCCGCCGCCTGTGGGGACTCGAAGATGGGGGCTGACCTTCGCGGCGATCGGCGCGAGAATGGCGAAATTGCCGGAGCGAAATCGATGCACGCCTTGTTCGACGGCGTCTCCATCCTGCCGGTCCTGACAATCGAGCGGCTGGAGGATGCGGTGCCGCTCGCCCGCGCCCTTCACGAGGGCGGTCTCTCGGTCTTGGAGGTGACGTTGCGCACGCCGGCGGCGTCGGCGGCAATCGCCGCCATCGCCCGCGAATTGCCCGAAGTCGCGGTCGGCGCCGGGACCTTGCAGCGCCCGGCCGACGTCGTGCGCGCGGCGGCGGCGGGGGCGCGGTTTCTCGTCAGCCCGGGGATGACGGCGGAGCTCGCCGCCTCGGCCTTGGGCAGCCGGTTGCCTTATCTGCCCGGCGTCGCGACGCCGTCGGAAGTGATGGCGGCGCGCGAGCTCGGCATCTGCTTCCTGAAGCTCTTCCCGGCCGAGGCGCTCGGCGGCACGGCATTCTTGCGCGCCTTGGCGCCGGTCTTCGCGGGCGTCGCCTTCTGCCCGACCGGCGGCATCGACGAGCGGAGCGCGCCGGCCTATCTCGACCTGCCGAACGTGCCGATGGTCGGCGGCTCGTGGATGGCGCCGGCCGATGCGGTGGCGAGAGGCGACTGGGTGCGGGTGCGGCGGCTCGCGCAGCGCGCCTGCGCGATCGCCCGCCGCGAAGCCGCCTGAGGGGCTCTACTACCCCCGAGCCGGGCGCTCCTCGGCATGAGGATATTCCTCATCCTGGGGCGCCCCGCGGAGCGGGGCCCCGAAGGACGCACGAGCGGCGATCCCACCTAATACGTCGCCCGGCCGCCCGACACGTCGAAAACGGCGCCGGTCGAGAACGAGCATTCCTCGGAACACAGCCACGCGACGAGCGCGGCGATCTCCTCGACGAGGACGAAGCGGCCCATCGGGATCTTCGACAGCATGTATTGGATCTGCGCCTCGGTCATCTGTTCGAAGATCGCGGTGCGGGCGGCGGCCGGGGTCACGCAGTTGACCCGGATGCCGGTCGCGGCCAGTTCTTTCCCCAGCGACTTGGTCAAGCCGATGACGCCGGCCTTCGCCGCCGAATAGGCCGACGCGTTGGGGTTGCCTTCCTTGCCGGCGATCGAGGCGATGTTGACGATGCGCCCGTAATCGGCCCGCCGCATCAGCGGCACCGCCGCCCGGCAGCAGTTGAAGACGCCGATGAGGTCGATCTCGACGACCCGGCGCCATTCCTCGGGCGGGTATTCGTCGAGCGGAAAATTGGGGCCCGATATCCCGGCGTTGTTGACGAGGATGGCGGGCGGCCCGGTTTGCGCCACGGTGGCGGCGAGCGCCTCGGCGATCGATCGCGGATCGGTCACGTCGGCGAGATAGGGGGCGGCGCCCTCGATCGCGGAAGCCGCGTCCGCGGCTGCCTCGGCATCGACGTCCCAGATCGCGACCCGCGCGCCCGATGCCGCGAGACGCTCGGCGATCGCCCGCCCGATGCCGCGCGCCGCGCCGGTGACGATCGCCGCCCGGCCTTCCAGATCGATACGGTTCATTCCGCCTCCCCGCCGTAAAACCCGCGCCGCCGCAATTCCTCGACGACCCGATTAAAATGCGCCGCCGCCGAGCGGTCGAGGCCTTCGAGCCAGTTCTGGTCGAGAAACGAGGCGAGCGCCGGCTGCCCGAGCGAGGCTTCCCACAGAATGCCGAGGAGCGAGGCCGCCGCCTCGTCCGCCTCGCGCGCCAAGATCGGCAGCGTCGCCGCGCGCGCCGCCGCGCCGCGGTCGCGCGTGTCGGGGCCGGGGCCGAGCCCGAAATCGGGAAGCCGCCGGCGCTCGGGCGGGGCGAGGGCGAAATGCGCCGCTTCGTGCAGGATCACATAGGCTTCGGTCGCGCCGTCGAGGGCGGCGCCGTCCCAGTTGAACCGGCAGACCGCGCCCTCGGGGTGCACGGCCATGCCGAGCGAGCGGGCCAGGACCAGGGCGGCGAGACGGTGGCGCTCGGCCGCTTCGCCGACCGCGCGCTCGGGCGAGGTCGCGCGGATGCGCGCGAAGGCGGCCTTCGCCGGCCGCCCCTCGAGCCCCGCCGCGAAGCGGTCGAGCGCCGCCGGCAGCGCCGCGCACGGGATCGGGGTCAGGATCATGCCCCTTAGATGGGGGCGCACGGTCCCGGTCGCCTAGCCCGGCGGCGTTCTCTAAGATCCCTCGCGCGAGGCGGTGAGGGGAGGCGGCAGGATGACGGGGGCGCTCCTATTTTCGAGCCGGGACGACGATCCCGTTGACTGGTCGCGCGCGCTCCGGGCGCGCATGCCGGAACTGGAGATCCGGGTGTCGCCCGAGCTCGGCGATCCGTCGCAGATCGAGGCGGCGCTCGTGTGGAAGCCGCCGGCGGGCGAGCTCGGCCGGCTGCCCAATCTGCGGCTCGTCGTCAGCCTTGCCGCCGGCGTCGATCCCTTGCTCGAGGACGCGAGCCTTTCTCCCGAGGTCCCGATCGTGCGGCTCGGCGAGAGCGGTATGGCGCCGATGATGTGCCAATATGTGGCGCACGCGGTGTTGCGCCTGCACCGCCGGATCGGCTACTTCGAGCGGGCGCAGCGGGCGCGGCGCTGGGATTACGCGCTGCCGCCGGCCGCCGATGCGAGCCGGGTCGGGGTGATGGGCCTCGGCTCGCTCGGCTTGCCGGCGGCGCAAACCTTGGCCGCGCTCGGCTTTCCGGTCGCCGGCTGGGCGCGCTCGGCGAAATCGGTCCCTGGCATCGAATGCTTCGACGGGGCCGCCGGCCTCGTGCCCTTTCTCGCCCGCACCGACATTCTGGTGACGCTGTTGCCGCTGACCGCGGCGACCCGCGGCCTCATCGGCCGCGCGGTCTTCTACGCGCTGCCGCGCGGCGCGCGGCTCGTCAGCTGCGGGCGCGGCGCGACGCTCGTGGAGGCCGATCTGGTCGCCGCCTTGCGCGACGGCCAGATCGCCGAGGCGGTCCTCGACGTCTTCGAAAGGGAGCCGCTCGCCCCCGATCACCCGTTCTGGGCGATGGAAGAGGTGCTGGCGACGCCGCACATCGCGACGGCGCCCGTTCCCGACATCGCGAGCGCCGGCGTCGTCGAGAACATCCGCCGGCTGCGCGAGGGCCTGCCGCTCCTCTACCTCGTCGACCGGGGGCGCGGCTACTGAGGGGCGAGCCCGGTCAGCCGCGCGCTCTCCTGCCA
>DASYYD010000002.1:0-3085 GCA_035934195.1 Allostellaceae bacterium | reverse complement strand
CGACAGCCCGCAGGGCGAGCGCTACCGCGAGCTCGCCGACCGGCTGACCGAGACCCTCAATTTCATGGGCGCCTGCGGCCTCACTTCCGAGACGACGCCGCAGATCCGCGAGACCGAGTTCTACACCTGCCACGAGGCGCTCTTGCTGCAATACGAGGAGGCGCTGACGCGCGTCGATTCGACGACCGGCGAGTGGTACGACTGTTCGGCGCATCTCCTGTGGTGCGGCGACCGCACGCGCCAGCTCGACGGCGGGCACGTCGAGTTCCTCGCCGGCATCAAGAACCCGGTCGGCATGAAGGTCGGCCCGACCTCGGAGGCCTCCGACCTGCTGCGCCTGATCGACCGGCTCGACCCGAGGAACGAGCCAGGGCGCCTGACCCTGATCTCGCGCATGGGATGGGACAAGGTCGAGGCGAAATTGCCGCCGCTCTTGCGCGCCGTCAAACGCGAGGGGCGGCGGGTCGTCTGGTGCTGCGACCCGATGCACGGCAACACCGTCGTCGCCTCGAACGGCTACAAGACGCGGGTCTTCGACCGCATCCTCTCCGAGGTCAGAAGCGTCTTCGCGGTCCACGCCGCCGAGGGCACCTATGCCGGCGGCATCCATTGCGAGATGACCGGGCAGAACGTCACCGAATGCATCGGCGGCGCACAGGCGATCAGCGAGGCCGCGCTCGGCGACCGCTACCACACGCATTGCGACCCGCGCCTCAACGCCAGCCAGGCCTTGGAGCTGGCCTTTCAGGTGGCCGAGGCGATCAAGGCCGAGCGCGCCCAGGCCGGCAACGGCAGCGCCCTTGCCGCAGCGAAGTGAGGGCCGAAAGGTGGCGGCCGGCAACCCCTCCGGAAAATCGCCGCTCGGCCCCGGCCTGGCGGCGCTGACCGACAGCTATTTCCTGAAGACGAAGGCGATCGTCGAGCGTTTCGGCGACCGCGAGGCGACCTACGCGGTGTTCCTGCGCCGCCCGGTCATCTCGACGCCGCGCCTCGCGGTCGCCTTTCTCGAAGCGGCGGCGCGCGAGCGCGGCGCCCGCTTCGAGATCGAATTGACGCATGAAGAGGGGACGGTCGTCGGCGCCGGCGAGCCGATCCTCTATCTGACCGGCCCCCTGCGCCACCTCGTCGATCTCGAGACGGTGCTGCTGCAAAAGCTCGGGGCCCCGTGCGTCGCCGCCTACAACGCCTATGCGATGTGCGCCGATCTGCCGAAGGCCGCCTTCCTCGCGATGGACGCGCGGCATTGCGCCGGCGCCGAGATGGCGGAGATGATGGCCTACGCCGCCTCGGTCGGCTCGGCCGTCGCGAAGCGCGAGGCGGGCGCCATCGGCTTCGTCGGCGGCGCCGCCGACGCGACCGCCCGCTGGTTCGGCCGCGACAAGGGCCTCGGCACGATGCCGCATGCGCTGATCGGCTATGCCGGCTCGACCGTGCGCGCCGCCGAGATGTTCCACGAGACCTTCCCCGACGAGCCGCTGACCGTCCTCATCGATTATTTCGGGCATGAGGTGACGGACGCGCTCGCCGTCGCCCGCCGCTTTCCCGATCTCGCGGCCGCGGGCCGCCTCGCGGTGCGCATCGACACGCATGGCGGGCGCTATGTCGAAGGGCTCGACCTCGCGCGCTCCTACGGGGTCCTGGAGCGGCACGCGCCGCAGGCGACGCGCGGCTACCGCAGCGAGCAGGAGTTGCGCTACCTCGTCGGCACCGGCTCCTCGGCGGCCTCGATCTGGCTGATCCGGCAGAGCCTCGACGAATCCGGCTTCCCGCGCGTCAGGATCGTCGGCAGCTCGGGCTTCGGTCCGGCGAAATGCCGGATGATGGCGGTGGCGAGCGCGCCCGTCGATGTGATCGGCACCGGCTCCTATCTCCCCGAGCGCTGGGACGAGACTTATGCGACCGCCGACATCGTCGCCTATGACGGCGAGCCGATGGTCAAGGCCGGGCGCGAGTTCCTGCTGAAGAAGCGCCAGCCGGAGTGAGGGCGCCTCACGAGACGAGCGTGACGCGCCGCGCCGCGCCCTCGCCGGGCGCCGTGGCGCCATAGAGGTGGCAGGCGACGAGGCGTCCCTCGACCTCGCCGAGCGGCGGCTCTTCCCTGGCGCAGCGCGGCATCGCGTGCGGGCAGCGCGGGTGAAAATGGCACCCCGCCGGCGGGTTGAGCGGGCTCGGTACCTCGCCCGGCAGGATGATCTCCTCGCGCCGCTCGTCGGGGTGGCTCGGCAACGCTGCCGAAAACAGCGCCTCCGTATAAGGGTGCATCGGCGCGCGGGCGAGGCCGCGCGCTTCGCCGCTCTCGACGATCTTGCCGAGATACATGACGACGATCGTGTGGCTCATATGCGCGACGGCCGCCAGATCGTGCGCGATGAAGAGGTAGGAGAGGCCAAGCCTCGCCTGCAGGTCGCGCAGCAAATTGAGGATCTGTGCCCGGATCGAGACGTCGAGCGCCGAGACCGGCTCGTCGAGCACCAAGAAGCGCGGATTCACCGCCAGCGCCCGCGCGATCCCGATCCGCTGGCGCTGTCCGCCGGAGAACTCATGCGGCCGGCGATCCATCGCGTCGGCGCTCATCCCGACCATCGCGAGCAGCTCCGCGATTCGTCGTTCCTTTTCCGCGCCGCGCGCGAGCTTGTGAATCTCGATTCCTTCGCCGACGATCGAGCGCACGCGCATCCGCGGATTCAACGACGCGTATGGATCCTGAAACACCAGCTGCATCTGCCGGCGCAGCGCGCGCAGCTCCGCGCGGCCAAGCGTCGAGAGATCGCGGCCGTCAAAAAAGACGCGCCCCGCGGTCGGCTCGAGCAGTTTCAAAATCAGGCGCCCGAGCGTCGACTTGCCCGAGCCTGATTCTCCGACCAGCCCCAGCGTCTCGCCCGGCTGAATCTCCAGATTGACGCCCGCGACCGCCTTTACCGACTGCGCTTTCGCGCCGAGGATTCCCGCCGAGCCCGCGGGAAACTCCTTGCTGAGATTCTCCGTGCGTACCAGCGCCGCGTTGGACGCGGTCTGGATCTGATCAGACGCGGATGCAGGCGACATAGTGGTCGGGGGCCTTGTTCTCCAGCGGCGGATCGCCGGC
>DASYYD010000442.1:0-8176 GCA_035934195.1 Allostellaceae bacterium | reverse complement strand
GAAACCGGTCTACCGGCCGGTGCCGCGCCCGGGGGAGAAGCCGCAGCCGCCGCCCCGCCTGCCCTCGCCGCAGAACCTCGTCGGCCTCGAAGAGCGCGACGCGGTGCGGCTCTTCGGCGCGCCCGGCGAGCGTTCCGAGGCGTCGCCGGCAACCGTGTGGCGATACAAGACGGACAATTGCGAACTCGACCTTTATTTTTATCTCGACCTGAAGAGTGGCCGCATGCGCGCGCTGCGCTACACCTTCGCGGGCGACGCCGCCGACCAGACGAGCCAACAGGATTGCCTCAGAGCAATCGCCGAAGCACAAAACCACAGCATGACCACGCCCGCCGATGCCGCATCTCCTGCTCGTTGACGACGACGACCTGTTCCGCGAATCGCTCGGCCTCAACCTGCTCGACGAGGGCTACGAGGTCACCAGCTTCCCGAACGGCCGCCAGGCGCTCGCCTATCTCGAAGGCGGCGGCGGCGCCGATGTGATGCTGCTCGACTGGCGCATGCCGGAATTAACGGGGCTCGACGTGTTGCGCCGCATGCGCCGCACCGGCGTCACGATGCCGGTCATCTTCCTGACCGTGCTGTCGGACGACATCTACGAGGAGGCCGCGCTCGAGGGCGGCGCGGTCGATTTCATCGACAAATCGCGGCGCTTGCCGATCCTGTTGAAGCGTCTGCAACTGATCGCCGAGGGCATCCGCCCCTCCGCCGAGATGAATGCGTCGGCTCCGGGGAACGCGGTGACGCAGCTGGGCCCGCTCGAGCTGCGCTTTGACACCAACCGGGCATCGTGGGCCGGGCGCACGGTCGATCTGACCCTGACCGAATTCAAGATCGTGGTGCTGCTCGCAAAAAAGGCCGGACAAGACGTGGGCTACCGAGAGATCTATGATCTGGTGCACGGCAAGGACTTCATCGCCGGACACGGGGAGGAAGGCTACCGTGCCAACGTGCGCACCTTCATCAAACGCATTCGCAAGAAATTCCGCGATGGCGACCCGGGATTCGATCATATCGAGAACTACGCCGGCTTCGGATATCGCTGGGCGACCGAGCGCTGACGAGCCGCGCCGCTTTCGTTGGGCCTGGTCGCTGACGGCCAAGACCCTGTTGCTCGCGGTCATCTTTCTTCTCGTCCCGATTTTTCTTTATCTCGAATTCCAAGCGGCCTACCGCGAGAGCCAGAAGCTGTTGCTGCGCAGCGTGCGCGACGAAGGCCGGGTGATCAGTCAGTCGCTGTTGCCGCAGTTGCAGAACGCCGACACCGCCTCGCTGCCGCAGATCGGCAGCTATCTGTCGCAGTTCGCCGGCGAGGTGACGACGATCAAGCTGCTGCTGGCGCCGCTCGGCGCCGCCGGGGCCGGCAGCCGCGGGTTCTATTACGTGGCGTCATGGCCGCCGGTCGGCCCGAGCAACCTGCGGGCCGAGCGCGAGACGCTCGCCCGGCAAGGCGTGCTCGACCGGCTCGCTCAGAACTGCCGCGGCGAGATGCCGTTCTCGCTGATCTACGATCGCCCGACGGGCGGCGCCGAGATCGTCACCGCCGTAACGCCCTTGTCGACCTCGGCCGGCTGCTGGGCGGTCGTCGCCTCGTTCTCCGCCGCCGCCTTCCCGTCGGCGCATCTGGGCGAACCCTATTGGGCGACGCCGCGGGTGCGCATCGCGCTCCTCATCTATCTCGCGATGGCGGCAATCACCTTTTCGACGCTGCTCTCCGTGCGCGGCGGATTGCGGCGCTTCGCCGGCCGGGCGCAGCGGATCCGCGAAGAAGGCCCCGACGCCGGCTTCTTCGCCAACCATGCCGAACTGCCCGAACTGGAAGAGGTCGCCGCCGAGTTCGACCGCATGGTCGCGGCGCTCGACCGTTCCGCCGCCGAGATCCGCCGCACCGCCGAGGACAACGCGCACGCCTTCAAGACGCCGATCGCGGTGATCCGCCAGTCGATCGAGCCGCTGCGGCGCACCCTGCCGCCCGACAATCAGCGCGCCCGGCGCGCGATCGGCCTCGTCGAAAGCTCGCTCGACCGGCTCGACGGCCTCGTCGCCTCGGCCCGCCGACTCGACGAGGCGACCGCCGATCTGATCGCCAAGCCGCGCGTGCCGGTCGATCTGGAACGCGTCATCGGCCGGCTGGTGCAGACCCAGTCGGCGATCCTCTCCGGGCGCAACCTGACGATCGCCGCGGATCTCATGCCCGCCACCCTCGTCCTCGGCACCGAGGAGATGATCGAGACCGTGCTCGAAAACCTCGTCGACAACGCCATGTCGTTTTCGCCGCCCGGCGGCGAGGTTCGCGTGCGGCTCTACCGCGAGGGCCGGTTCGTCCACGTCACGGTCGCCGACAGCGGCCCGGGCGTCCCCGAGGCGCAGCGCGAGCGCATCTTCGACCGCTATTTTTCCGAGCGGCGCGCCGAGGCGGCGGGCGAGGCGGCCTCGACCTATTTCGGCATTGGCCTCTGGATCGCCCGGCGCAATGTCGAGGCGATGGGCGGGACGATCGAGGCGGTGAACGGGTCGCCCCGCGGGCTCGTCATGCACATCCGCCTGCCGCCGGCGCGCGGTTGAGCGGCAAAGAACGCGCGCGATGGAAGCGCGGCTGCGCTCGGGAATTCGTGTCAAGGCGCTGGTGCGGCGCTGCGATATCGCGACCGTCGCGGTCGCGGTCACCGCCCGCGGCGATGCCGATGCCGGCGCGATCCTGCTGAAGCTCAACGCGCCCGGCGGCTCTTCGGTGTTGATCGAGGCGCGCGGGCTCGACGGCGAGCGGGCGTGGCGGCGCGCCACCGGCGCCGAGCCGGTCGAGGAGGCCGAGGCCGACGCCTACATCGCGCGTGAGCGCGGGCGCGACCCCGATCTGTGGGTCGTCGAGATCGACATCCCGCGCAGCGAGTGCCGCCTCGACATGTTTATCGACGAAACGATCATCTGAGGATTTCGAGCATGGCCGAACGACGGCCGGCGGCGCCGGCCCCGAGTCACCCCGATGTCGAGATCGCGGGCGTCGAGAGCACGCAACTGCGCTATTTGCGCCTCGACTCGTTCCGCTTCCGGCACCGGCTGTTCTCGGGCGGGTGGAGCACGGCGCGGCATTACGAGGTGGTGCGGCGTGGCGAAGCGGTCGCCGTCATCCTTTACGACCCGGCGCGCGATTGCGTCGTCCTCGTCGAGCAGTTCCGCCTGCCGGGGCTGCTCGCCGGGCGCTCGCCGTGGCAGATCGAGGCGGTCGCCGGGTTGATCGACGGCGACGGCGAAAGCGCCGAAGAGGTCGCCTTGCGCGAGACGCAGGAGGAGGCGGGGCTCGCGCCATTGGGCGGGCTGATCCCGATCCAGCGCTATCTGCCCTCGGTCGGCGCCTCGGACGAATGCGTGCATCTTTTTTGCGGCCGGGTCGATGCAGCGGATGCCGGCGGCGTCCACGGCCTCGCCGACGAGCACGAGGACATCCGCGTCGTCGTCAAGAGCATGCCCGAGATCGAAACCCTCCTCGACGCCGGCATGATCGAGAGCGGCCACACCCTCGTCGCGCTCTATTGGCTGCTGCGCCACCGCGAGGCGCTGCGCCGGCGGTGGGGCGGGTGAGGCGCGCGGGTCAGCGCGGCGTGAACTTCCGGAAGTGCTTCGACAGCGCCAGCCCCTGGCGCTGGTAGGACGAGCCGATGTCGCGGCCGTAGAGCTTGTCGGGCCGGGCGATCAGCCGCTCGTAGACGAGGCGGCCGACGATCTGGCCGTCCTCGATCAGGAACGGCACCTCGTGCGAGCGCACCTCGAGGACGGCCCGGCTCTCCATGCCCTCGCCGGCGCCGAAGCCGGGGTCGAAGAAGCCGGCGTAATGCACCCGGAACTCGCCGACGAAGATGCTGTACGGCATCATCTCCGCGGCATGGTCGGCCGGCACCACGACGGTCTCGCGCGAGGCGAGGATGTAGAAATCGTTGGGGTCGAGCAGGATGCCCCCCTCTCCGCCGGCGCCGCGCAGCGCGTACACCGCCTCCCAGAACTCGCGCGGGTCGTAATGGCTGACGCGATCGACATCGATCACGTCGGTATGCCGGCGGGCCTTGTAGCCGACGATCCCGGTCTCGGGGCCGCCGTCAACGTCGACGCTGAAGGCGAGCCCGCCCTTGATCGCCTCGCGCCCCGAGAGCGGCCCTGCCGGGCCTTCGACCAGCCCCACTTCGTCGTGCAGCCGCCGCAGCGCCGCGTCGCGGAAGGCGGGCGAGCCGCGGCGCAGGCGCAATTGCACGAGCCGCGAGCCGGCGCGCACCAGGATCGAGAAGGCGCGCGGGCTCAGTTCGGCATAGAGCGGACCCTTGTAGCCCTCGCGGACGCGGTCGAACTCGGTGCCGTAATCGGTGATGACGCGGGCGAAGACGTCGAGGCGCCCCGTCGAGCTCTTCGGGTTGGCGCCGGCCGAGCTGCGCCGCCGCAGCGCCAGGCTTTCGAGCAGCGGCACGATATAGACGCAGTCCTTCTCCAGCACCGCGCCCTCGGTCAAATCGATGCGGTGCATCGACAGCAGCGCGAGCTTGTCGGCGACGCTGGCGCGCGCCCCGGGGAGAAAGCTCGCGCGCACCCGATAGGCAACCTCGCCCAGCCGCAGATCGAGGCTCGCCGGCTGCACCTGGTCGTCGCCGATCGGCGCGGCGGCGTGGATCTCGCGGCCCTGCGCCACCGCCTCGCGCAGCATTTGCGACGGCAACAGCCCCGTCGTGTATTCGCCCTCGCCCGCTTCCGGCGCCGTTTCGGTCATCGGGTCAAAATCGCATGCGCAGCCCGGGCGTTTCTAGGGCAATCGCGCCGGCGCGGGAATACCGCGGCCGGCGCCCGCTGATCCTCGGCTATATGGCAGCGCTCGCCGCCGGCGCGCCCGATGCCGAAATCGATGGTTGACTTTGCCCTCGGCGCCTCCCAGATGACAGGGAAACAATCCAGGAACATCTCCTCTAATGGCTTGTATCACCGACCTTTTTTTGCTGCTTATCTATTGATGCAGCCGGCGCTTTTGCTGTTCCGACGCGCGCACCTTCGCCCTAAGTCATTGATTCTTCGAGCTTGACCAAGTGAATTTGCTGCTTTTTTCCTGCATTTATCAGCAAACGGTACGCCGGCAATATCGGGGGTAACGATGCCGTCCGACGCGAAGACCCTGATGCAGAAGATTGCCGCGCTGCCGCCCGAGCGGTCGGGGCCTTCTGACCGTTCGCATGAGCGGCCCTGCCCCGCCTCCGCTTGCTCCCGGCGGCGGCGCCCGTAAGATGGGCGGGCGCACGAGCCGGGAGACAAGCATGCAGATCCGCGACGGCTTCAACGGGACGGTCGGCAACACGCCGCTGATCAAGCTGCGCCGCGCCTCCGAGGAGACCGGGTGCACGATCCTCGGCAAGGCCGAGTTTTTGAACCCGGGCGGCTCGGTCAAGGACCGCGCCGCGCTCGCCATCATCAAGGACGCCGAGGAGAAGGGGCAGCTGCGCCCCGGCGGCGTCATCGTCGAGGGGACGGCCGGCAACACCGGGATCGGGCTCGCGCTCGTCGGCAACGCGCGCGGCTACCGCACGGTCATCGTGATGCCGGAGACGCAGAGCCAGGAAAAGAAGGACATGCTGCGCCTGTGCGGCGCCGACCTGCGCCTCGTCCCCGCCGTCCCCTACGCCAACCCGATGAATTATGTGCGCTATTCGGGCCGGCTCGCGGAGGAGATCGCGGCGAGCGAACCGCAGGGGGCGATCTGGGCCAACCAGTTCGACAACCTCGCCAACCGCAAGGGGCATTACGAGACGACCGGCCCCGAGATCTGGCACCAGACGGAGGGCACGGTCGACGGCTTCACCTGCTCGGTCGGCACCGGCGGCACCTTGTCGGGCGTCGGCATCGCATTGAAGGAGCGCAACCGCAACGTCCGCATCTACCTCTCGGACTGCATGGGCTCGGGCATCTACAGCTGGTACGCGCGGCGCGAGCTCAAGCCGGAGGGCAATTCGATCACCGAGGGCATCGGCAACAACCGCGAAACGAAGAACCTCGAGGGCTTCACCCCCGACGGCCAGTACCAGATCACCGACGAGGAGATGCTGCCCGTCCTCTTCAACCTCGTCGTCGAGGAGGGGCTCGTGCTCGGCGGCTCGACCGGCATCAATGTCTGCGGCGCCATCCGGCTCGCCCGCGACATGGGCCCCGGACACACGATCGTCACGATCCTCGCCGACAGCGGCACGCGCTACCAGTCGAAGCTGTTCAACCCGGAATTTCTGCGGTCGCGGAATTTGCCGGTTCCGCCGTGGATGGAGCGGTCATGACCGAGCTTTTGTTCCGCGACGACGGCTATCTGCGTTCCTGCACAGCGCACGTGACGGCGGCCGACGCGCGCGGCATCCGCCTCGACCGCACCGTCTTCTACCCGGCGGGCGGCGGCCAGCCGGGCGACACCGGCACGTTGCGCCTCGCTTCGGGCGAGACGATCAGTATCGTCGATACGGTGAAGGGCGATGGCCCCGACGAGGTGATCCATGTGCCGGCGCCGGGGACGCCGCTGCCGGCGCCCGGCAGCGAAGTCGCCGCCGAGATCGACTGGGAGCGCCGGCATCGCCTGATGCGCATGCACACCTGCCTGCATCTCTTGTGCGCCGTCGTCCCCGGCGCGGTGACCGGCGGCCAGGTCGCCGACGGCCGCGGCCGGCTCGATTTCGACGTGCCGGGGTCGAGCCTCGACAAGGAGGCGATCGCCGCGCGGCTGAACGAATTGATCGCCGCCGGCCACCCGGTGGCGGCACGCTGGATCAGCGACGAGGAACTCGCGCAAAAGCCCGATCTCGTGCGCACGATGTCGGTGCAGCCGCCGATGGGCACCGGGCGCGTGCGGCTGATGGAGGTCGCGGGCGTCGATCTGCAGCCCTGCGGCGGCACGCATGTGAAGAACACCGCCGAGATCGGCCGCATCAGCGTGACGAAGATCGAAAACAAGGGGCGGCAGAACCGCCGCGTCAACCTCGCCTTCGCCGATTCCCCTCCCTTCCCTCCCCCGCATGCGGGGGAGGGTTCGGGTGGGGGTGAGTGAGCGGGCGGCATGCCGGGCGGGCCGACGATCGCGTTCTTCATGGCTTCCGCCCTCGCGCTCAACTTGACGCCGGGGCCGGCGATCCTCTTCATTCTGTCGCGGGCGATGGGCGAGGGGCGCGGCGCCGCCATCGTCTCGGTCTTCGGGCTGGCGACCGCCTCGCTCGTGCAGGCGGGCGCGGCGGCCCTCGGGCTCTCGGCGTTGCTCCTCGCCTCGCCCCTCGCCTTCGCGTTGCTGCGCTATTGCGGCGCCGCCTATCTGATCTGGCTCGGGGTGCGGGGATTTCTCGCCGGCGGCATCGCCGGGCTCGCCGACGGCATGGCGCGGCGCCGCGGCGGCTCGCTGCTCTGCGCCTATTGGCAGGGCTTTCTGACCGATCTCCTGAACCCGAAGCTCCTCCTCTTCTTCTTCTCATTCCTGCCGCTCTTCGTCGATCCGTCGCGCGGGCCCGCCGGCCGGCAGATGCTGTTTCTGGGGCTTCTCTTCCAGGTGACGGGCGTCCCGACCAACCTCGCCGTCGCGTGCGCCGGCGGCTCGCTCGCGCGGCTCATCGCAAGGAGCCGGTTCTGGGCGCGGGCGCAAAGCCTTCTCGCGAGCGCGATATTGATCGGGCTCGGCCTCCGCCTCGTCCTCGGCGAGCGGCGGTGAGCCAAATGGCGCTTCTCGAAGACACCATCACCTATCTCGAAATGTTCGGCAAACCGGCGTCGCGGCCGGTCGCGGCGCCGTTCGAGAAGCTCGCGCTGATGCGGGCAGAGCGTTCCACCGTCTCGTTCTACCGCTACATCTACAACGCCGTCGGCCTGCCGTGGCTGTGGTTCGAGCGGCGGGTGATCGAAGACGACGAACTCGCCGAGATCATCTGGCGGCCGACGCTCGAGATCTTCGTCCTCTACGTGCGCGGCGTCCCGGCGGGCTTTTTCGAGCTCGACACCATGGCCGCGCGCGAGACGAAGCTGTGCTATTTCGGCCTTATCCCCGAATTCATCGGCCGGCGGCTCGGCCCTTTTCTGCTGCAGGCGGCGATCGACCGCACCTTTTCGCGGCCAGTCGAGCGGCTGTGGCTGCATACGAGCCGCTTCGACCACCCGAAGGCGCTCGCCACCTACCAGCGCGCCGGGTTCA
>DASYYD010000431.1:0-5028 GCA_035934195.1 Allostellaceae bacterium | reverse complement strand
CAGCAGCTCCTGGGCGCGATAGTGGCGCACGCGGTGCATGAAGCCGCGCACCGAGCTGTCCGGCGTCTCGTAGGTCGCGATGCGCGCGGCATCGAGGATCCGCCGCGCCGGCCGTGCGCTCTTCTCGCCGAGCCAGGCGGTAAAGAGGTTCTTCGCCGGCCGGTCGGCGGCGCCATAGGTTGCGACGACGGCGCGCGCTGCCGCTTCGGGTCTAGTCAACGCCGTCGGGACATTGAGGACGAGAACGGCGTCCGTTCCCGGGTCGGCGAGCACTGCCGCCAGCGCCGCGGCATAGCGCCCGGCCGGCGCGTCGCCGATGATGTCGATCGGGTTGCCGCGGCTCCAGGTCGGCGGCAATGCCGCGTCGAGCCGCGCCAGCGTCTGCGGCGCGAGGCTCGCGAGCCGCCCGCCTTCGGCGACGAGCGCGTCGGTCGCCAGCACCCCCGGCCCGCCGCCATTCGTCAGGATCGCCAGCCGCTCGCCTTCCTGCTGCCGGGTCAGCGCCAGCGTTTCGACCGCGTCGAAGAGTTCGGCCATCGTGTCGACGCGCAGGATGCCGGCCCGCCGGAACGCCGCCTCGTAGACGGCGTCGGAGCCGGCGAGCGCCCCGGTGTGCGAACGCGCGGCGCGCGCCCCCTCGGCGAAGCGCCCGGTCTTGACGACGAGAACGGGCTTCGCCCGCGCCGCCGCCCGCGCCGCCGACATGAACTTGCGCGCATGCGTGACCGCCTCGACATAGAGGAGGATGGCGCGGGTTCCGGCGTCGGCCGCGAGGTAATCGAGCATGTCGCCGAAATCGACATCCGCCATGTCGCCCAGCGAGACGACGTGCGAAAAGCCGATGCCGCGCGGCGCCGCCCAGTCGAGGACGGCGGTGATCATCGCCCCCGATTGGCTGACGAAGCCGAGGTCGCCCGGCAGCGCGGCGATGTGTGAAAAGGTCGCGTCGAGCTTCAGCCGCGGCACCATGATGCCGACGCAGTTGGGGCCGACGAGGCGCAACAGATGCGGCCGCGCCGCGGCGAGCACGGCATCCTGCAGCCGCTTGCCCTCTTCGCCCAATTCGCCGAACCCGGCGGTGATGACGACCGCCGCGCGGGTGCCGCCGGCGCCCAATTCGGCGATGAGGCCGGGGACGCTCTGCGGTGGCGTCGAAATGACCGCGAGGTCGGGCGCGACAGGCAGGCTCGCCACGTCCGGGAACACCTCGACCCCGCCGATACGTTTATGATGCGGATTGACCGGCATCACGGGCCCCGCGAAGCCGGCGCGCCGCAGGTTGCGGGCGAGCACCGCGCCGACCGAGCCGCGGCGCGGCGTCGCGCCAACGAGGGCGATCGAGCGGGGCCCAAACAGCTTGTCGAGATTGCGCACGGACATGTCGGGAGCCCCCGGTTGCAGCGCGAACGCTTACTCGTAAATCGAGCCGGCGCCCCTTGCGATGGATCAACGCCGGCGGTCTCGACGTAGGCTCTGCTGTACGCCTGTCGTTAGAGGAGGCTTTCGATGAAAGAGCTACCGCGTCCCGCCACCGCCTCGGAGGTCGTCGAAATCCTCGGGGCCGCCGATGACGATATGGTGATGCGCATCCTCGCGACGCAGGCGAGCGCGGTGGAGGTGCTCGAAGCCTTCACCTGGGCGAATGCCGACGACCAGATCGGCACCGAGCTGGAACGCCGGCCGCGCGGCGCCGCCGCCGAGGTTTACGACATCCTCAAATCCGAGGAGCCGGAGCCCGAGGAGCCGGTCTGACGGAACGGCGGCACAAGACGCCACAGCAACAGGACATACAGGAAGACGAGCACGTAAATCGCGGCGAAGAACCACATCGGCAACGGCCAGAAGAGGAGCCGGTCGACCCAGCCCATGACGAGGGGCGTGCCGCGCGCGCCGGTGCCGAGGAGCGCGTCCTGCCACAGGGTCAGAAAGCAGGCGCGGCCGACGAGCGCTTGCAGGGCGACCATCGCCAGCGCAGCGACGTGCAACGCCCGCCACCAGCGGATCCGCACGAAACGCCAGCCGCGCCAATGCCCAAGCGGCACCGCGACCATGCCGAACAGGTTGAACAGGATGACCGCCACATGAAATGCGAGCACGAGGGCGGCGAGAAGGATGACGGTGTGTGCAGCCATATGTGTTCAGTGCCTCTCGTCGCCCCGCGAAAGCCGGGGTCCATACGCCGCACGAGCCAGGGGAACCATGGGCCCCGGCTGTCGCCTGGGCTTTCGCTGGGACGACAACGTGCGTGGGCTCAGGCTATGGAACTGCGGATAAAGGTAATCTATCTCTGTAGCGGGCCGGAGAGCGATGGAGGAGAAGAGATGTCACAAAATGCGGCGGTGACGCCGACAGGTTTGAACCATCTCGTCCTCAACGTGCGCGACATCGAGGAATCGCACCGCTTTTGGACGGAGGTCCTCGGCTTTCGCCAGGTCGGCGAGCTGCATCGGTGCGCCGAGCGGCCGAACCCGCCGAAGATGCGGTTCTACAGCGGCGACCATGACGGCCATATGAACCATCGCGACATCGCGCTCGTCGAGAACAGGGACCTGCCGCCGCCGCCCGCCGATTGGCGCCTCTTCGGCATGCCCTGCGCGGTCAATCACATCGCGATCACCTTGCCCGACCGCGAATCCTGGCTGCGCCAGCTCGCCTATCTGCAAGCGCGCGGCGTCAAATTCGAGCGGCGCGTCGAGCACGGGATGACGCACTCCCTCTACATCCACGACCCGAACGGCTACGGCATCGAACTCCTCTACGAGCTGCCGCGGTCGGTCTGGGAGGGCGACATCGACGCCGCGCTCAATTTCGCGGTGCCGCTGGCGACCGAGGGCGAGGCGGCGCTCGACGACCGCACCGAGGGGCTTCCGATATTCGGCGCGGCACGCTGATATCCCGCAAACAGCGCGTCAGGCGACACCGCCGATGACCGAATATGCGCCGGGCGGACCCGGCATCCCGCCGACCTGGACGAGCAGCGCCAAGGACATGGTCGGCACCTCGCTCGGCACCTCGCGGCTGTGGTTCACCCTCGGTTACGGCATCATCAACGAAGTTTATTACCCGCGCGTCGACCTGCCGCAGATCCGCGACCTCGGCTTCATCGTCGCCGACGGCGAGGGGTTTTGGGTCGAGGTCAAGCGCGTCGCCAATTATCGCCTGCGCCTGATCGCGCCCGGGGTGCCCGCGGTCGAGATCGAGCACGAGCACGAGCGCTATTCGCTGCGCTTGCGCATCACCCCCGACCAGCGGCGCGACGTATTGGCGATCGAATGCCGGCTCGAGGGCTCGCCGAACCTGCGGCTCTATGCCTTGCTTGCGCCGCACCTCGGCGCGACCGGAAGCGGCAACAGCGCCTGGGTCGCGCATTATCGCAACCGCCGCGTGCTGCTCGCCGAACAGGGGCCGTTCGGGCTTGCCCTCGCCGCCGTCGGCGCCAAGCAGGAGGACGCGGTCGGCCGGGCGAGCGTCGGCTATGTCGGCGACAGCGACGGTTGGCAGGATTTCGCGCGCAATGGCCGGATGAGCTGGGAATACTCGAACGCCGGGCCCGGCAATGTCGCGATGATGGCGGAACTGCCGCGCCACGCCGTCTTGGCGCTCGGCTTCGGCAGCACCGGCGAATCGGCGGCGACGCTCGCCATATCGAGCCTGCTGCAGCCGTTTGACGCGATGCTGCAGATGCAGATGGCCGATTGGCAGGAATGGCAGGCGCAGCGCAGCGCCCGCTCCGCCCTGCCGCTCGACGTGCCGCAGACACTCGACGACGAGTTCCTCGTCTCGACGATCGTGCTGCGGGCGCATCTCGACAAGACCTATCCCGGCGCGATGGTGGCGAGCCTCAGCGTCCCCTGGGGCGACACCGGCGACGAGCGCGGCGGCTATCACCTCGTCTGGCCGCGCGACCTCGTCGAGACGGCCGGGGCCCTCTTGGCGCTCGGCGCCGAGCGCGAGGCGCGCGATACCCTGCGCTATCTGATGGCGACGCAGCTCGATGACGGCCATTGGCATCAGAACCAATGGCTCGGCGGCACGCCCTACTGGCAAGGCGTGCAACTCGACGAGACCGCCTTTCCGGTGCTGCTCGCCGCCGCCCTCGAAGAACGCGAGGCGCTCTACGGGCTCGAAGTCGAGGACATGATACGCCGCGCCCTCGGCTTCATCGCGCGCAGCGGGCCGGCGACCGACCAGGACCGTTGGGAAGAGAACGCCGGCGTCAACCCGTTCACGCTCGCGGTCACGATCGCCGCGCTCGTCGCCGGCGCCGGGCTTTTGCCGGCGCCCGCCGCCGACTGGGCGCTCGGACTCGCCGATTTCTGGAACGCCAACATCGAGCGGTGGACCGCGGTCGGCGACACCCCGCTCGCCCGACGGCTCGGCGTCAAAGGCTATTACGTGCGGGTGGCGCCGCCGGCGATCGTCGGCGACCCGGGCGAATTGCGCCATGTCGTGCAGATCCGCAACCGCGTCGGCGATGTCGAGTTGGCGAGCGAGGAGGAAATCGGCACCGAGTTTCTGCAGCTCGTCCGCTTCGGATTGCGCGCCGCCGACGACCCCTTGATCCTCGATTCGATCAAGGTCGCGGACGCGCTGTTGAAGACCGAGACGCCGTGCGGCCCGGTCTGGCACCGCTACAACGGCGACGGCTATGGCGAGGACGACGAGGGGCACGCCTATAACGGCACCGGCTGCGGCCGCGGCTGGCCGCTCCTCGGCGGCGAGCGCGGGCATTACGAGCTTCTCGCCGGCCGCGATCCGCTCCCCTATCTCGAAGCGATGGTGCGGATGGCGAGCCCCGGCGGCATGATCCCCGAGCAGGTCTGGGACGCCGCCCCGATCCCCCGCCGCCGCCTGCTGCCGGGTCGGCCGAGCGGCTCGGCGATGCCGCTCGTCTGGGCGCATGCCGAGTTCATCAAATTGATGGTGTCACGGCAGCTCGGCCACCCGCTCGACCGGCCGCGCGCCGTCTGGCAGCGCTACCGCGGACAGCGGCCGATCGCGAAGCACGCCTTCGGGTGGCCGCACGCC
>DASYYD010000350.1:0-11412 GCA_035934195.1 Allostellaceae bacterium | reverse complement strand
TAGCCGTTGTGGCGCCCGGTCAATTCGGCCATCACGCCCTTCGGGTCCATGCCGCAGGCCAGCATATGCCCGTGGTCGCGATACGAGGTGACGATCGAATCGCCCTCCTCGAGCGCCGCCTGCATGCCGACGACGACCGCTTCCTGCCCGATGTAGAGATGGCAGAAGCCGCCGATCAGCCCCATGCCGTACATCTGCCCGGCGCGCTCCTCGAAGCGCCGGATCAGCAGCATGTCGCGATAGTAGCGCCGCAGAACATCCGGCGAGACCTTGGGCGCCTGGTCTGCCCTGGGCTTCTTTCGCACTGCCATCTCGCTTCCTCCGGGCGGCCCGGAAGGGCCCGCCGACCGCGCCGGAAAAGCATGCTGGGAAATCCGCTGCTTTGCAACCTCGACCAGCTCAACCCGTTCGAAACAAAGGAGATAGTACGACAGGGCGCAACCCGTCGCGCGCGCACCCTGTCGGCACGGAGGCCCGGAGATGCTTCAAAATTGCACCACAACCGTGGAGGTTCGGGAAGTGCGGGCTTATAAGCGGTGATATGAATGCTGTCGGATATCTCGGCCCGCGAGTGGCCGGGCTCCACGATCTTAGAGCGACGGCTCCGGGTGCAACGCTGTGATGCCTGCGACGTTCAAGGTAGCGCGCTGCTCAGAGCTCAGCCTGAAAATGGAGAGCTTGCTCGAACCGGCAAATTTTCTGGTTCCTAACGCTGTCGCGTACACCAATCTTACCACGCACGATGAAGGATTCGCTTCGCATATGCTGCGGGATATCTATACATCCCGCGACTGCACGCTCGCTGGCGTCTCGCTGGTCGCGCTTCCTAGCGGGGCCACGGTACTCGGGGGTGGACATTTCGTCCTGCGAATCGGCAACTATCTAATAGCTGAGCAATACCCTGATTATTTCCGTAAGACACCCGGGCATGTAGCTGCGACACTGGTTTCGAAACGTCCAACCGAGGACATCAAGCACGAGGCCCTGCTGATCGCACGTTTTGGGGTGTTCGTCTGGGGCCATTGGCTTTGCGAGCTGCTGCCGAAGCTCGTTCTGGTTGAGAGCGCATATCCCGGGCGGTTCTCCTTTGTGATCCCTGAGGAGGTTTTCTCTACGCCGGATGCGGCGTTGCCGTTTGCGAGAATGCGCGAGTCGCTCGCGGCGTACGGAATCGACCGGGGGCGGGTCACCGCGGTGCGTCACGATCGCGATTACCGGTTTTCCCGAATGTTCGCGGTTACGCCGGTGTGGTCCGACCACATGATGCACCCCGGAGCTTCCGCGGCGATGCGAACGGGCCTGCGGGAGCGCGCGGAATCCCCCTCCTTTCGGCGGCTCGCAATTCGCCGCATCCCGGGCTGGGGGCGCGAACTGCAGAACTTCACCGAGCTCGAACGCATGCTATGCGCCAACGGCTTCGGGCTGCGCATGATGGGGGTGTACCCGTTCCTGGAGCAGGCTGCGGCTTTCCGCGAGGCCGAAATCGTATTTGGCGTGCTTGGCTCCGATCTCGCCAATCTGCTTTATGCGCCCGAGGGAATAAGGGTTATCTCGGCGGCTCCGGCAGTCTTTGGTGACAGGTTCTTCTATGCGCTCGTCCTGGGCAGGCGGGGGCGAATGATCGACCTACGCGGCACCGTGACCGCTGTCGATAAGGAGACGGCGCATCGCTCGGCATTTAGAATAGAGCCGGGGGAACTCTCAAAGAGCATAGCCATGCTCATGAATCAGGGCACAGTATAATGCGCGGGCGCAGGGCGTTCTGTTTGATTCTATTCGAGCTGTAGGCGTCGCGCGGCTTCCAGAATCGGTCTTCTTGCTTAAACGGCAGAGAGGAGGCGTTCTTTCAACCGACAAAATCAATGGAAATGCCCGATCGCTGTTATCGTTATGCCGTCAAAGGTATACGGGGCCATAACCCAAACAGCGTAATCATAATCGAATTGTGTTTTGTTGAGCGGTGACGTCCAGTTGATATCACAACCTGACTGATCGTAATCAGCTTCGGTAAATGCGCTACCAGGTTTCGTTCCGTATGGGATCAGGGTGTCGTTATCAAATGTGCGATAAACGGAATTCTGCCAGCTGCCGATCACTACAATGTTTCCTACATTGTCAATAAAAGCGCGAGCGGGCATATCAGGGATGTCGTTGTCATTGCAGCGCTGGGTCGACCAATTGTATATGATCGCAACCGATGTACTCGTGATCGATCCTGTTACGTTGGCGGGCGGTGGGGAAGGAAGTGGTTGAGGTAGCGGCGGGGGAATGTATGCGCCAGCAAATACAGGCTCAGACAGGAGAAAAATGAGAAACAACAGAGAATTATCGGTTTAGCAAATTTCATTGGGCCACCGGGCGCGCGCGGGATCGCGTTAGCGGCCAGTGCGTCGCCTCGACTGGCGGACCGGTCATGGTCATCGCCACCGTGCGGTCGTGCACCGCCGCCGGCAGCGGCGGGATGCGGGACGGGCGCGTCTTGTCGCGCACCAGCCCCGCGATCCCTTCCGCCATGAACCGCTCCTGCCAGCGCCAGACGGTCACCTTGCCCTTGCCCGTCTGCCGCATGATCGTGTTCGTGCCGACGCCGTCTGCCGTCAGCAGCACGATCTGCGCTCGCCAAACATGCTTCTGCGGGCTGTTCCGATCCGCGACGATTGCCGCCAAACGCGCTCGATCGGGGCTGCTCACCTGGACCGTGGTCCCCTCGCGCATGTTCGTCCCCCGATGCCGCAACGGGCATACACCAATTGAGGGCTCTTATGTTAGATTTAATCCACCCTAGGACGCCGCCGACGCGCTCGGCCGCGGGATGCCGTCCGGTCGCAGGTTCGATCTGATGATCCTCACCAGAGATTCCTGTGAAGCCTCGTAACCGATATGAAAATCTTTTGTTTCCGAAACGCCGCAATAACGCGCGTCGATGACCCCGTCCGGTCCGAGCAGAGGCGAGAAATCATCGATAAAGACGAGGTTGCGGCTTTTGCACATCTGCTCGAGCAATGTGTTGTACAATTCCCGATATTTGGTACGAAGCCGCAGGGACGGGAAATGGCTCACTTTCGACAGGTCTTCGGAAACCTGTCGATTATATTCCGGTGAGCGGCCGAAAATTTTGATAAACCCGGCGATCCAATCCGCCTGCGTCAGCACCGAGGGAAACACCGAGCAGACACGCAGTTGGCGAGCGCCGGCAATGTCCCGCAGCGCCTCGAGGAAGCCGCCGTATTTCGCGACGGACATTTCCGCGAACTCGCAGAATTCATCGACGGGAAAGCGATAGAGCCCTTTCTCGATGCGGCGCGACATCCACAGGAATTCGGCATCGAGCCCGCCGAATTTGAGGAAGACCGGGACGGTGAGGCCGCCCGGGCGGCCGGCGGCCCGCTCTGCCCATTGCAAGATCCGCGCGCCGTACCCGGTCCGCGATGTCTCTCTGGCAAGACCGATGGCGGTGCCGCCGGTGCAGATCAGCGGCAGCGGCGCCAGCCATTCCCCTTCGAAAGCCGCCCTGCACCGATAGCGGTCGGCATGGCTGTCGCCGACCACGTAGTAGGGAATCCCGCCCATTGCGCGCAAATCGTCGATGAACGCGGCATCGAACGTGTTCCACAACCGGTCGGCCGTCGCGGGGTTTCTCAGCTGCGCGAAGAAAATCGCGCGATAGAGCCGCTGCCGGTATTCCGCGTTGGGTATCTCGAGCGACCGAACGGCGGATAGCCCGTCGGGCAGCGGCGCGAACGGCCCTTGCCGATCCTCATCCAGCCCATAGACGAGAAAATGGAACAGCGCCGAGGACGCGTCATGCCCGGCTGTCCGCAGATCGGCATTTTGAGCCAGGTACTCGTTCTCGTCGAAGCCGCATTGCCGCAGGCAATCGGCGACATTTGCCAAATAAGGAATACCGGCGCTTTCCAAGAAAAGCGCGATCAATCGAGCGTCCAACATCGTCTCAGGCGATCCTTCGCAGCGCGTGCCGGCGGCCTCGCCCGCCGCCGGGCGCGCGGCGCTCAGTAAGCGCGCATTCTGCAGGCCCCGATGACCGTGCCGGCCGGCATTCAGTTCGCCGGTGCGCCGCGCATGATCACGACCTCGCTCGGCGCGGCGAAGTCGAGCACCGAGCGCACCTGCTGATCGAGCAGATCGGGGTCGAGGTGGTCGGGGGTCAGCTCGGAGACCTTGCGGCCGAGCGCCTTATGCTGGTCTTCGAGCGCGGCAAGCCGCCGATCGGCGGCATGGATCTGCTTCGTCAGTTGCACCCAGGCGAGCAGCCCCCGGTCGCCCTCGATCAGGTGATAGGCAAAGTACCCCGTGAGCGCCATCCCGAAGACGGGGCCGGCAATCAGCCGCGCGCGGCGGCGCAATTCGCGCAACACGACCATGCAACAAAAGAATCACGCGCGGCTCGCGACGTCAACGATTTTGGCGAGGCCAGCCGCCGTGATGCGTCAGCGGGCGAGCGCGGCGCGGCCGGCAAAGCGGGCCGCCGCGCCGAGCCGCTCCTCGATGCGGATCAGCTGATTGTATTTGGCGAGGCGGTCCGAGCGCGACAGCGAGCCGGTTTTGATCTGCCCGCAATTGGTGGCGACCGCGAGGTCGGCGATGGTCGCGTCCTCGGTCTCGCCGGAGCGGTGCGAGACGACCCGGCCGTAGCCGGCGGCGAGCGCGATCTCCATCGTCTCGAGGGTCTCGGAAATCGTGCCTATCTGGTTCAATTTGATGAGAATTGCATTGCCGACCCGGCGGGCGATGCCCTCCTTGAGACGCGCGGGATTGGTGACGAAATTGTCGTCGCCGACGAGCTGCAGCTTTTGGCCGAGCTCGCGCGTCAGATGCTCCCAGCCCGCCCAGTCGTCCTCGGCCATGCCGTCCTCGATCGAGGCGATCGGATAGCGGGCGGCGAGGTCGGCGTAATAGGCGGCGAGCCCGGCCGCATCGAGCGTCTTGCCCTCGCCCGCGAGATGGTAGCGGCCGTCGCGGTAGAACTCGCTCGCGGCCGGGTCGAGCGCGAGCACGATGTCTTCGCCCGGCCGGTAGCCGGCGCTCTCGATCGCCCGCATGACGAATCCGAGCGCCGCGTCGGCCGAAGCGAGGTTCGGGGCGAAACCGCCCTCGTCGCCGACATTCGTATTATGCCCGGCATCGGCGAGCGCCTTCTTCAGCGCGTGAAAAATCTCCGCGCCCCAGCGAATCGCCTCGGTGACCGAGGGCGCGCCGACCGGCACGATCATGAATTCCTGAATGTCGATCGGGTTGTCGGCGTGCACCCCGCCGTTGATGATGTTCATCATCGGCACCGGCAAGGTGCGGGCGAAGACGCCGCCGAGATAGCGGTAGAGCGGCAGGCCCTCCTCTTCCGCCGCCGCCTTGGCGCAGGCGATGCTGACGCCGAGCACGGCGTTGGCGCCGAGCCGGCTCTTGTTCGGCGTGCCGTCGAGCGCGACGAGCGCCCGGTCGAGGCCGAGCTGGTCCTCGGCCTCGAAGCCGGAGACCGCGTCGAAGATCTCGCCGTTGACCGCGGCGACGGCCTCTTGCACGCCCTTGCCGCCATACCTTTTGCCGCCGTCGCGCCGCTCGACCGCCTCGTGCGCCCCGGTCGAGGCGCCGGACGGCACGGCGGCGCGGCCGATCGTCCCGGTCTCGAGCGTCACTTCGACCTCGACCGTCGGGTCGCCGCGGCTGTCGAGGATCTCGCGAGCGTGGATGTCGGCGATCGCGGTCATCGGGGCGTGCTCCGATGCCTATGTCTACCGGTTCTCGGCGTGGGCATTCATGTAGGCGCGCAGAATCGCATTTATGCGCGTCTGATATCCACGCTGTTGGCGAAACCAAGCCAAGAGATCCGCATCGAGCCGCATCGTGACGGTCTCCTTCCGCTGCGGGATGACAACGCGCGCCGATCGCCAGAAATCCTCGTCCGTCGCTCTTATCTCGGGATCGTCCAGGACGGCGGCGTGGATTTCCTCGTCGCTCATCCCGCGCAACCTGCGCCAGTCCGTGCGCGGCTCAGCCTTCGAGGTTTTGCCAGTAGTATCGCCTTTCATGAGGCTCGGCTCTCCATGCGGAAATGATGTGCCGTTTATCCTGACCGCGGTCGGTGTAGATGACCGTGATCTCGATGCCGTTCACCAATCCGATCGCATAAATACGAATTTCGCGGTAGTCGAACCGGTTATCGACGCGCTCTACGGTCGGCCCTTCGAAAATCCGAGCGGCATCCGCAAAACCGACCGCGTGCCTGCGGATGTTGACAAGGTTCTTGTCCGGGTCCCAGGTGAACTCCACCGGAGTGCATTTACGCTCCGTATTTACCGAGATCAAGTCCCGAGCGGTGCGCTCGCCTTGGCGATTTTGTCGAGGGCGACGAGGGTTTCGAGAAGGGCCGGCAACTGCTTCAGCGGCAGCATCGTCTGCGATTCCGCGGTGCCGGAGCGGTCGGGGTCCCGGTGCGTCTCGATGAAAACGGCGGCGACGCCGACGGCGACGGCGGCGCGCGCCAGCGCCGGCCCGAATTCGCGCTCGCCGCCCGAGCGGTCGCCGAGCCCGCCCGGCTGCGCCACGGCGTGCGTCGCGTCGAAGACGACCGGGTAGCCGGTCCGCGCCATGATCGGCAGCGCGCGCATATCGGCGACGAGCGTGTTGTAGCCGAAGCTCGTGCCGCGCTCGCAGAGCAGGATCCGCTCGTTGCCGGTCGAGGCGATCTTCGCCGCGACGTGTCCCATGTCCCAAGGCGCGAGGAACTGGCCCTTCTTGATGTTGACCGGCTTGCCGGTGCGGCCGGCGGCCAGGAGGAGGTCGGTCTGCCGGCACAGAAAGGCCGGGATCTGCAGGACGTCCGCGACTTCGGCGACCGGCGCGCACTGCTCCCGCTCGTGCACATCGGTCAAGACCGGCAGGCCGGTCAGTTCGCGCAGTTCGGCGAGGATCGGCAGCCCCGCGTCGAGCCCGATGCCGCGGGCGCCCGAAATCGAGGAGCGGTTCGCCTTGTCGAACGAGGTCTTGTAGATGAGCGGGATCGCGAGCTTGCGGCCGATTTCGGCGAGCGCGGCGCTCATCTCCAGCGCATGCGCGCGCGATTCGAGCGTGTTCGGCCCGAGGATGAAGACGAGCGGCAGATCGTTGCCGAGAGCGAGGCTGCCGATGCTGACATGCCGCGTCGCGGTCACGACGCGCGCCTTCGATCCCCCCTCACCCTCCCGCCGGGCGGGCCCCTCCCTCTCCCCGCCTGCGGGGAGAGGGAGGGGGTGAGGGGCATCAGATAGCCGATCAGTGTCACTCACACGAGGCGCGACTGGGCGACCGCCGCGGCGATGAAGGAGCTGAACAGCGGGTGCGGCTCGAAGGGGCGCGACTTCAGCTCCGGATGGAACTGCACGCCGATGAACCACGGGTGGTCGGGGAACTCTACGATCTCGGGCAGGATGCCGTCGGGCGACATGCCGGAAAAGCGCAAGCCCGCCGCCTCGAGGTTCTCGCGATAGCGGATGTTGACCTCGTAGCGGTGCCGGTGCCGCTCGCTGATGCGGTCGGTCCCGTAGATCTCGGCGACACGGCTTTCCGGCTCCAGCATCGCCTCGTAGGCGCCCAATCGCATCGTGCCGCCGAGGTCGCCCTCGGAGTTGCGCCGCTCGATCGTGTTGCCGCGCATCCATTCGGTCATGAGGCCAATGACGGGGTGCTCGCACGGCCCGAATTCGGTCGAGCCGGCGCCGGGCAGGTGCGCCAGATGCCGCGCCGACTCGATGACCGCCATCTGCATGCCGAAGCAGATGCCGAAATACGGCACGAGCCGCTCGCGGGCGAAGCGGGCGGCCTCGATCTTGCCTTCCGCGCCGCGCTCGCCGAAGCCGCCCGGCACGAGGATGCCGTGCACCCCTTCGAGCTTGTGGAGCGCCTCCGCTTCGGCCTCGAACACCTCCGCATCGATCCAGTCGAGATCGACCCCGACATTGTTGGCGATGCCGCCATGCGCCATCGCCTCGGCCAAGGATTTGTAGCTGTCGGGCAGGTGCGTGTACTTGCCGACGATGGCGATCGTCACCCGGCCTTCCGGCTTGTGGATGCGGCTGACGATCTCGGCCCAGCGCGAGAGGTCCGGCTCCTTCGCCTCGAGCCCGAAATGCCGGCAGACTTCGCGGTCGAAACCCTCGGCGTGGTAGGCGGCCGGCACCGCGTAGATCGTGTCGACATCGATCGCCGGGATGACCCGGCTTTCGCGCAGATTGCAGAAGAGCGCGATCTTGCTGCGCGCCCCCGGGGGGATCGGCCGCTCGCAGCGGCAGAGGAGGATGTCCGGCTGGATGCCGAGCCCCAAGAGTTCCTTCGCCGAATGCTGCGTCGGCTTGGTCTTCAGTTCGCCCGCCGACGGGATCCACGGCACCAGGGTCAGGTGCACGAACATGACCCGCTCGCGCCCCAATTCGTTGCCGAGCTGGCGGATCGCCTCGAGAAAGGGCAGGCTCTCGATGTCGCCGACCGTGCCGCCGATCTCGCAAAGGACGAAATCCTCGCCGTCGAGATCGCTCGTGATGAACTCCTTGATCGCGTCGGTGACGTGCGGGATCACCTGTACGGTGGCGCCGAGATATTCGCCGCGCCGCTCGCGGCCGATGACGGTCGAATAGATCCGCCCGGTCGTCACCGAATCGCTCTTGCGCGCCGGCACCCCGACATAGCGCTCGTAATGCCCCAGATCGAGATCGGTCTCGGCGCCGTCGTCGGTGACGAAGACTTCCCCGTGCTGATAGGGGCTCATCGTGCCGGGATCGACGTTGAGATAGGGGTCGAGCTTCCTGAGCCGGACCCGGAAGCCGCGCGCCTGCAACAACGCGCCGAGCGCCGCCGACGATAGACCCGTGCCGAGAGAGGAGACCACGCCGCCGGTGATGAAGATGAACCGCGTCATGGAATCCCAATATAGAGCATCGCGCTCCGCCGTCCCATCGGAAACGACGCTCAGTGCGAGATCGGCGCGCTCGGCCCCTGCGGCGCGGAGGGCGCGGGGGTCGGCGGCGCCGGCGGCCCGGCGGGCCCCGGAATCGCCGGGCCGGCCTTGCCGCCGCCGAGGATCGAGGCGGCGGGCGCGCGCGCCCGGTTGTTGAGCACGACGAGAAGCACGCTCGTCACCATGAAGGCGGCGGCGAGCCCGGCGGTGATCCGGGTCAACAGATTGGCGGTCGAGCGGCCGGTCATGAAGCCGGACATGCCGCCGCCCCCCATGCCGAGCGCCCCGCCCTCGCTCTTCTGCATCAGGATGACGCCGACGAGGGCGATCGTGATCAGGACATGGATGACGAGCAGGACGATCAGCATGCGCGCAAAATACCGAATCGGTCGATGATGATTTCCATTCGTCACGGCCGGGCTTGACCCGGCCATCCAGTGGACCCGCGGGTCAAGCCCGCCGGTGACGCGTCGCGGCGAGCGCCGATCAACTCGAAAGGCTCCGCCGCCCCCGAGCTTTTAGTCCCTCGGGGCAATCCTGACCAGAAAATATCGGCTGCCTCGGCGCATGGCCAAGCCGGGCGGCCTCGTCTACATTCCGAAGCGAATTACCCTGGGGCGGCGACAGAGGAGCGCGGGCGATGGATTACGGCCTCTTCACGATGCCCTCGCACCCGCCGGAGCGCAGCCTATACGACGGCCACCGCTGGGATCTCGATCAGCTGCGCTGGGCGGACGAACTCGGCTTCAGCGAAGCCTGGATCGGCGAGCATCACACCGCACCCTGGGAGCCGCACCCCGCCCCCGACCTGCTGATCGCGCAGGCGCTGTTGCAGACCCGGCGGATCCGCCTCGCGCCGGGCGGCTTCCTGTTGCCCTATCATCACCCGGCCGAACTCGCGCACCGCGTCGCGATGCTCGACCATCTGGCGCAGGGGCGGCTCAATTTCGGGGTGGCGGCGAGCGGGCTGCCGAGCGACTGGGCGATGTTCAACGTCGACGGCAACGCCGGCCAGCACCGCGAGATGACGCGCGAGGCGCTCGACATCATCCTGAAGCTGTGGACCGCCGAGGAGCCATTCGACTATGCCGGCAAATACTGGCACGTCACCCGCACCGATCTGATGCTCGAGAGCCTGCGCCCGCACATCAAGCCGTTTCAGAAGCCCTACCCGCCGATCGGCGTCGCCGGCGTCAGCAAGGGCTCGGACACTTTGAAGCTCGCCGGCGAGCACGGCTTTCTGCCGATGAGCCTCAACCTCAATCCCTCCTATGTCGCGAGCCACTGGGAATCGGTCGAGGAAGGGGCGCGGCGCACCGGCCGCACGCCCTCGCGCGCGCAATGGCGCCTCGTGCGCGAGATCTTCGTCGCCGACACCGACGAAGCGGCCTGGCGGCTTTCGGTCGGCGCGCAGATGGGCCGCATGATGCGCGAATACTTCCTGCCGCTGTTGACCAATGTCGGCGTCATCCAGTTCCTCAAGCACGACCCGGAGGTCGCCGACAGCGAGGTGACGCCGGAATACTGCGCCCGGCGCAATTGGCTGATCGGCAGCCCGGCGACCGTCGTCGAAAAGATCGAGCGGATGTACGAGGAGGTCGGCGGCTTCGGCTCGCTGCTGCTCTTCTGCTTCGATTACAGCGAGAACCCGCAAGCCTGGCGCGAGTCGATGCGCCTCCTCGCCGAGGAGGTCATGCCGAAGGTCGCGCATCTGACGCCGCAAGACTGATTCTTGGCTTGCCGGCACCGCCGCGGGAGAAAAGCGTATCCGTTTTATTCCGCGAACGGCGGGGTGGCGCCGGCCGGCAAGGCGACCTGAAAGACGTTGAGGGTGTTCCCGATCAGCGTGTAGTAGCCGATGATCGCGATGATCTCGACGAGGCCCGCCTCGCCGAGCGCCTCGACGGCGGCGGCAAAGCTCGCATCCGAGAGCCGCTGCGTCCGCTGCAATTCGCTCACGATGCGGTAGAGGAGCGCTTCGTCGGCGGCGGCAAAGTTCGGCGTCTCGCCCTTGCGGATCGCCTCGACGGCGGCCGCCGGGACGCCGGCCTTTTCGGCGAGCGGGGCATGCGCGTGCCACTCGTACTGGGCGCGCAGCGAGCGCGCCGTCAGGATGATCGCGAGTTCGGAGAGGCGGGCGGGAAGCGAACTTCCCCAGCGCAGATGCTCGCCGAGCCGGGCCGCGTGCTCGCACACCTCGGGGGCGTGCAGCAGCACCTGAAAGGGCCCTGCCACCCGGCCGCGGCGGCCGGCGGCGATCATGTCATGGACCCGGCGCTGCGCCTCGCTCATGGCCTCGGGCGCGATCTCGCGGCAGCGGCTCATCATCCTCTCCCCTGGTTGCAGATTTACGGCACTCTAGCCCGCCTGCCGCGGCGTCGGAAGCGGCCCCGCTAGCGCTGCCACAACCCGCGCCCGTAAAGGCGCGCCTCTACGGGCGCGGGCTGTGGCAGCATTAGGGGCGGCTT
>DASYYD010000341.1:0-8725 GCA_035934195.1 Allostellaceae bacterium | reverse complement strand
GTGTCGCGCCATAAGAGGTCGCGCAGCTCCTCGGCGGGGCGGTCGACGAGATCCTCGGCGGCGCTGACCGTCACCGACAGGATGCCCTTTTTCCTGAAGACCCATTGCGCGGCGCCGCCGACGAGCCCGAGGAAGAACGGCGCCGCGGCCGGCGCCGCGACGCGGAAATGCGCGTTGACGATCGGCTCGTGGCGGTCGGGAACGACGAGCCCCGGGACGAGGCGCGCGGCGACCGCGGCGGGCAGGGCGAGGATGACCGGCTCGCCGGGCCCGAGCGCGACGCGCGCGTCGTCGAACAAGAGCTCGCTCACCCGATCGCCGGCGAAATGCAGGCGGCCGAGGCGCGCGCCGAAGCGGATCTCGGCGCCCATCCTTCGCAGCGCCGCGAGCGCCGGATCGATGAGGCTTTCCGACAAGCCCTCGCGCGGCAGCAACGGCCGGCAGGCGGCGCCGCCGCGCCGGAGCGTCTCGCCGAGGACTTGGCCGAAGAGCCATGCCGAGCCATCCTCGGCGCTGGTGTTGAGGGCGGCGACGGCGAGCGGCTCCCAGAGCCGCGAAAAGAGCTGCCGCTCTCCCCCCAGCACTTGCGCGACGCTCGCTTCCGGTGCGGCGCGCGACAAGCGTAGCGGCGCCAGGTAATCGAGCGCGCGGCTGCCCGGCACACGCCGCCCGGGCCGCAGCAACCACCAGGGGACCCGGCCGAGATTGGGCCGCAAGGTCCAGCGCTCGCCGGTGCCCAAGTCGATGAACGGGAAAGCCGGATCGAGCGGCCCGAGGAAGCTCGAACGCGCGCCGATGCGCTCGACATAGGAGAGCGCCGCGCGATTGCCCGACAACAGCAGATGGTTGCCGTTGTCGATGCGCGCGCCCAGTTCGCGGTCGAAGTATGAGCGGCAGCGCCCGCCGGCGTGCGCCGCCGCCTCGTGGAGCGTGACTGCGTGTCCCGCCCCGCCGAGCGCGAGCGCCGCGGCGAGGCCGGACAATCCGGCGCCGACGACATGCGCCCTGGGCGCCCCCGTCATAGCAGGCCGTGGCGCAGCACGAGCCCGAGTTTTCGCGGCTTCGACAGGCTGACGCGCTCTTCCGGGTCGCGCCAGTCGGCGCGCGCGAGCGCGGCCAAGGTCGCGCGGTAGAAGGCGGCCATCACCGCCGCCGGCCGCATCGCGCGGCGGCGGCAGAGCGCCATCGCCCGCTCGGCCTCGGCGAAATGCGTCTCGGCCATCCTCGCGACCTCGCGGCACACCTGCGGCAAGGCCGGGTGCCGCAGCACCGCCGCCGGCTCGGAACCCTCGATCCCGTGCCGGTCGAGAATCTCGCGCGGCAGATAGAGCCGGCCGCGGGCGGCGTCTTCGGCGAGATCGCGCAGGATGTTAGTCAGCTGCAAGGCGCGGCCGAGCGATTCGGCGACTTGGTGGGCATTCTCGCCCGCATCGCCGAAGATCGGCACCGAGAGGTGGCCGACGGCGCTCGCGACGCGCCGGCAATAGAGGTCGAGCGTCGACAGGTCGGGGGCGCGGATGTCGCGCTCGGCGTCCATCTCCATGCCGTCGACGACGGCGAGGAAATCCTGCCGCCGCAAGTCGTAGCGGGCCACCGGCGCGACGAGTGCCCGACCGACGAGGCGGCGCGGCCGGCCGGCATAGACGGCGCCGATCTCCTCGCGCCATTCGGCGAGAGCGGCCTTTTTTTCGGCCACCGGGGCGGCATCGTCGGCGATGTCGTCGACCTCGCGGCAAAAGGCGTAGAGGGCGTACATGCCGTTGCGCCGCTCGCGCGGCAAGAGGCGCATCGCCCAATAGAAGGAAGTGCCCGCGGCGGCGACGCGCCGCCGGACCTCTTCGCGCAGTGCCGCATCGCCGTCCGGAGCTTGTCCGTCGGCGCCGCGCGCCCGCCAGCTCATGCGCGATACCCTCGCGCGACCCCGGCGAGGAAGGCGGCGAGGAAATCGGCCTTGCTGAGCCGGACGCGGCCGGCGAGCGGATCGCCGTGGCGAAGCCGTTCGGCGAGCCGGGAGGCGAGTGCGACGATGACCGCGCATTCGCAGCGCAGGCCGCGCGCCTTGACGCGCGGCGGCAGGCCGCGCGCGGTATCGACGAGGGCCGCCGTGCGATCGAGCAGGCCGTCGAACACGCGGCGCAATGCCGGGCTCGCCGCCGGCGCCAGCAGCGCCTCGACGCCGATCCCGTTCGCCGCGAGATCCTCGGTCGGCAGATACACCCGGTCGAGGCGGCGATGATCCTCGGCGCAATCCTGCAGATGGTTCAGCACCTGCAAGGCCGAGCACAGCGCGTCGGAATAGGGCCAGGTGCCGCGGTCCTCGCCGTGCAGGTCGAGGAGCTGCCGGCCGACGGGCGAAGCGGAATAGCGGCAATATTCCATCAGCTCGCCCCAGTCGCGGTAGCGCAGCTTCGTCGCGTCGCGGCGAAAGGCGGTCAGCACGTCGTGGCAGTGCTGCGCCGTCACGCCGGTCGCGAGAAGGCTTTCGCGCATCGCCGCGGCGGCCGGCGAATCTACGCCGGGGGCGCCGTCGAGGATCGCCGCCATCCGGTCGAGCCGGCGCAGCTTTTCCGCCGCCTCGATCGCCGGGTTGTCGGCGATGTCGTCGGCATTGCGGGCAAAGCGGTAGAAGGCGTGCACGTGCGCGCGCAACTCACGGCGGATCAGCAGCGAGCCGACCGGAAAATTCTCGTCGCCTCGCGCTTTGCCCGAGGGCGTCTCGAGGCTGGCGCCCTGCTCTTCGGCCACCGCCATCAGAGATATCCGTTCGCCTTGAACCAGTCGATCGCCTCGGCGATGCCCTCGCGCGCCGGCCGCGCGGCATAGCCCAGCTCGCGAATGGCCTTCGCTGAGGTGAAGTACATCTTTTTCCGCGCCATGCGAACCCCGTCGCGGGTCACGAAGGGCTGGCGCCGGGTGGCCCGCGCGCCGAGCTCGGCCCCGGCCGCGGCGGCATAGGCGAGCCAGCGCGGCACCTCGAAGAACGGCGGCCGCCGGCCGGCGCGCACCGCCACCTCTGCGAGGATCGCGGAAAGCGCCATGTTGTCGCCGCCGAGAATGTAGCGCTCGCCGACGCGGCCGACCGCGGCCGCGGCAAGGTGCCCGAGCGCGACATCATCGACATGCGCGAGGTTGAGGCCGGTATCGAGGAAGCCCGGCATATGGCCGCGCGCCGCCTCGACGATGATGCGCCCCGTGGGCGTCGGCTTCAGGTCGCGCGGGCCGACCGGCGTCGAGGGGTTGACGATGACGGCCGGCAGCCCTGCTTCCGCCACCAGCCGGCGCACCGCTTCCTCGGCGCGGAATTTCGACTGCTTGTAGGGCCCGACCATGTCCTCGAAGCGGCTCGGCGTCTCTTCGTCGGCGGCGCCCTCGGGCACAATGCCGAGGGTGGCGACGCTGCTCGTATAGACGATCCGCTCGACGCCGGCGGCGAGCGCCGCCAGCATCAGCCGGCGCGTCCCCTCGACATTGGTCGCCATCATCGCCGCCGGATCGGGCACCCACAGGCGATAATCGGCCGCGACATGAAACAGGTAGCGGCAGCCCGCGACCGCTCGGGCGAGGCTCGCCTCGTCCTCGAGCGAACCTTCGGCGATCTCGACGCGCAGCTCTTCGAGATTGCGCCGATCGCTTTTCGGGCGGGCGAGAACGCGCACCGGGTGTCCCGCGTTGAGGAGCACCCGCGCGACCGCCGAGCCGACAAATCCGGTGGCGCCGGTGACGAGGCAGAGGCCGGGGGCGAGCGGCATCGGGGATCGCCTTCCCCTCAGCGCAGCGCCGCGAGCCGGCGCTCGACGGCCGCCCGGTCCTGCCCGCCCGCCGGCAGCACGGCGAGCAGCTGCCGCCAATAAAGCGCGGCCTGCGCGCGATCGCCATGCGCGGCGGCGGCGAGCCCCAGATACCACAACCCATCCGGCTCCTTACCGTCGATCGCATGGATCTCGGTCGCGAGATCGGCGAATTCCGGCGTCAGCCGCTCGTTTGCGACCCCGCCGCCCAACGCCGCCATATACGCCTTCAACAGGTCGAGATTGCCGTGGACATGCTGGTTCGCGTTCTTGAGCGCGGCGAGGGCGTCGGCGTTGCGGCCGAGGGTGCGGTAGGAACGCGCCAGCATCAGCCACCCCGGCGGATCCTGCGGTTGCGCCTCGAGCCGGGCGGCGAGCCGCGCCACCATGCCCTCGATCATCGCCTGGCGCTGCGGCGGCGTCATTTGCTGCGCGGCGGCGACCATGGCCGCGGAAGGCCCCGGGGATGCGGCCGGGGGCGCGGCCGAAGGTGCGCCGGCCGCCCCGCCCTGCGCCTTGATCGCCGCGAGGCGCTTTGCCACGACGGCGCGCCACGGCGCGTCCGCCGGAGCCTCGGCGAGGAGCGCCGCAAGCGCCCTTTCGGCGCCGGCGGCATCGCCCCGCTGCGCCGCCGCCTCGGCGAGGTAATAGCGCGCCCGCGGGTCGCCGGGGGATTTCGCGAATTCGGCCGTGGCGGCGGGGGTGACGGCGCCATGCGCTTCCAGCACCAGCACCTCGCCGAGCTCGGCGTGCAGTTCCGTATCCTCGGGCCGCATCCGGATCGCCCGCTGATAGGCCTTGCGGGCCGCCGCGAAGCGGCCGAGCGAGGCGCTGCTGCGGGCGAGCAGGATCCAGCCCCGGGGATGCTCGGGGTCGCGCGCGAGCTTGCTGGCGAGCTCATCGGTGGCGGCGGCGAGCGAACCGCCCGCATGCGCGCCGCTCGTCTCGGCTTGCGCGTTTCCCGCCGCGGTTTCGAGCGCCGCCGGCGCGCCGACCGCAAGATAGAGCAGGAAGGCGGCGGCGGGGACGACGGCGGCGATCGCCACCGCCGCGCCGACGCGCCACGACATCTCGGCGATACTCCCCGGCGCCAGGCTCGTCTGCCGACCCTCGCGCTCCGCCGCGGCCAGGAGATGCCGCGTGATCTCGGTGCGCGCCGCCGCCGCCTCTTCCGCCGAGACGGTGCCGAGCGCCAACTCGGCGTCGAGGTCGGCGAGCTGGCGGCGGAACACCGCGACGACCGAGGCGCGGTCGTCCGCGGCGGCGGCACCGCGCCGCACCAGCGGCCGCAGCAAGAGCGCGAGCACGAGGAGAACGAGCGCCGCGGCGGCGGCCGAGAACAGGATCACGGGTGATCGCCCAACAGCGCGGCGGCGCGCGCCCGCTCCTCCGGGCTGAGGCCGGGCGGCGGCGGCGCGCCGCGGCGGCGCCGGGCGCGCAGCGACAGCACCAGCCCCGCCGCCAAAAGCAGCCCCGGCGGCCCCAGCCACAACAAATAGGTGACCGGCCGGAACGGCGGGTCGAGCAGGACGAAAATGCCGTAGCGCGCGACGATGAAATCGACGACCGCCTGGTCGCTGTCGCCGGCGGCGAGGTGCCGGCGGATCAAGAGGCGCAGATCATGCGCCAAGGGCGCGTTCGATTCCTCGATCGACTCGTTCTGGCAGACGAGGCAGCGCAGCTCGCTGCCGATGGCGCGGGCGCGCGCCTCGAGGGCCGGGTTGGCGAGCTC
Source organism: Allostellaceae bacterium (assembly GCA_035934195.1). Lineage (GTDB taxonomy): Bacteria > Pseudomonadota > Alphaproteobacteria > ATCC43930 > CGMCC-115725 > AP-15. The sequence continues at coordinate 3,205 of DASYYD010000341.1, read as the reverse complement.
TTCCGATGGCTCCGAGGCGCGCGCCGCCGGAGCCAAAGCGAGGAAGGCGAGCGCCGCGGCGAAGACCAGCCGCCGGGTCATCCGGGCTTCGCCTTTTGCCCGGCGATCGCCGCCGCCGGCCGCCTCCCCGGCAGCCGCAACCGCAAGCGCCGGTCGGTCAGCGAGACGAGCCCGCCCAAGGCGGCGATCAGCGCGCCGAACCAGATCCACGGCACCAGCGGGTTGTAATAGGCGCGCAATACCCAGCCGCCCTTGCCGTCCGGATCGCCGAGCGCGAGATAGAGGTCGGCGAGCCCGTTGGTGGCGATCGCGGTATGCACGGTGCTCGTTTGCGCCACCGCAAACCAGCGCCGCTCGGGATAGAGGCTGAAGGCCTCGCCGTCCGGCCGCTCGACCACGACCCGGGCGCGCTGCGAGCGATAATTCTCGACGTTGCTCTCGCTCACCCCGGCGAAGTCGAGCTTGAGCCCGGCGATCCGCAAGCTGTCGCCGGCGTGCACGGTGGCGATCCGTTCGGCCCGCCAAGCGGTCGACACGGCGATGCCGGCGATCAGCACGCCGACGCCGAAATGCGCCAGCGACTGACCCCAGACGCCGCGCGGCACATGGCGCAGGCGCCGCCAGGCCGCCCCGGGCGAGAGCCGCAAGAGGCCGCTGCGCTCGGCGAAGTCGGTCAGCACGCCGAGCATCGCCCAAGCCGCGAGCGCAATCCCGGCGAACGCCTGCCACGGCGCCGGCGGGGCGAAGAGCCAGACGATGAGCGGGACGAGCGCGGCGCCGACGAGCGCCGGCATGAGCCGCCGCAGGGCGCCGCCGAGATCGCCGCGGCGCCAGCCGAGCGAGGGCGCGATCACCATCGCGACGATCGCCGGCACCAGCATCGGCACGAAGGTGCGATTGAAATATTGCGGGCCAACCGACAATTTGACGCCGCCCGCGAGCTGCGCGAAGAGCGGATAGAAGGTGCCGAGAAAGACCGTCGCCATGCCGGCCGACAGCACGACGTTGTTCAGCACCAGCGCGCCCTCGCGGCTGACCGGCGCGAACGGGTTGCCGGTTTCGAGGGCATGCGCGCGCAGCGCGTAGAGCACGAGCGCGCCGCCGACGACGAGCGCGATCATCGCCAAAATGAAGACGCCGCGGGTCGGGTCGACCGCGAAGGCGTGCACCGAGGTGATGACGCCCGAGCGCACGAGAAAGGTGCCGACGAGGCTCATGCCGAAGGTCAGGATGGCGAGCAGCACCGTCCAGCGCTGCAAGGTCTCGCGCTTTTCGACGACCGCCGCGGAGTGAATGAGCGCGGTGCCGAGCAGCCACGGCATGAACGAGGCGTTCTCGACCGGGTCCCAATACCACCAGCCGCCCCAGCCGAGCACGTAATAGGCCCAGTGGCTGCCGAGCGCGATGCCGACCGTCAGCCCGCACCAGGCGACGAGCGTCCAGGGCCGCACCCAGCGCGCCCAGGCGGCGCCGATGCGGCCCTCGAGCAAGGCCGCGACGGCGAAGGAATAGGTGATCGAGAACCCGACATAGCCGAAATAGAGAAAGGGCGGGTGGATGGCGAGGCCGGGGTCTTGCAGGATCGGGTTGAGATCGCGCCCCTGGAGGGGCACCGGCAGGATGCGGGTAAAGGGGTTCGAGGTGAAGAGGATGAAGGCGAGGGTGAGGAAACCGAGGAGGCCTTGGATCGCGATCGTCCGCGCCTTGAGCCGGCTCGGCAGCGCGCCGCCGAAAACCGCGACGAGCGCCCCGAAGAGGGCGAGCATGAAGACCCAGAGCAGCATCGAGCCCTCATGGCTGCCCCAGGCGCCGGCGAATTTGTAGATGAGCGGCAGGTTGCTGGTCGAAGTCTCGTAGACGTTCAGCACCGAGAAGTCGGAGACGATGTGCGCCTCGATGAACATCGCGCAGGCGAGCCCGATCAGCGCCAGCTGCAGGAGCGCCGCCGGCCGCGCCATCTGCATCAGCGCGCCGACCCCGGCCGAGGCGCCAAGGAGCGGCGCCGCGCCCTGCACCGCCGCGACGAGGAAGGCGAGTATCAGGGCAAAATGGCCGATCTCGACGAGCATGCGCGCGGTCCATTACACTATCCCGCTGCAGCGGGTGCGCACTACCTAGCACCTTCGGCCTTTATCGGCGAGTGCCGAGCGCGCCGGCGGCCCTTGTGCCGCAGCGGTGCTGTGGTACTACCTACAGATACATCGGTATTACGAGGCCGCGATGAGCAAGCTGACAGCCAAGTGCCAAGTAACCATTCCGAAGCGGCTGCGCGATCGGTTGGGGCTGAAGCCCGGATCGGATATTGCATTCGAAGCAGGGGCCGACCGGAGGATATACTTGGTTCCGGAACATGAAGCGCCGAGGAGCGTGTTCGCAACCTTGCGCGGAAGCGCGAAGCTCGCGCTGAGCACGGACGAGATCATGGCTTTGTCGCGGGGCGAGGAGCCTATGTGATCCTCGTCGATACGAATGTTTTGCTCGATCTCGTGACCTGCGACCGCCGCTGGGCCTCTTGGTCGCAACAGCAGCTCGAATGCGCCGCCGCCCAAGACGAGCTTGCCATCAACGACATCGTCTATGCCGAGCTGTCGATCGGCTATGCGCGCATCGAAGAACCGACGCGATGATCTCCACGGCCGGGCTGGTGATGGCGCCGATGCCTCGGGCCGCACTTTTTTTGGCGGGGAAGGCGTTTCAGCGCTATCGCGCCGCCGGCGGAACCAGGACCGGCGTGCTTGCCGATTTCTTTCTTGGTGCGCATGCCGTGATAATGACCTGTCCGCTGCTCAGCCGTGACGCGGCGCGGTACAGGACCTACTTTCCCGGAATTCGCCTGATCGCCCCCGATTGAAGAAAGCCGAACGAGAATGACCCTCGCGCTTTACCTCTCCCCCGGATCGAGCTCGATGGCGCCGCATATCGCGCTGCACGAAATCGGCGCGCCGTTCGAGAGCCGCTGGATTTCTTTTGCAAAGAAGGAGCAGCGTGCGGCCGAATACCTGGCGGTCAACCCGGAGGGCAAGGTCCCGACGCTGCTCGTCGACGGCCGCCCGCTGACCGAGGTGGCGGGAATTCTCTATTACCTCGCCCGCCGTTTCCCCGAGGCCGGGCTGTGGCCGGCTGGCGACATCGAGGCGGAGGCGCAAGTCATCTCCTGGATGTCGTTCATCGCCGCGACGGTCCACCCGGCCCGCCGACAGGGGAT
>DASYYD010000459.1:0-9270 GCA_035934195.1 Allostellaceae bacterium | reverse complement strand
GACAATGCCGGCAATGAGCCTATCGACCGGCCGGTCGTCGCCGGCGGTCCGGCGGCTTATTTCGCGACCCTGCCGCTCAAACCCGCCGTGGCGGCTTTGATGCGAGAGGGACTGCCGGCTGCGGTGTCGAACCGCGCCGGGACCTTCGTGTGCAACCATGTCTTCTATTCGCTGATGCACCGCGCCGCGGCGCGGCCGCCGAGGCTGGGGGCCGGGCTTTTGCATGTCCCCTATCTGCCGGCGCAGGCGGCGGCGCATCCGGGGGCGCCGTCGATGGCGCTCGACGACGTGCTGCGCGCGATCGAGATCGTGCTGCGGGTCGCCGCCAACGCTGGCGACGACCCCTCGCCCGCAGCGGGCGGGTGAGGGGCACGTCAGAAGCGCAGCTTCGCGCCCGAGAGGAAGACCGAATAGAAATAGAGTTCGGCGTCGAGGGCGCGCTTGATGTTGTCGGCGCGGCGAAGGCCGTGCTGCTCGCCGGCGAACAGCAGGTATAGGCAGGGCAGGCCCTTCCTTTCGAGAGCCGCCGCCATCGCCTCGGCCTGCCGCGGCGGCACGATCGCGTCCTCGGCGCCCTGGAAGAGCGCCATCGGCGCCGTCAGCCGCTCGGTGAAATGCACCGGCGAACGCTCGCGGTAGATCTCGCGGGCCTGCGGATAGGGGCCGACGAGCCCGTCGAGGTAGCGCGCCTCGAATTTGTGCGTGTCGCGGGCCAGCGCTTCGAGGTCGCTGATCCCGTAATAGCTGGCGCCGGTCGCGAAGACATCGCGAAAGGTCAGCGCGCACAGCGCCGTATAGCCGCCGGCGCTGGAGCCGCGGATCGCCATGCGCCTGCCGTCGACCCGGCCCGAGGCGGCGAGGAATTTGGCGCCGTTGACGCAGTCTTCGACATCGACGACCCCCCACTTGCCGCGCAGCCGCTCGCGATAGGCGCGGCCGTAGCCGCTGCTGCCGCCGTAGTTGACGTCGAGGACGGCGAAGCCGCGGCTCGTCCAGTACTGCACGCCCCACCCGAGCGTCGCCGATGCGGCGCCGGTCGGCCCGCCGTGGCTGACGACGATGAGCGGCGGCAACTCGCCCGCCGGGGCCGCGAAATCGCGGTTGGTCGGGGCATAGAAAAACCCATGCGCGCCGACCCCGCCCTCGGTCGGGAATTCGACCGGTTGCGGGCGCGAGATGTAGCCCTCAAAGGTCCGCGGCGCGTCGCAAGTCGAGCGCCGGAGCACGGTCACCTCGCCGGTGTCGGGCGCGAGCCTGACGATCGCCGGAAAGTCATCGGGGCTGCCGCCGCGGAAGTAGACCCCGCCCGCGTCGGCGCGCAGCCAGGAGATGTCGGTATAGGGCGTGGCGACGGCTCTCGGCGAAAGCGTCTTCAGATCGAGGAGGGCGAGCTGCGAGAACCCGTCCTTGGAATAGCTCGCAACCAGGTGCCGCGCCGAAAGGAAGCCGAAGAGGGTGCGGCGGAAGCCCCATTGCGGCCGGCCGAATTCGGCGTCGAGCGGGTAGATCGGCTCGACCGCCTCGCCCGTCCAGCGATAGAGGTTCCACCAGCCGCTCCTGTCCGAGACGAAATGGAGGACGCCGTCCGGCGACCATTCCGGCTGCACGACCGATTCCGCGGCGCCGCCCGCGATGCGCCGCTTCTCGGCGATGCCGCCGTCCGGGCCGAACCGGCCGAGCCACAGTTCGGTTCCGTCCCAGGGCATGTTCGGATGCCGCCATTCGATCCAGGCGAGCCCCGCGCCGTCGGGGCTGACCCGCGGCGCCGCGTAGAAGTCGCTGCCGGAAACGAGGACCCGCGGCTCCCGCGCGCCGTCGAGCGCGATCTCGACGAGCGTGTTCTGCGGCTCCTTGCCCGCGCCGCAATGGTTTTCGTGCACCGCGATCAACCGCCCTCGGGCCCGGTCGGGGACCGCGTCGGCATAGCGCAGGCCGCGCGGCTGCGGCGGCGGCGGCGTGATCGGCCGCGGCGCGCCGCCCGGGTCCTGGCGGTAGAGGCGCTGGTCGCCGTCGTTCGAAAAATAGAGCGTGCCGTCCGCGATCGTGTAGGCGGCGCCGCCGTATTCGTGGACGCGGCTGCGCACGTTGAAGGCGCCCTCGCCGGCGGGCGGCAGCGGCGGCGTCACTTCGACGGCGCCGTCGGCCGACCGGCGCATGACGACCGAGCGGCCGCCCTCTTGCGGCCGCGCTTCGAGCCAATAGACGTCCCCGCCGTCGAGCTGAACATCGCCGAGGTCGATCGTCGAGGCGACGATCAGCTCCGAGGTGACGGGCGAGGCCCAGGCGCCGTAGGGCGCGATCTCCGGCGGCGCCATGCCGGTTCAGGCGTCGAAGCCGTAGAGCCTGGCGACGTTGCCGCGGGTGATCTGGTGACGCTCTTGCGGGCTCGCATCCTTGAAGTCGCGCGCCACCACCTCCTGCGAATGCGGCCAGGAGGAAGCGGCATGCGGATAGTCGGACGACCACATCAGCCGGTCGACGCCGATGAACTGCCGGTTCTGGACGCCGACATAGTCGTCGATATAGGTGCAGTACATCTGGCGGCGGAAATATTCGCTCGGGCGAAGGGCCAAGGTCAGCTTCGAGGAATAGCGGCGCTGCTCGAAATTGCGGTCCATGCGCTGCAGGTAATAAGGGAGCCAGCCGCAATTGTTCTCGGCCGAGACGATCTGCAAGCGCGGGAAGCGGTCGAGGACGCCGGTGAAGATCAAGACCGAGAGCGAGCGCTCGATCTCGTGCGGCAGGACGGTCGCCCGCATGTAGCGCGCCTCGGGGCCGAAATCCCACTGGCTTTCCGAACCCATGCCGGTGATCGCGTGCAGGCTGATCGGCACCCCCATCTCCTGCGCCGCGCCCCAGAACGGGTCGTAATCCTGCGAGCTGTAGGGCCGGTCGGCGGGCGGCGAGCACCAGATCATCGCGCCTTTGAGGCCCATCTTGACGCAGCGCTCGAGTTCGCGCGCCCCGGCCCTCGGGTCGTAGAGCGAGACCATCGCCAGCCCCGCCATGCGTTTGGGCGCATAGGAACAGTATTCGGCGAGCCAGTCGTTGTAGACGCGGAAGCATTCCGCCTGCAGCCCCGCGTCCTTCAGCCAGAAGATGCGGAAGCCGAGCGTCGTGTAGAGCACGTCCGCCTCGACCCCGTCGGCCTCGTTGTCCTTCAATCGCTCGGCCGGGTCCCAGCCGCCCGGCCGCGCCTCGCCGTAGCTGCCGCGGGTCAGGAACTCGGCCAGTTCCTGCGGGCTCTTGCCGGCGGCGAGCCCGACCCCGATCGGGTGCAGCGGGTGGCCCTCGTAATAGAAATAGGCGCCCTCCTTGCCCTTCGGGTTCAAGATGAGGCGCGGCGCCCGCTCGCGGTATTGCGTGTCGGTGCGCTCGCTCCACAGCCCCGGCGGCTCGCTGACGTGGGAATCGGCGGAGATCAGCTGGTGTGCGGCCATTTCAGAGCCTCCTTTCCTCCCGTTCTCGGCCTATCATCCGCCGCGGCGCGGCCGCCGACAAGCCCGCCGGCCCCCTATCGCTGCTCGCTTCGATCGATGTCCCGGTCGAGTTGGCCAAGCGCAGGCATACCTGCACGGCTTAGCAGAGCGCTATGGCCGTCCGATGCCTGCTGAATGTGCTATCGTGACAACACGATCGCCAGGAATGAGCCCGAAGCCCCAAGGAGTGCGCGATAAATGAAGGTGCTGAGCTTTGGTCGGGCGCTGCCGGCGATCCTCGTGATCGCATTCGGCAACGCGGCAGCCGCGCAAATCATCGGCGGTCGCGAAACTGCCCGCGCCGGGATCGCCGTCGCGGCAGTGCGCACGGCGCGGGCGGCGCGCTCGGTCCCGGCGCTCGGCTCGGTGATCGACCCGGCGCCACTGCTTCGGCTCTCCGGCCAAATCGCCGGCATCGACGCCGAGGTCGCCGGCGCCAAGGCGAAGGTCGTGCTCGAGAAACAGCAGATGGCGCAGGCCTCGGCGCTCTATCACAATCGTCAAGTCATCTCGCTGGCCGATTATCAGAAGGCAGCGGAGGATCTCGCCGCCAATCGGGCGATGCTCGCCGTCGCCCGGGCCAAACGGGCGTCTCTGCTCGCGCAAACCGGGGCCGAATGGGGCGCGGCGATGGCGGCGGCAATCCGCAGCGACGGTGGTCCGTTGCCGGGAATGGCGGCCGGCAAGACGATGCTGGTCGGAGTGAGCCTGCCTCCCGGGACGGCGTTCGCCGCGCCGCCGGATCGCCTCGAGGCGGAAGCCGCCGGCATCCGCATTGCGCTCCGCCTGATCGGCCCGGTGCCTAAAATGCTCGGCGGCTATCCGGGCCAAGCCTTTCTCTACGACGCCGCGGCAACGCCGGGCGTCAGCATCGGGATGATCGTCTCCGCCTCCTTGCCGGTGGGGCCCGTCCGCACCGGCACGTTGGTGCCGTGGTCGGCGGTGTTATGGCAGAACGGCCGCGCCGTCGTGTTTCGGGCTGCTGGCGGCGGCCGTTTCGAGGCGGTGCCGATCGAGACCGACATCCCGACCGAGGCGGGCTATCTGGTCTCCAGGCGGCTCTCGAGCGGCGATCGCATCGTCGTGCGCGGTGCGGCTCTGCTGGCGGGCGCCAGGCACAAGACCGGCGGTGGAAAACTCGAGGACCGGGACTGAGCGGGGGCCGCCGACAAATGCTGCGCGCGATCGTCCGGCATTCGCTCCGTTACCCGTGGCTCGTCGTTTTCGCGGTCCTCGCGCTCGGCGGCGCCGGGGTAGTCTCGCTGCTGCGCGCCGATTTCGACGTATTCCCGAACTTCGCGCCGCCGATCGTCGCGGTCAGCACGACCGTGCCCGGCCTCGCGCCCGGAGACGTCGAGACGCTCGTCACGACGCCGATCGAGGATGCCGTCGACGGGGTGCCGGGCCTGGCAAAGATGCGCTCGCAATCGGTCGCCGGCTTGTCCGTCGTCACCGCGACGTTCCGCGGCGGCACCGATCTCTACCGCGACCGGGAACTGGTCGCCGAGCGCATCGCGACGGCCGCCTCGGCGCTTCCGCCCGGAGCCCGCTCGCAGCTGATGCCGGCGCAATCGGCGACCGGCACGGTCCTCGATGTCGGGTTGACCTCGTCGCGCCTGTCCTTGATGGAGCTGACCGAGTTGACGCGAGCGGCGATTCGCCCGGCACTGCTCGCCGTGGCCGGCGTCGCCAATGTCGTGATCTTCGGCGCGCAGCCCGAGCAATGGCAGGTGCGGGTCGAACCCAAGGCGCTGCTCGCCGCGCATGTCGGTCTCAACCAGCTGATTGAGGCGGCGACCGCTGGGTCCGGCATCCGCCGCGCCGGCGTCATCGACACTCCCAACCAGCGCTTCCTGATGCAGTCGCATGGGCAAGCAGCCGATCTGGCGGCGCTGGGGCAGACCGTCATCGATCGCCAGGCCAAGACCCCGCTGACCCTCGGCGACGTCGCGCATTTGACGGTCGCTTCCCGACCCCCGATCGGGGCCGCGTTGATCGGCCAGAAGCCGGGTTTGCTGTTGATCGTCTCGGCGCAGTATGGCGCCAACACGCTGCAGGTCGCCGACGGGTTGCGACGGGCGCTGCATCGGCTGGCGCCGAGCCTCGCGCGGGCCGCCGTCGAGCTCGACCCGCATGCGCTGCAGCCGGCGACGTTCATCCATGAGGCGCTGCGCGATCTGCGCAACTCGCTGCTGATCGGGGCGGCGCTGATCCTCGTCGTGATCGTCCTGGCGCTGCGCGATTTGCGCGTCGCGCTGATCTCGTTCGCGACGATCCCGTTCTCGTTGCTGCTGGCGATCCTCGTGCTCGACGCGTTCGGCTTGACGCTCGACACCTTCTCGCTCGGCGGGCTGGCGATCGCCCTCGGCATTATCGTCGACGACGCGATCATCGACATCGAGAACGTCCGTCGCCGCCTGCACGAAAACCGGATGAAACCCGAGCCGGCCCCGCGGCTGCGGGTGATCCTCGACGCGTCGATCGAGGTGCGCACGCCGATCATCTTCGCGACCCTCTCAATCGTCATTGTCTTCTTGCCGATTTTCGCGCTCGGCGGCATCGCGGGGCGGCTGTTCGCGCCGCTCGCCGTCGCGGTCATCGTCGCGATCCTTGCGTCGCTGCTGCTCGCCCTGACCTTGACCCCGGCGCTAGCGGGACTACTGCTCGGGCCGGGCGGCATCGGGACGGAGGAGCCGCTCTTCGTCAGGGCAGTGCGGCAACTCCATCGCAAGGCTCTCGCTGCCGTGCACCGGCATGCGCGAGCGGCAGTCGCCGTGTTCGGAACGCTTGCGCTCGCCGCCTTGGTCAGCATCGTCTTTTTGCCGACCCGCTTTCTGCCGCGTTTTCACGAAAACGACGTGATCGCACATTTTTTGGCGCCGCCCGGCACCTCGCTGCCGCAGATGCTGAGCCTTGCCCGCCACGCTGTAGCGAGGCTCCAGCAGATGCCGCAGGTCGCCGAGGTCGTCGTCCATATCGGCCACGCCAACCTGGGCAACGGCCACGCCGACATCAACAAGGCCGAACTCGACATCACGCTCTCGCCCAGTGGCAACCGTGACAGCGTCGGCTCCGAGAGGGCGGTTCTCGCTGCGCTCAACGGGGTCCCCGGCGTCCGCTTCTGGGCCAACACATTCCTGACCGAGCGCATCCACGAAGTGTTGTCGGGGACGACGGCGCCGATCGTCGTCCACATCTTCGGCCGTCATTTCAGGGCGGTCGATGCCGATGCGCAGAGCATCGCCGCGGCGCTTCGACGCTTGCCCGGCGCCGAGGCCGTGACCGTCGCGGCGCCGCCGGAAACACCGTCGATTTCTGCCACGCTGCGCCGTCAGGCGCTGCTCCACTATGGGCTCCAGCCGCGGACCGTGCTCGACGCCATCGAGGCCGGGACGAGCGGGCGCGATGTCGGCCGGGTGTACCGCGACGGCGCGTCATGGCCGATCACCGTCCTGTTGCCGAAGGCGCGGCGGCCGGACGCCGCGGCGCTGGGCGCCCTGCCGCTGATCGACGGCAACAGCCGGATCGTGCCCTTGGGCAGCCTCGCGTCGCTGAAGGAATACGACGGGCGCAGCGTCATCCTGCACGAGGACGCGCAGCGCATCCAGAACGTCACCGTCCAGATCGCCGGCGGCGGCGCGAGCGCGTTCTTGGCGCGGGCGCGGAAGGCGCTCGATCGGCTGCCGCTGTCGCCTGGAACCTATCTCACCTTCGGCGGCACGGCGACGGCCTCGAACGCGGCGCGCCGCGTGTTGCTCTTTGCCGGGCTGGCCGCGCTCGCCGCAGTGCTCGGCCTGTTGACGGCAGCGCTCGGGCGAGCGTGGCCGGCGCTGCTGCTCGCGTTCAACCTGCCCTTCGCGCTGATGGGCGGGATCGCGGCGCTGTGGATCGCCGGCCTGCCATTGTCGCTTGGCGCCGCCGTCGGGCTCGTCACCGTGTTCGGGATCACCCTTCGCAACGGCCTGATGCTGCTCGCGCATTATCGCCATCTCGTGCTTGCCGAAGGATTGGCTTGGTCGCCGGAGGCGGCCGAGCGGGGCGCCGTCGAGCGCGTCGTTCCGGTATTGCTGACCGCCGCGGTGACGGCGCTCGGACTGTTGCCGCTGGCAGTCGGAACGGGCTTGCCGGGCCAAGAGATCGAGGGCCCGATGGCAATCGTCATCCTGGGTGGGCTGGTCAGTTCGACACCGCTGACGCTGCTCGCACTGCCGGGGCTAGCGGCTCGGCTACTGCGTCCCGCTCATTTTATCGGGCCGCCGGAAATCGTCTGATCGTACATCAGTCGTCGCCCTTGTCGTGCCGCCGCTGCGCCAAGGTGAGAGAGGCCACCATGAAGATCACCGCCGCCGTCGTCGAGGAACGCGGAGGCCCGTTCGTCATCGACGAAGCGGAGCTGGAGGGTCCGCGCCCGGACGAAGTCCTGATCCGCGTCGTCGCGAGCGGGGTGTGCCAAACCGACCTGCACGCCCGCGACGGGTACTTTCCGAACCTGCCCTATCCCGCCGTCTTCGGCCACGAAGGGGCGGGGATCGTGGAAGAGGTCGGCGCCGAGGTGGCGGATCTGAAGCCCGGCGACCCGGTCGTCGTGTCGTTTCCGTGGTGCGGCGAGTGCGAGCCGTGCCGGGCCCACAAGCCCGCCTACTGCACGAACGCCCGCGCCCTCAAATCGGGCGGCCGCCGCGCCGACGGCTCGACGCCCTTGAGCCGCGGCGGGGCGCCGCTCTATTCCTGTTTTTTCCAGCAATCCTCCTTCGCCAGCTTCGCCGTCGCGCCGGCGAAGGACGCCGTCAAATTGCCGCAGGGGGCGCCGGTCGAAATTCTCGGTCCGCTCGGCTGCGGCTTGCAGACCGGGGCCGGCGCCGTCCTCAACGTCATGCGGCCCGCCGCCGGGCAATCCTTCGTCGTCTTCGGGGTCGGCGGGGTCGGGCTCGCGGGCCTGCTGGCGGCGAAGCTCAGCGGCTGCGAGCCGTTGATCGCGGTCGATCTGCACCGCGACCGGCTCGCCCTCGCCCGCGCCCTCGGCGCCGGCCATGCGCTCGAAAGCCGGGGCGCCGAAACCCTCGCCGAGATCCGCGAATTGACCCGCGGCGGCGCCCATTTCACGCTCGAGACCTCGGCCGTGCCGTCGGTCCTCCGGCTCGCCGTCGATTGCCTGCGCGGGCTCGGCACCTGCGTCCTCGTCGGCAGCGCGCGGGCCGGCACTGAAGCGGCAATCGTGATGCCGCACCTGCAGGGCGGGCGCACGCTGCGCGGCGTCGTCCAGGGCGACAGCCGGCCGCGCGCGTTCATCCCCCGCCTCGTCGATCTCTACACAGCGGGCAAATTCCCGATCGACCGGCTCGTCGCCCAATACGATTTCGCCGACATCAACCGCGCCGCCGCGGACGCCGCCTCCGGCCGCGCCATCAAGCCGGTGTTGCGGCTGCCGGGGTAGCTGCACAACGGCCGGGCGTGCTTCGAGACGCGCCTTTCAGGCGCTCCTCAGCATGAAGATGTCTCGATGGCATCAAGAAGAGTCCTCATCCTGAGGCGCCTCGCGCAGCGAGGCCTCGAAGGACGCACGAACCCGATCCCGTCAACCACGGCCTTGCGGCCTCGCAAAACCTGTGCTCGGCTCCGATATCCCGGGGCAGGAGGTGCATCCCCATGACGCAGTACGGCATCGGCCAGCCGGTGCGCCGGGTCGAGGACCGGCGGTTTCTGACCGGCCGGGGGCGCTATCTCGACGAGATCGAGCGGCCGCGGCAGGCCTATCTCTTCGTGCTGCGCTCGCCGCACGCGCATGCGCGGG
>DASYYD010000315.1:0-2231 GCA_035934195.1 Allostellaceae bacterium | reverse complement strand
AGTTCTGCGTCGCCCCCGACCATCCGGCATCGGCGATCCTCGCCGCGGCCGGGATCGGGCCGGGCGATGATCCGGGCATGATCCGGTTGCGCCGCCTGCTCGCCGCCGACGGCAGGAGCCGCGCCTTCGTCAACGACGAGCCGGTCTCGGTCGCCCTGTTGCGCGAGCTCGGCGACAGCCTCGTCGAGATCCAGGGGCAGTACGAACAGCGGGGGCTGCTCGATCCGCAAAACCACCGCGCGATCCTCGATGCCTATGCCGAGCACCGCGTCACTCCCGAGACGCTCGCCGAAGCCTGGCGGGATTGGCGGCGGGCGCGCGAGCGCGCGGCCGAGGCCGGCCGCGCGCTCGCGCAGAGCGAGGCGGAAGAGGATCTCTTGCGCCACCAGCTCGCCGAGATCGACGCGCTGCGGCCCGAAGAGGGCGAGGAGGACCGCCTCGCCGCCCGGCGCACCCTCTTGCAGAACGCCGAGCGCCTCGCCGAGACGGTGGAGGAGGCGATCCGCGAAATCGACGGCGAGTGCGGGGCGCAGGCGACGCTCGCCCGCGCTGCGCGCCGGCTCGAACGGGCGCGCGAGCGCGCTCAGGGGCTCTTCGACGAGGCGCTCGGCGCCGCCGAGCGCGCCGCCGCCGAGGCGCAGGAGGCGCTTTCCGTGCTGGCGCGGGCGGCCGCGAGCCTCACTCTCGACCCGCGCGAGCTGGAGGAAGTCGAGGAGCGGCTCTTTGCGCTGCGGGCGCTCGCTCGCAAGCATCAGGTGGCGGTCTTCGACCTGCCGGCGCTGCGCGCGCGGATGGCCGAAGCGCTCGCCGGCATCGAGGCGCGGCGCGACAATGTTGCCGGCCTCGCCGAAGCGACGCTCGCGGCGCGCGCCCGCTTCGTTGCCGCCGCCGAGGCGGTGAGCCGCGCCCGCAGCCAAGCGGCGCGCCGGCTCGACAAGGCGGTCGCCGCCGAATTGCGGCCGCTGCGGCTGGAACGCGCCCGCTTCCGCACCGTGTTGACGCCGCTCCTCGAGCCCGACTGGGGCGAGCACGGCTGCGAGCGCGTGGCTTTCGAGGTCGCGACCAATGCGGCCGCCGCCTACGGCCCGATCGCCCGCATTGCCTCCGGCGGCGAGCTGTCGCGCTTCATGCTCGCCTTGAAGCTCGTGCTCGCCGGCACCTCGTCGGTCCCGACCCTGATCTTCGACGAGGTCGACAGCGGCATCGGCGGCGCCGTCGCGGCGGCGGTCGGCGAGCGGCTCTATCGCCTGGGCGCGAGCCTGCAGGTGCTGGTCGTCACCCACTCGCCGCAGGTCGCGGCGCGCGGCGCCCATCATTGGCGGGTCGAGAAGGCGCTCGCCGAGCGGCAGGCGGTGACGCGCGTCGAGGAGCTGGACCCGGACCGGCGACAAGAGGAAATCGCCCGCATGCTATCCGGCAGCATCGTCACCGCCGAGGCGCGCGCCGCCGCCGCCAGCCTCATCGCGGGAGCCGCGGCATGAGCCGGGCGGCGCTGCGCCGGCACGCGGAGACGCGGCCGGTCGAGGCCCTCTCCGAGGAGGAGGCGGGCGAAGAGCTGGCCTCTCTCGCGGCGGAGATCGCGCGGCACGACCGGCTCTACTACATCGACGCGGCGCCCGAGGTCTCGGATGCCGAATATGACGAATTGCGCCGCCGCAACGCCGCGATCGAGCGCCGTTTTCCCGAGCTGATCCGCGCCGACAGCCCGTCGCGCCGGGTCGGCGCCGGGCCCGCCGCGGGCTTCGCCAAGGTGACGCATTCGCGGCCGATGCTGTCGCTCGAAAACGCCTTCGAGGAGAGCGACGTGCGCGAGTTCTTTGCCGGCGTGCGCAATTTCTTCCGCCGCCCCGAGGATGTCGCGCTCGTCGAGCCGCAGATGATCTCGCTGATGGCCGAACCGAAGATCGACGGGCTTTCCGCTTCGCTGCGCTACGAGAAGGGCCGCCTCGTCCTCGGCGCGACGCGCGGCGACGGGGTGACGGGCGAAGACATAACGCAGAACATCCGCACGCTCGACACGGTGCCCGAGAGCCTGCCGGGCAGCGGCTGGCCCGACCTCATCGAGATCCGCGGCGAAGTCTATATGGAGCGGCAGGGGTTTTTCGCGCTCAACGCCGAGCGCGAGAGCGCAGGCGAGCCGCCCTTCGCCAACCCGCGGAACTCCGCGGCCGGCTCGTTGCGCCAACTCGATCCTGGCGTCACCGCGCGCCGGCCATTGAAATTCTTCGCCT
>DASYYD010000312.1:0-16111 GCA_035934195.1 Allostellaceae bacterium | reverse complement strand
CAGCGACCCGACATCCGCGCCGCCGAAGCGAATTTGCACGCGGCGAGCGCGCAGATCGGCGTCGCCGTCGCCGCCATGCTGCCGGACATCTCGCTCTCCGCCAATCCGGGCACCACGGCGCTGACCCTGGAAAGCCTCTTCGGCCCGGGCAGCGGGTTCTGGACATTGGCCGGCAGCGTCACCCAGACGCTCTTCGACGCCGGCACCCTGCTGCACAAAAAGCGTGCCGCGGTCGCCGCCTTCGACCAGGCAACGGCGCAATACAAGAGTACGGTCATCGCCGCCTTTCAGAGCGTCGCCGACAGCCTGCACGCGCTCAAATCGGATGCCGACGCGCTGAAGACGGCGGTCGCCGCCGAGGCGGCGGCGAAGACGAGCCTCGACATCACCCGCCGGCAGTTGGCGCTCGGCGATGTCGGATATCTGGCGCTGCTTCAGGCCGAGCAGGCCTACCAGCAGGCGCTGGTGACGCTGGTGCAGGCGCAGGCGAACCGCTATGCCGACACCGCAGCGCTCTTCCAGGCATTGGGCGGCGGCTGGTGGAACCGCCGGGACGTCGGCAAGGAAGCGGCCGCCGGGCTCTAGACCAAAGGCGGCTTTTTCTCATCTGACAGAAGCGACGAGACAAGGTCGAAAGCTGCTCTCCTACCGCCAATCGTCGAGGATATAGTTGCCCGGCCTGCTGTAGCCTCCGTCGTTCGGCCGGTGCATCGTCACGCCTTGGATTTCGGTGCGAAAGCCGCGCGCCAGCATGTGGCGGTAGGCCTCTTCGCGGGCGAGATTGACGCCGGCGAGCAATATCGGCATGCCGGCCGCCGCCCCGAGCGAAGCGGCGGCGTCGACGAGCGCGGCAAAGCGCTCTTCCGCCCCCGGTCCCGCGTGCACCGCGCCGAACTTGACGAAGCAGCAGCCCTCCCCGGCTTCGCTCGCCGGCCCCCAATGGCAGATCGCGAAACCGGCGAGCCGGCTCGCACCCTCCCATAGGAGCAGCGTGTCGCCGAAGCCGCGCACGGCGAGGGTGCGGATCTCGGCGCCGAGATCGAGCCCCTCGTAGAGCGTCTCGGTGACCTCGCGGCATAGGGCCTCGGCGGCATGCCGGTCGGCTTGGGACAATTGCGAATAGCGCGACCACCGCGCGGCGTCGCCCGTCGGGCGCGCCGGCGCCGCCATGATCGCGGTCAGAAAGCGGGCGTGAAAGCCGAACTTGCCGTAGAGCCCGACATGCAGCGCACTCTGCGCGAAGGTGAAGAGGCCGTTGTGGCTGGTGCCCCATTTATCGAACGCTTCGCCGACGGCGGCGACAAGCGGTTTCGAGATGCCGCGGCCCTGCCGGTCGGGACGCACCGTCAGCGGCCCGAAAAAGCCGACGCTGCCCCACTTCGTCGCAAAGTTGGAGCCGACCACCTCGCCATCGAGCTCGGCCGTGAAGGCGGCGGTGTGCTCATTGCCGAAGCGGCCGAAGACGAGATCGCGGTCGGCCCAGAAATTATCGAGGTCGGGCGCCCCGAGAAAGGTGCCGAAGGCGGTGCGGCACACGCGACTGGCGGCCGGCAGGTCCGTTTCGGCCATTGCGCGAATGACGACGCTCATATCCGCCTCCCGCCCATTGTCATGCCGACGATGACCCGGGTGCTCGCCGTCTCCGAGCCTAGGCGGCCGCCTCTTCTTCCGGCTTTTCTTTCGCGCCGGTGGGGCCGGAATCCTGGCCCTTCGCGGCAAGGTCGCGATCGACGAACTCGATCACCGCCAAGGGCGCGTCGTCGCCGTAGCGGAACCCGGCCTTGACGATGCGCGTATAGCCGCCGGCCCGCGCCCGGTAGCGCTCGGCGAGCACGGTCAGGAGCTTGTCGGCGAGCTTTGCGTCCTGCAGCTTCGCGATCATCCGGCGGCGCGCCGCGAGCCCGCCCTTCTTGCCAAGGCTGACGAGACGCTCGACGATCGGGCGCAGATCCTTCGCCTTCGGCAATGTCGTCGTGATCTGCTCGTGCTTGACGAGGGCGGCGGCGAGGTTCTCGAACATCGCCTTCCTGTGGGCGGACTTCCGGCTGAAGGCTCGGCCGGCGTTGCGGTGGCGCATGGGTCTACCCCGTTGCTCAATAAGGCTCGTCGAGCCGCTTTGCCAGCTCCTCGATGTTCTCCGGCGGCCAGTTGACGATCTCCATGCCGAGGTGGAGGCCCATCTGCGCCAACACCTCCTTGATCTCGTTCAGCGACTTGCGCCCGAAATTGGGGGTCCGCAGCATCTCCGCCTCGGATTTCTGCACCAGGTCGCCGATATAGACGATGTTGTCGTTCTTCAGGCAATTGGCGGAGCGCACAGACAGTTCGAGCTCGTCGACCTTGCGAAGGAGGTTCTTGTTGAAGGGCAATTCGCTCGGCCGCACTTCCTCGGAGGGATGCCGCGGCTCTTCGAAATTGATGAAGAGCTGCAGCTGGTCCTGCAGCGTGCGCGCGGCGAGCGCGACGGCGTCCTCGGGGGTGACGGCGCCGTTGGTCTCGACCCGCATCGCGAGGCGGTCATAGTCGGTGACCTGCCCGACGCGAGTATTCTCGACGCGATAGGAGACCTTGCGCACCGGGCTGAAGAGGGCATCGACCGGAATGAGGCCGATCGGCGCGTCCTCGGGGCGGTTCTGCGTGCCCGGCACGTAGCCCTTGCCCTGCTCGACGGTCAGCTCCATCGCGATCCTCGTGCCCTGGTCGAGCGTGCAGATCACGAGGTCGGGGTTCATGATCTCGATGTCGTGGCCGGTCTCGATCATGCCGGCGCGCACTTCGCTGGGCCCGGTGGCGCGCAGCCGCATGCGCTTCGGCTCGTCGCCGTACATCCGCAGGTCGATCGCCTTGACGTTGAGGACGATGTCGGTCACGTCCTCGAGCACCCCCGGGATCGAGGAGAATTCGTGCAGCACGCCCTCGATCTGCAGCGAGGTGACCGCGGCGCCGCGCAGCGAGGACAAGAGAACGCGCCTGAGCGCATTGCCGAGCGTCAGGCCGAAGCCGCGCTCGAGCGGCTCGGCGACGACCGTCGCGAGGCGTTTGGGATCGTCGCCCGGCTCGATCTTGAGCTGCTTCGGCTTGATCAGAGCTTGCCAATTTTTCTGAATCACCAGAGAGACCTCAGTCGTTCGAGGCGGATGCGATCCGCGTCATCTGCCGGCCGCGGGCCGGCGCATCTCCAAAAATAGGGAGCCGGCGCCGCGGCGCGGGCTCCGAGCGTCAGACGCGACGGCGTTTCGGCGGGCGGCAGCCGTTGTGCGGGATCGGCGTCACGTCGCGGATCGAGGTGACCGCGAACCCCACCGCCTGCAATGCGCGCAACGCCGATTCACGCCCCGAGCCCGGCCCTTTGACCTCGATTTCGAGGGTGCGCATGCCGTGCTCCATCGCCTTGCGCCCGGCATCCTCGGCGGCGACCTGCGCCGCGTAGGGGGTCGATTTGCGCGACCCCTTGAAGCCCTGGCTGCCCGACGACGACCAGGCGATCGTATTGCCCTGCGCGTCGGTGATCGTGATCATCGTGTTGTTGAACGTCGCATTCACATGCGCCGTGCCCGCGGTGATGTTCTTACGCTCGCGCCGCCGCAGGCGCGGGGCCGGTGCCGCCGTTCGTGCCATCTGTATCGGTTCCGCCTGGGTTGGCCGCTACTTCTTCTTGCCGGCGATCGGGCGCGCCGGCCCCTTGCGCGTGCGGGCGTTGGTATGGGTGCGCTGGCCGCGCACGGGCAGGCCCTTGCGATGCCGCAGCCCGCGATAGCAGCCCAGATCCATCAGCCGCTTGATGTTCATCGCGACGCTACGCCGCAGGTCGCCTTCGACCGTATATTCGCGGTCGATCAACTCGCGCACGCGCAGAACCTCGTCGTCGGTCATCTCGTGCACGCGGCGATTGAGCGGGATGCCGACGCGGGTGCAGATCTCGAGCGCCTTGCTGCGGCCGATCCCGTGGATATAGGTGAGCCCGATCGGCACACGCTTCTGGTTCGGAATGTTGACGCCAGCGATCCGCGCCACTTGCGCCTCTCCTCAACGACAATAGGGGATGGGTTACGCCTCCCGCGCAGGGGCTTTAATTATAGGTTCGAATTGCTGTCCGTCAATCCCCTACTCTGCCTCGTCATTCCTGGGCGCCGCAACGCAGCGAGCCCGGAATCCACACCCGGCGGCAGGAGTTCCCAGATTCCGGGCCTGCCTCTTTGGGGCATCCCGGGATGAGACGGCGCCGCCGGTCAGCGTCCCCAGACCGTCCTCATCCCAGGAGCTTCTCAATCGCCCGCGTCACGGCATCGATCCCCATGTTGCCCTCGACCCGGCGCAACAGGCCGCGCGCCTCGTAGTAGGGCAGGATCGGCGCAGTCTGGCGGCGATAGACCTGAAAGCGCGTCCAGATCGCCTCCGCCCGGTCGTCGGGACGCCGTACGAATTCACTGCCGCCGCACCGGTCGCACACCCCTTCGACTTTCGGCCGGTGATAGCGGTCGTGATAGCTGGCGCCGCAGCTCCCGCAGGAGAAGCGGCCGGAGAGGCGGTCGACGAGCGCCGCCTCGTCGACAACGATCTCGATCACATGGTCGAGGGCGAGGCCGCGCCCGGCGAGCATGCGGTCGAGCGCTTCGGCCTGCGGCACGGTGCGCGGAAAGCCGTCGAGGATAAAGCCTCGCGCGCAATCGGGCTCGGCGGTGCGCAAGCGGATCATCTCGATCATCACGTCGTCGGGGACGAGGTCGCCCTTGTCCATGATCGACTTGACGCGCGCCCCCAGCGCGCTGCCCGAGGCGGTCGCCGCGCGCAGCATGTCGCCCGTTGCCAGCTGCGGCAGATGGCGGTGCTCTTCGAGCCGCTTCGCCTGCGTCCCCTTGCCCGATCCCGGCGGACCGAGCAGCACAATGTTCATCCGCGCCGTCCCCGCAGCCGCGCTTTCTTGATGAGGCCCTCGTACTGGTGCGCCAAGAGATGCGAATGGATCTGCGCCACCGTGTCCATCGTGACGCTGACGACGATCAGAAGGCTGGTGCCGCCGAAATAGAACGGCACCGAATATTCCGAGATCAGGATCTGCGGCAGGACGCACACCGCCGCGAGATAGGCGGCGCCCAAGACGGTGAGCCGGGTCAGGACGTAGTCGAGGTAGTCCGCGGTGTTCTTCCCCGGCCGGATGCCGGGAATAAAGCCGCCGTATTTACGCAGATTGTCGGCGGTCTCCACCGGATTGAAGACGATCGCCGTGTAGAAGAAGCTGAAGAACACAATCAGCACGATATAGAGGCCCATGAAGAGCGGCGTGCCGCTCGACAGATAGCCGGTGATGCGGGCGAGCCAGCCGTAGCCCTGCCCCTGCGCCTCGAAATTCGCGATCGTCGCCGGCAGCAGCAAGAGCGAGGAGGCGAAGATCGGTGGGATGACCCCGGAAACGTTGATCTTCAGCGGCAAATGCGAGGCGTCGCCGCCGAACATCTTGTTGCCGACCTGCCGTTTTGGATATTGCACGAGGATGCGGCGCTGCGCCCGCTCCATGAACACGATGAAGCCGACGACGAGGACCGAGAGGACGAGGATCACGAGGATCGAAAAGGTCGAGATCGCGCCGGTGCGGCCGAGTTCGAGGGTCGAGGCGAGGGCATGCGGCAAGTTCGCGACGATGCCCGCCATGATGATCAGGGAGATGCCGTTGCCGATGCCGCGGGCGGTGATCTGCTCGCCGAGCCACATCAGGAAGATCGTGCCGCCGCACAGCGTGATCAGCGTCACGAGGCGGAAGAAGAGGCCGGGGTCGATGACCGCCGCCTCCGCGCCGGCGCGCATCCCCTCGATGCCGACGGCGATGCCGTAGCCCTGCACCACAGCGAGCAGCACGGTGCCGTAGCGCGTGTACTGATTGAGCTTTTTGCGCCCGCTCTCGCCTTCCTTCTTCAAGGCTTCGAGCGTCGGCGACACGGCGGTCAACAGCTGGATGATGATCGAGGCCGAGATGTACGGCATGATGCCGAGCGCGAAGATCGTCATGCGCCCGAGCGCACCGCCCGAGAACATGTCGAACATGCCGAGGATGCCGCCCGCATTGTGCGAGAACACATCCTTCAAGATGCCCGGGTCGATGCCGGGGATCGGAATGTAGGTGCCGAGCCGGTATATGAGCAGCGCCGCGAGGGTGAACCAGATCCGGCTTTTGAGCTCGGTCGCCTTGGCGAAGGCCGAGAGGTTGATGCTGGAGGCGAGCTGCTCGGCGGCTGAGGCCATCTGTCCCTTCCCTAACCAATAGACGGGCGCGCGGACCCGCGCGCCGCTCAATCCTTGGCCGCGGCCTCCGGCTCGGCGCGCTTCCGGCGGCCGGCGGCGACGATCACCTTGCCGCCCGCCTTCTCGACCGCCGCGACCGCCGCCTTGGAGGCGCCGGCGACCTCGATCGTGACCGCGGTCTTGAGTTCGCCCTTGGCGAGGAGCCGCACGCCGTCGCCGGCCCGCCGCAAGATGCCCGAGGCGACGAGCGCAGCCGCGTCGATCGTCGCGTCCGGTTTCAGCCTACCATGCTCGAGCGCCTCTTGCAGTCGGCCGAGATTGAGGTGCCGATATTCCTTGCGGAACATCTTGTTGTTGAAGCCGCGTTTGGGAAGGCGGCGGTGCAGCGGCGTTTGGCCGCCCTCGAATCCGTTGAGTGCGACGCCGCTGCGCGCGGTCTGCCCCTTGCCGCCGCGCCCCGCGGTCTTGCCCTTGCCGGAGCCGATGCCGCGCCCGACCCGTTTCGCCCGATAATGGGCGCCGCGATTGTCGCGGATCTCGTTGAGCTTCATCGCTGGCGCGCCTCCGCCTCGTCCTCGATGCGCACGAGGTGCTTCACCTTGTTGATCATGCCGCGCACCGCCGGGGTGTCCTCGAGAACGCGCCGGCGGTGCCGCTTGTTCAGCCCGAGCCCCTTCAAGGTCTCTGCCTGATCGTGCCGGCGCCCGATCACGCTGCCGGTCTGCACGACGGTCACCGTCTTGGCGGTCGCCTTGCTCTTTGCCATCACGCCTCTCCGCGCGCCTCGGCGTCGCGCCGGCCGAGAATCTCGGCGACTTTGCGGCCGCGCCGCGCGGCGACGGCGCGCGGGCTCGTCAGGCGTTGCAATGCCACGAAAGTCGCCTTGATCATGTTGTGCGGGTTGGCGCTGCCGAGCGATTTCGCGACCACGTCGTGGACGCCCAAGGCCTCGAAGATCGCGCGCATCGGGCCGCCGGCAATGATGCCGGTGCCGGCGCGCGCCGCCCGGATGATGACCTGCCCGGCACCGTAGCTGCTCTCGATGTCGTGATGGAGGGTGCGGCCCTCGCGCAGCGGCACGCGGATCATGCCCCGGCGCGCCTGCTCGGTCGCCTTGCGGATCGCTTCCGGCACCTCGCGCGCCTTGCCCGAGCCGTAGCCGACGCGGCCCTTGCGGTCGCCGACGACGACGAGCGCGGCAAAGCCGAACCGCCGGCCGCCTTTGACGACTTTGGCAACCCGGTTGATGCTGACGAGCTTTTCGGCGAACTCGCCTTCCTCGCCGCGATCGCGCGATTGGCGATCTCCGTCGCCGCGGCGCCGGTCCGATTGCGTACGTGCCATCGCGACTCCTTCAGAAATCGAGGCCGCCCTCGCGGGCAGCCTCCGCCAGGGCTTTGACCCGGCCGTGATAGAGATAACCGCCGCGATCGAAGACGACGCGCGCGATGCCCTTTTGCTTCGCCCGCTCGGCGATCAGCTTGCCGACGGCGCTCGCCGCGGCGGCGTCGGCGCCGGTCTTGAGGCTCTCGCGCAACCCCTTGTCGAGGGTCGAGGCCGCGGCGAGCGTATGCCCGGCCGCGTCGTCGATGATGTTGGCGTAGATGTGCCGCGACGAGCGGAACACCGAGAGCCGCAAACGGTCGCCCGAGACGCGGCGCAGTTTGAACCGCACGCGGCGCTTCCTGCGCAGAAAAAGGGATTTGGCTTTCTCGCTCATCGGGCTACTTCTTCTTGCCTTCCTTGCGGCGAACGACCTCGTCGCGATACTTGATGCCCTTTCCCTTATAGGGCTCGGGCGGACGGAAGCCGCGGATCTCGGCGGCGATCTGGCCGACCCGTTGCTTGTCGGCACCGGTGACGGTGATCGCAGTCGGCCGCTCGCAGGTGATCTTCACGTCCTTCGGGATCGGATAGGGGATGTCGTGGCTGAAGCCGAGCTGAAGGTTGAGCGTCTCGCCCTGCACGGCGGCGCGATAGCCCACCCCGTTGATGTCGAGGTTGACGGTGAAGCCCTGCGACACGCCGAGCACCATGTTGTTGACGAGCGCGCGCGTCGCTCCCCACAGCGCCCGCGCCTTCTGGGTCTCGCTCTTCGGGGTGATCGTCACCTGGCCGTCGGCGACGGCGGCGGCGACCTCGCTGTTGACGGTGAGCGAGAGCGTGCCCAGCCGGCCCTTCGCGGTCAGCCGGTCACCGGCGAGCTGCACCTCGACTCCGGTCGGGATCGCCACCGGATGCTTGCCTATGCGTGACATCGCAAAAACCTCACGGGGTCTCGCCACCCCCGCGCGAGCGGGGCTCCAGGGCGAGCGACGGAACCTCGGGACCCTGGATTCCCGCCTTCGCGGGAACGACGTAAAGCCAATATCGGAAGATTACCATCATCACACCGTCAGAAGACGCGGCACAGGACCTCGCCGCCGACCTTGGCGGCGCGGGCCTCGTTGTCCGACATGACACCGCGCGGCGTCGACAGGATGGAGATGCCGAGCCCGTTATAGATGCGCGGCAGATCGGCGATCCGCGAATAGACGCGCCGGCCGGGCTTCGACACGCGAGATATCTCGCGGATCACCGGCTCGCCGTCGACATATTTCAGCTCGATCTTCAGCTCGGCGACGCCCGGGCGCAGATCCTCGCGCGAAAAGCCGCGGATATAGCCTTCGCGGCGCAGCACCTCGAGCACGTTGGCGCGCAATTTCGAGGCCGGCGCGGCGACGATCGCCTGGCGCGCCCGCTGCCCGTTGCGGATCCGCGTCAGTATGTCCCCGAGAGGATCGCTCATCGACATCTGCGTTCCCCCTACCAGCTCGACTTGACCATGCCGGGGATCTGCCCGGCCGAAGCGAGCATGCGCAGCGAAATGCGCGACAGCTTGAATTTGCGGTAATAGCCGCGCGGGCGGCCGGTCATCGCGCAGCGGTTGCGGGTGCGCGTCGGCGAGCTGTTGCGCGGCATCTCGGCGAGCTTCAATTGCGCCGCGAAGCGATCTTCGGGCGGCGCCGCGCGGTCGCGCGCCAGCGCCTTCAGCCGCGCCCGCTTGGGCGCGTTCTGCCGCGCCATTTTGATGCGGCGCTGGTTCTTTTCGATCGAGCTCTTCTTTGCCATCCTCTTCTCCCGCCGCCCTCAATTGACGAACGGCATGTCGAACCCTTTGAGCAGCGCCTTCGCTTCCGCGTCGCTCTTCGCCGTGGTGACGACGACGACATCCATGCCGCGCACCGCATCGACGCGGTCGTAGTCGATCTCCGGGAAGACGATCTGTTCCTTGAGGCCGAGCGCGAAATTGCCGCGGCCGTCGAAGCTCCTGCCGGAGATGCCGCGGAAGTCGCGCACGCGCGGCAAGGCGACCGTGATGAGCCGGTCGAGGAACTCGTACATGCGCTCTCGGCGCAAGGTCACCTTGCAGCCGATCGCCATGCCCTTGCGCAGCTTGAAGGTCGCGATCGACTGTTTCGCATGCGTGACGATCGGGCGCTGGCCGGTGATCGCGGCGAGGTCGCCGACCGCCGCCTCGATCTTTTTGGCGTCCTGCACCGCCTCGCCGACGCCCATGTTGACGACGATCTTTTCGAGCCGCGGTACTTGGAGCAGGTTCTCGTAGCCGAACTCCTGCATCAAGGCCGGGCGGATCGTCGTCTGGTACCGCTCCTCCAATCGGCTCGCGCTCATCCTATCACCTGTCGATGACTTCGCCCGAACGGCGGGCGAAACGCACTTTCTTGCCGCCTTCGAGGAATTTGTAGCCGACCCGGGTCGGCTTGCCGGTCTTCGGATCGACATGCGCGACGTTCGAGATGTGGATCGGCATGTCCTTGTCTACGATGCCGCCGGGTTCGCCCATGCGCGCCCTGGTATGCCGCTTCGCGGTGTTGACCCCCTGGACGATGAGCCGGCCCTCGCCGGGAAAGACGCGCAGCACTTCCCCGCTCCTGCCCTTGTCGCGGCCGGTGACGACGACGACCGTGTCACCCTTTTTGATCTTCAGCTTCGGCATCGCTTGCCCTTGGCTCCCGCCATTCCTGTCATCCCGGCGAAGGCCGGGATCCACCCTTCAACCCGTTCGACCCGGCGGATAGCTGAGCAGACCCCGCCGCCTGATCGCCGACCGATGCGGCGGATCGATGGACCCCGGCCTGCGCCGGGGTGGCGAGGGGGCGGCGGGAAGCGATTGCCGCGCATCGCGATCTCACAGCACTTCCGGGGCGAGCGAGACGATCTTCATGAACCGGCGCGCCCGCAATTCGCGGGTGACGGGCCCGAAGATGCGGGTGCCGATCGGCTCGCCCTGCTGGGTAATGAGGACCGCGGCGTTGCGGTCGAAGCGGATCGCGCTGCCGTCGGGGCGACGGATCTCCTTGGCGGTGCGCACGATGACGGCGCGGTGCACGTCGCCCTTCTTGACGCGGCCGCGCGGGATCGCCTCCTTGACCGAGACGATGATGACGTCGCCGACCGTCGCCGTCTTGCGCTTCGAGCCGCCGAGCACCTTGATGCACTGGACGCGGCGGGCGCCGGAATTGTCGGCAACGTCGAGGTTCGTCTGCATCTGGATCATGGCTCGACCCCGGCGTTCTCGGCATCGACGGCGACCTCGGGCGGCCGCCGCTGACCCGGCTCGCCGCTCAGCACCACCCAGCGCTTCGTCTTCGAGAGCGGCCGGCTCTCCTCGATCCGCACCGCGTCGCCGACGTGAAAGCGGTTCTCCGCGTCATGCGCGGCGTATTTTTTCGAGCGGGTCATGAACTTCTTGTAGA
This sequence comes from Allostellaceae bacterium, assembly GCA_035934195.1. Lineage (GTDB taxonomy): Bacteria > Pseudomonadota > Alphaproteobacteria > ATCC43930 > CGMCC-115725 > AP-15. The sequence goes on along the minus strand of DASYYD010000312.1, from coordinate 5,114 downwards.
TCGGGTGCATGACGCGGCGCTCGACCCGCACGATGACGGTCTTGTCGTTCTTCTCGCTGACGACGATCCCCTGCAACACGCGCTTCGACATTCCCTACTCCTGCGACGCCTGGCGGCGCCGTTCGCCGAGGATCGTCCTGATGCGGGCGATGTCGCGCCGCACCTGACGGACCCGGGCGGTGTTTTCGAGCTGGCCGCTCGCGCGCTGGAAGCGCAGGTTGAAGATCTCCTTGCCGAGCCGGTCGAGCTCGTCGCCGAGTTCGTCCTCGGTCTTGGCGCGCACGTCGCCGGGCTTCACTGCAGCCCCGCATCGGTCGGGCGGGCGACGAAGCGCGTCTCGATCGGCAGCTTCGCGGCGCCGAGCGCGAAGGCTTCGCGCGCCACCTCGGGCGGCACGCCGTCGAGCTCGAACATGATGCGGCCCGGCTTCACCCGGCAGATCCAGAATTCGGGCGAGCCCTTGCCGCTGCCCATGCGCACCTCGGCCGGCTTGTGCGACACCGGCACGTCGGGAAAGACGCGGATCCACACCCGGCCGGCGCGACGGATATGGCGGGTGATCGCCCGGCGCGCCGCCTCGATCTGGCGTGCGGTGATGCGGCCGGCGGCGAGCGCCTTCAAGCCATAGGCACCGAAGTTCAGCTGCGTCCCGCCTTTGGCGAGGCCGTGGATGCGCCCCTTATGGGCTTTGCGGTACTTGCTGCGTTTCGGACTGAGCATGAAAGCCTACCCCACCGCCTCTCGGCGGCCGCGCTCGTGGCTCGCCGGCTGCCCTTCGGCGAGCCGCTTGTCCTGCGCCATCGGGTCGTGCGCCAGGATCTCGCCCTTGAAGACCCACACCTTGACGCCGCAGATGCCGTATGTCGTCTTGGCGACGCCGTAGCCGAAATCGACGTCGGCGCGCAGCGTATGCAGCGGCACCCGCCCCTCGCGATACCATTCCATGCGGGCGATCTCGGCGCCGCCCAGGCGCCCCGAGCAGTTGATGCGGATGCCCTGGGCGCCCAGCCGCATCGCCGACTGCACCGAGCGTTTCATGGCACGGCGGAAGGCGACCCGGCGTTCGAGCTGCTGCGCGATGCCCTCGGCGATCAGCCGCGCGTCGATCTCGGGCTTGCGGATCTCGACGATGTTGAGGCTGACCTCGCTCTTCGTGACCTTGGCGATGTCGGTGCGCAGTTTTTCGATGTCGGCGCCCTTCTTGCCGATGATGACGCCGGGCCGCGCCGAATGCAGCGTGATCCGCGTCCTTTTGGCGGCGCGCTCGATGATGATGCGCGACACGCCGGCCTGCGCCAAGCGCTCGTGCAGAAATTTTCGCAAGCCCAGGTCGTCGAGCAGCAGGTTGCCGTATTCCTTGCGGGCGAACCAGCGCGAGTCCCAGGTGCGGTTGATGCCGAGCCTGAGCCCGATCGGATTGACTTTCTGACCCATTACTCGGTCTCCTCCGGGCGCTCGCGCACGACGAGCGTCAAATGCGAGAAATGCTTTTCGACGCGCGCCGAGCGGCCGCGGCCACGGGTGTGGAAGCGCTTCAGAATGAAGGCGCGGCCCACCGTCGCCTCCTTGACGTAGAGCCGGTCGACATCGAGCTGGTGGTTGTTCTCGGCATTGGCGATGGCGGCCTGCAACGCCTTCTTCACGTCGCGGGCGATGCGCCGGTGCGAGAAGCTCAACTCGGCGAGGGCGGCGGCGGCGGCCTTGCCGCGGATCGTGCCGCAGACGAGGTTGAGCTTGCGCGGGCTCACGTGAATCCCGCGCAGCGAGGCCGAGGCTTCGGTGTCGGCGAGGCGGCGCGGGGCCTGCGGCTTGCCCATCTCAGGTTCTCCTCGCCCGCTTGTCGCCGGCATGCCCGTAGAAGGTGCGGGTCGGCGCGAACTCGCCGAGCTTGTGGCCGATCATGTTCTCGGTCACCAGCACGGGGATGAATTTGTGGCCGTTGTAGACGCCGAAGGTGAGGCCGACGAATTGCGGGAAGATCGTCGAGCGGCGCGACCAGGTGCGGATCACCTCGTTGCGCCCCGAGCCGCGCACCTTCTCGGCCTTCTTCAACAGATAGCCGTCGACGAAGGGGCCTTTCCAAACAGAGCGTGCCACGCTCGCCTCTCCGCTATTTCTGATGCCGCCGGCGGACGATCAGCCGGTCGGTCTTCTTGTTCGCCCGCGTCTTCTTGCCCTTGGTCGGCTTGCCCCACGGCGTCACCGGATGGCGGCCGCCCGAGGTGCGGCCCTCGCCGCCGCCATGCGGATGGTCGATCGGGTTCATCGCGACGCCGCGCACCGAGGGCCGGTGCCCGAGCCAGCGGTTTCGTCCGGCCTTGCCGATGACGATGTTCTGCTGGTCGGGGTTCGAGACGGCGCCGATCGTGGCGCGGCACTCGCCGCGCACCATGCGCAATTCGCCCGAGGCGAGGCGCAACAGGGCATAGCCCTGGTCGCGGCCGACGAGCTGCACATAGGTGCCGGCGGCGCGCGCCAATTGCCCGCCCTTGCCGGGCTTCATCTCGACATTGTGGATGATCGTGCCGATCGGCATGTTGCGCATCGGCATCGCGTTGCCGGGCTTGATATCGACCCGCTCGCCCGAGACGACGCTGTCGCCGCCTCGCAGCCGCTGCGGCGCCAGGATATACGCGAGTTCGCCGTCGGAATAGCGGATGAGGGCGATGAAGGCGGTGCGGTTCGGATCGTATTCGAGCCGCTCGACGACGGCAGGCATCTCGAGCTTTGCGCGCTTGAAATCGACGATCCGGTAGCGCCGCTTGTTGCCGCCGCCGCGCCGGCGCATCGTGATGCGGCCAGTGTTGTTGCGCCCGCCCTTTTCGCGCAATCCCTCGGTCAGCGCCTTGACCGGCCTGCCCTTCCACAATTCGCTGCGGTCGACGATGACGAGCTGGCGCTGCGAGGGCGTGGTCGGGTTGAAGCTCTTGAGTGCCATCGTTCTTGCCTCAGATGCCGGTCGTCACGTCGATGCGCGAGCCTTCGGCGAGCGTGACGATCGCCTTCTTGTGGTCGGAGCGCCGGCCGAGCCGGCCGCGAAAGCGCTTCAGCTTGCCCTTGACGCGGATCGTGTTGACGGCATCCACCTTGACGTTGAAAAGCCCCTCGACCGCGGCCTTGACCTCGCGCTTCGTCGCGCCGAGCGGCACGCGAAAGATCACCTGATTGTGCTCCGACGCGTTCGTCGCCTTCTCGGTGATGACCGGGCGGCGGATGATGTCGTACATCTCCTGGCGGGAGAGATGCGCCACGCCCCGTGGAATGACGCGAAACCGGCTCATTTGAGGCGCGCCTCCAGATGCTCGACGGCCGCGCGCGTCAGGACGAGCGTGTCGCGGCGCAGGATGTCGTAGACGTTCGCGCCCTGCTGCGGCAGCACATCGACGCGCGGCAGGTTGCGGGCGGCGCGCACGAAGAGCGGGTCGAGTTCGGGGCCGTCGAGGATCAGCACCGAATCCCAGCCCAGGGCCGCGAAGCGGGCACGCAGGGCCTTGGTCTTGCCGTCCTCGATCTTCGCACTGTCGATGACGACGAGTTTGCCCTCGCCCTGCTTTGCCGAGAGCGCCGATTTGAGGCCGAGTCGGCGGACCTTCTTCTGCAGGCTGAAGGCATGGCTGCGTACCACGGGGCCGAAGATGACCGCGCCGCCGCGGAATTGCGGCGAGCGCAGGCTGCCCTGGCGGGCGCGGCCGGTGCCCTTCTGCTTGTAGGGCTTTTTCGTCGTGCCCTGGATGTCGCTGATGCCCTTTGTCTTGTGCGTGCCGGCGCGGCGCTTCGCCAGCTGCCAGTTGACGACGCGGGCGAGGATGTCGCGGCGGACCTTGATGCCGAACACCTCCTCGGCGAGCTCGATGTCGCCGACCTCCTCGTTGTCGAGGTTCCTGACGGTCAGCTTCATGGGCCGCCCTCGCCGGTCGGAGTCTCGGGCGGCGCCTGCGCGGCCGCTTCCGGCGCCGCGCCGCGCAACGCCGCCGGGTACGGCACGCCGTCGGGGAGCTTGCGCTTGACCGCGTCGCGCACGCGCACCCAGCCGCCGACGCTGCCCGGCACCGCGCCCTTGATGAAGAGGACGCCGCGCTCGGGGTCGGCGGCGACGACCCGCAGGTTTTGCGTCGTCACCCGCGCGGCTCCCAGATGCCCCGCCATCTTCTTGGTCTTGAAGGTCTTGCCGGGATCTTGCCGCTGCCCGGTCGAGCCGTGGCTCCTGTGCGAGACCGAGACGCCGTGGCTCGCCCCGAGGCCGCCGAAATTGTGCCGCTTCATCGCTCCGGCAAAACCCTTGCCGATGCTGGTGCCAGTCACGTCGACATATTGCCCGGCGACGAAATGCGCCGCCGTCAGCTCGGCCCCGACCTCGAGGAGCGCATCCTGCGACACCCGGAACTCGGCCAGCTTTGCCTTCGGCTCGACCTTGGCGGCCGCGAAATGGCCGCGCTGCGGCTTTGTCACGTTCTTCACCTTGGCGGCGCCGACGCCCAGCTGCACGGCGCAGTAGCCGTCCCGCTCAGGGGTGCGGACCGCGACCACCTGGCAATTGTCGATCTTCAGCACCGTCACCGGCAGGTGATTGCCCTCCTCGGTGAAGAGGCGGGTCATGCCGAGCTTTTTCGCGATGAGGCCGGTGCGCATGATTGTCGCCTCAGAGCTTGATCTCGACATCGACGCCGGCGGCGAGGTCGAGCTTCATCAGCGCGTCGACCGTCTGCGGCGTCGGATCGACGATGTCGAGGACGCGCTTGTGCGTGCGGATCTCGAACTGCTCGCGCGATTTCTTGTCGATGTGCGGCGAGCGCAGCACGGTGAATTTCTCGATCCGGGTCGGCAGCGGGATCGGCCCCCGCACGCGCGCGCCGGTGCGCTTGGCGGTGCTGACGATCTCGCTCGTCGACTGGTCGAGGACGCGGTGATCGTAGGCGCGCAGGCGGATGCGGATATTTTGGCTGTCGGCGGCCATCTCCTCGTGCCTTCGCTATTCGATGATCTTGGCGACGACGCCGGCGCCGACCGTGCGGCCGCCCTCGCGGATCGCAAAGCGCAGGCCCTCGTCCATCGCGATCGGCGCGATCAGCTCCACCTCCATCGCGATGTTGTCGCCCGGCATCACCATCTCGGTC
>DASYYD010000309.1:0-6166 GCA_035934195.1 Allostellaceae bacterium | reverse complement strand
CGGCGCAGCGCCAGGCGCCGGCGCGGCAGCGGGCGCCGGCGGCGCCGGGCGCGGCAGCGGCTGCTCCGGCGCCGGCAGCAGTTTTTCGACCTTGGGCTGGCTTTCGTTGTAGATCAGCATGTTCTGGTCGGGGATGTGCATGCCGTCGGGCGCGGCGGGCTTGATCTTCGCCGGCGCCTCGTCGGCGCGGATCAGCGGCACGCCGCCGGGCCCCCGATGGTGCGAGCCGGCCACATAGGCGAACCACAGCGCGCCGGCGAACAGCGCCATCACGCCGAGCGCCAGCGCCGTCGCCAGGGTGCGGCGACGCGCCGGCTCCGGGGCGCCGGAATATGACGCCCGCTCTTCCGGATCGACCGGTCCGAACTGATACGACAAGGTTCAAGCCCCCTCGGATCACATCTCCCGCACCGGCTCGACCCCGAAGACGGCGAGGCCGGAAGCGATGACGATGGCGACGGCGCGCACCAACGCGAGGCGCGCGCGCGTCAATTCCGGATCGGCGGCGAGGATGAAGCGCAACGTCGCCTCGTCCTTGCCCTTGTTCCACAGCATGTGAAACTGGGCCGCCGTCTCCTGCAGAAAGAACGCGATGCGGTGCGGCTCGTGCGCCTCGGCGGCGCTCTCGACGAGGCGCGGCCACAGCGCGAGCTGGCGGATGAGGGCCAATTCCGCCGGGTCGCCGAGCCGCTCGACCCCGGCGTCCGCAAGAAAGCGGGCGACGGCGCGCTCGTCCTCGGCCAGCTCGGGGAAAAGCGCGGCGGCGTGGCGCATCACCGAAGCGGCGCGGGCATGGGCGTATTGCACGTAGAAGACGGGATTGTCCCTCGATTGCTCGGTGACCTTGGCGAAATCGAAGTCGAGGGCCTGGTCGTTCTTGCGGGTCAGCATGATGAAGCGGAAGACGTCGCGGCCGACCTCGTCGATGACCTCGCGCAAGCCGACGAAGACGCCGGCGCGCTTCGACATGCGCACCGGCTCGCCGTTGTCGAAGAGGTTGACGAGTTGGCAGACCTTGACGTCGAGCGCGGCTTCGCCCTCGGTCACCGCGCGCACCGCCGCCTGCATGCGCTTCACATAGCCGCCGTGATCGGCGCCCCAGACATCGATCAAATTCTTGAAGCCGCGCCGGTACTTGTCATGGTGATAGGCGATGTCGGCGGCGAAATAGGTCCACGAGCCGTCCGATTTCTTCAGCGGCCGGTCGGTGTCGTCGCCGAACTCGGTGGCGCGGAAAAGCGTCTGCGGCCGCGGCTCCCAATCGTCCGGGCGCTTGCCCTTCGGCGGTTCGAGGACGCCGGTATAGATGAGGCCGCGCGCCGCGAGCTGGGCGAGGCATTCATCGACGGCCCCAGCCGCGACGAGCGCGCGTTCCGAGACGAAGGCGTCGTGCCCGACGCCGAGGGCGGCGAGATCGCCGCGGATCAGCGCCATCATCTCGGCGACCGCGACGTCGCGCAGCGGCTCGAGCCACTCGGCCTCCGGCCGGCCGAGCCATCTATCCCCATCGCGCTCGGCGAGCGCCTTGCCGATCCCGACCAGGTACTCGCCGGGATAGAGCCCTTCGGGGATGGCGCCGACCGCTTCGCCCAGCGCCTCGCGATAGCGCAGATGGAGCGAGCGGGCGAGCGCCTCGACCTGCGCGCCGGCGTCGTTGACGTAATATTCGCGGGAGACGGCAAAGCCGGCCTTTTTGAGCAGCGCGGCGAGCGCGTCGCCGAAGACGGCGCCGCGGCCGTGTCCGACATGCATCGGCCCCGTCGGGTTGGCCGAGACGAACTCGACATTGACCCGCTCGCCCATGCCGAGGGCGGAATCGCCGAAGGCCGTGCCGGCTTCGAGGATGGCGCGCAGTTGCGCGTGCCAGATTTCCGGCGCGAGGCGGATGTTGAGAAAGCCCGGCCGCGCCGGTTCGACCGAAAAGCCGCGCCCGCGATAGCCGGCCGTGTCGAGGTCATGGGCCGCCAGCGCGGCGGCGATGCGCTCGGCGAGCGCCATCGGATTTTGCCGGGCGGTCGCCGCCAGCACCATCGCGGCGTTCGTCGACAGCTCGCCGTGCGCGGGATCGCGCGGCGGCTCGACCGCGACGCGGGCCGCCTCGATGCCCGCGGGCAGCATCCCGTCGCGCACGAGGTCGTCGAGAGCGGCAAGCACGAGCCGGCGGAAATCGCTGCACAGATTGGTCATATCGCCGGATAGGTATCGAACAAGCGGCGGTGCTCGTCGAGGGCGAATCGATCGGTCATCCCGGCGAGGTAATCGGCGGCGACGCGGGCGGTCTTCGGCTCGTCGGGGCCGCCGGCGAGGCGGCGCCATTCGGGCGGCAGGTATTGCGGCTCGGACAGGTATAGGCCGAAGAGGTCGTGGACGACGCGATGCGCTCGCAAACTCATGGCATTGACGCGGTAATGGCGGTACATGCGCTCGAACAGAAACTTCTTCAGAGCCCGGTCATTGTCGCGCATCTCGGCCGAAAAGGCGACGACCGGCGAGGACAGCGCGCGCACCGCGGCGGCCGAGCGCACCTTCGCCGCGGCGATCCGCCGGCGCGTCTCGGCGATCAGGTCGGCGGTCATCCGGTCGATCAGGCGGCGAATCGCCTCGTGGATGAGGCGGGTTTCCTCGATCCCCGGATAGCGCGCGGCGACCGCCTCGAAGACCGGGCCGACGAGCGGCACATCGGCGAGATCGGCGACCGCGAAGAGGCCGGCCCGCAGCCCGTCGTCGATGTCGTGGTTGTTGTAGGCGATGTCGTCGGCAAGCGCGGCGACTTGGGCCTCCGGGCCGGGGTAGCTCGCGAGCGCGAGCGGGTGCCGGCGGTCGTATTCGGCGATCCAAGGCGGCACCGCGCGCTCGATGCCGGGCCCCGCGAGCGGGCCGTTGTGCTTGACCATCCCTTCGAGCGCCTCCCAGGTCAGGTTGAGCCCGTCGAATTCGGCGTAGCGGCGTTCGAGCAGCGTCAGAACCCGCAACGTCTGGTCGTTGTGGGAGAAGCCGCCGAACCGCTCCATCTCGGCGTCGAGCGCCTCCTCGCCGGCATGCCCGAAGGGCGTGTGGCCGAGGTCGTGAGCGAGCGCCAGGGTCTCGGCGAGGTCCTCCTCGAGCCCGAGAGCGCGGGCGATCGAGCGGGCGATCTGCGCCACTTCCAGGCTGTGCGTCAGGCGCGTCCGGTAATGGTCACCCTCGTGATAGACGAAGACCTGCGTCTTGTGCGTCAGGCGGCGAAAGGCGGTCGAGTGGATGATGCGGTCGCGGTCGCGCTCGAAGGGCGAGCGTGTGGGGTGCTCGGGTTCCGGATGAAGCCGCCCGCGGCATTCCGCCGGCTTCGTCGCAAAAGGCGCCAGCGCCCGCATCATCGCCCGACCCTATGCCGCAAGGCCGCCGCCGTCCACCCCGGCATGGCCGGCGGTTCGCGCCCCGCGCATGCCGGCAGGCGGCGCACGTGCCGCAAAATTGTCATACCGTCAATTGTTCGGATTGAAGCGAAATAGGTTTGCTCCACCTAGTTGAGCCATGCACAACTGCCGCGCGCTTCTACTTGTCAAAAACAGTCATTCAGGTTATTGTCGTTCTGCTTTCGCCGATCCGTACGAATACGGGAGGGGTTCATGAGAAATTCGGCAAAATCATGGATATCCGCGGCTCTCTTCCTCTTTGCGTCGGTGTTCAGCCTTGGCTATGTGCAACCGGCGAGGGCGTTTACGCTGATCGAGCTCCTCGTGATACCGCCCCTCGAGCTGGTGACGCTCCAGGAGGCCGCCGTCACGATCACCAACACCTCCGGCAATGCCGTCCAGCTGGTTGCGACCGCCTACAACGACAGAGGTTTTGCGTTCAAGCAGGAAGGAAGCGAGGCAAACCCGATAACGGTCGCGCCAAACACCACCTTTCGCTTTTCGGTCAGGGCGCCGGCAACCGGCAATTTGAGCGTTCATACGGTCGTCGAGCTGAGCGCGGCGAATGCCGCGGTCGCCGACGTCATGGGGTTTGATTCGAACACCGGCCAGGTCATCTCGCTGATGCCCGGCCGCACGACTTTCCCGCAGGCTCAGCTGTTGCCTGCCGTGCAATTGGTGGCGTCGCAATCGGCGCTCGTCAAGGTCACGAATACTTCTCCCAACGACGCTTCGGCGACGATCAACCTCTACAACGCAAAAGGCACCCTCTTCAAGCAACTGACGACCCCGCTGCTCGCCCCGAACGTGACCTTTACCCATCGCGTCATGGCGCCCGCGACGGGCAATCTGACGTTTTTTGCGACGATAAACTGGGGGGACGGGTCTCCCCCCGGCGTCTCCGACGTCATGGCGCTCGGCAGGTCGAGCGGCCAGGTGATCGCGATTTTGCCGTTCGTCGAGACCGGCAACTAACCGACGGCCTCGCTCGCCCCTTTGATGTCGTCCGGCAAGGCGGGGACCACAGAACGCAACTCGCCGGAAGATGCGACGGCACGGCCGCTCGACCCGGTCGGCGAAGCGGCCGCCTTTGCGGCGGATGTGCGTCGCCTGCGCCTGGCGCTGTGGCTCGCCACGCCGTTTTTGACCGGCGCCGTCATCATGGCGCAGGAGCTGGTCGCCTTCCGGCTGTACGCCCCGTATTTCGGCTACTCGATCTACGTTTGGGGCAGCATGATCTCGGTGGCGATGGCGGCGCTCGCGCTCGGCTACGGGCTCGGCGGCTGGCTGGCCGACCGCAGAGATACCGACCTCTGGCTCTACGGCATCATTCTCGGCGGCGCGCTCTACCAGCTTGCCGTCCTCTTCACGGTCCAGTCCCTGCTGCGCAGCTCTGCGCGCCTCGGCGACTTCACCGGGGCCGCGCTCGCGAGCCTTGTCGTCTTTGCGCCGCCGATGACGGCGATGGCGACGGCGGGGCCATTTCTCATTCGCCTCTTGGCGCGATCGGGGCGGGTCGGGTCGGCGGCGGGCAAGGTCTACGCGATCTCGACGATCGGCGGCATCGCCGGGGTGCTCGGGACGAGCTTCTTCCTGGTGCCGCGGCTGGGCACGCAGATGACGCTGGAGGCCATCTGCCTGTTGTCCGCGGCGACGGCGGCGGCGGGATTGGCGCGGCATCCGCGCGCCATGTTGCCGGCGTTGGTCCTCTTCGCCGCGGCATTGCCGTTCGTGCCGCCGCAGCGCTGGCCGCAGACGACGCTCTGGGCGGCGGAATCGCCGTATAATCTGGTGCGCGTCGTCCGCAACGGCCGCTTGCTGCTGCTCAAGCTGAACGACAGCATGGGCGTGCACACGATCCGCGACCTCGAGAGCCCATGGACGGGCCACTACTACGACGACTTCGCCTTGGGGCCGCTCCTGGCGCCGGGCAGGCGCCTCCTGGTGCTCGGCCTCGGCGGCGGCGGCTCGATCGCCGCGACGCGGATCGTAGCGCCCCAGATCGCCGTCGATGCCGTGGAGATCGACCCGAAGGTGGTCGAGGCCGCCATTCGCTTCTTCGGATTGGACCCGCGGGACGAGAAGCTGCGCATTCACGTCGCGGATGCGCGCCCCTGGCTCGCCGGAAACCGCAGCCGTTACGACATCGTGCACGTCGATCTCTACCAGGGCGGGCCGTACATCCCGTTCTACCTCGTCACCGTCGAATTCTTCGCGGCGGTGCGCGCGCATATGAGCCGCGGCGGCGTATTGATGATGAACCTGTTCGACGGCAGCCCGAAGCCGGAGCTTCTGGCAACGACCGTCGCGACGTTGGAGCGGGTGTTTCCCTCGGTCGCGGTCCTCTCCCTCGGCTACGGGAACCGCATGCTGCTGGCTTTCGCCACGGCGACGCCGGAATCGGCGATCCGCGCCCGGCTGCGGAATTTCGCCGGCAACCAGGCGGTGGAGCGCCTGGCGAGGCGCGCCGAGAAGCAGATCACGCATGTCGCGGCGCCGCCCGGCACCGTCGTCTTCACCGACGATCTCGCGCCGGTCGAAGAGATGACGCGGCGCATGCTGAACGGGGGGTGATCGCGGCAGCGGTTGACGAGCGGCGCCGTGCGGGCGATATCATTAGCTAACCTAGCTGTGATTGCTACGAAGGTTGTTCATCCGGAGCGGACTTGGGAAACTGGTGGTTGCCTACCGTCAGCCACCCGAGCCGAGGCCCCGGATGAACATCCACAAGAATGCGCGCACCACTCCTTACAGTCGACTCCTGATGGCCC